>JAAXID010000245.1:960-17211 GCA_012270545.1 Anaerolineae bacterium | reverse complement strand
ACTGGCGGTCGGGGATGGGGTAGAAAAAACGCGATAGCACGCCCCAGTAGCGGACAAGCCCTACAATTGGGTTTCCAAGACTCTGGCCGCGGTCGCTTCGTCCGTGCAAAGCACGTTGATCGCGCCACTGTTCAAAGCGCCAACGATAGCGGCCGCCTTGTTCAGCCCCACAGCGACAGCCACCGTCTGCGGCACGGCGCGCAGCTCAGCCAGCGTCACGCCAATGATGCGCCCATTCAGTTCACATGGGAAGAGTTGGCCCGCCCGGTCGAAGATCTGCCAAGCCATATCGCCTGTGGCGCCGCGCTCCCGGTAAGACCGCAACTGCTGGGCGCCCGCCACGCCCGCGCGAACAAAGCCCGATGTCGCCGGATCCAAATCGCCTATCCCAACCAAAGCGATATCGGCGCACCGCACTTGCTCCAGCGCCTGACCAACGACCGCCTGCTCGCGGATCACCGCTGCCGCTTCGGCATCATCAGCCAGCAGCGGCGACGACAAATAGAGCGCCTCGCCACCCAACTTCTGCGCCAATTGACGCGTCAACGCCGAACTGTCGAATTCCTTCAGCGCGTGGGACAGGCTGCCGGTCGCTTGCATGACTTTGACATTCGCCTGGAAATCGGCACGGATGGCGCTGATGACCTCGTAGGTCGTGCTGCCGAAACAGATCGACAGGTCGGCCCCATCGACCAGCGCGCCCTCCAGGTAGCGCGCCGCCAACTGCGCGATCTGACGCCGCAGCAGCGCCGAATCGGTCGCCCCCGTTTGCAGCACCAGCGCCCGCTCCAGCTCAAATCGCTTGACCAGCTTCGTCTCCAGAGCCAGCGAACGCTTGATGGGCCAGTCGATCAAGATGCGCACAACCTGCGATTCGCGCGCTTCCTTCAGCAAGCGGTAAATCTTGACGCGCGACAGATCGAGTACGGCGGCGATGTCGTTTTGCGTCATTTCCTGCTCGTAGTACATAGCGGCGACTTTTGCTAGCAGCTCGTGGCGCGCGGTGTTGATCATAGCTAGACCCCGGCTCGATTGCGCCTGATGATTGTCCCCGCGCCCTGCTCGGTGCGCGGCTCATAACCAGGCAGCGGCAATAGGCGCTGATGGATCATATCGATCATCCAGTCGGCGCTGGGGAAGAAGCTCTCTTCGAGCTCGGCCGGCGGCGTAATCCAGTTGCGCGAACCAACGACGGCGACTGGAGCATCGAGATAATCAAAAGCGAGCTGAGAGATATTCGATGCCAGCGTATGCAGGAAGGAACCTCGCTCAGTCGCATCCGAAGCGAGCAAGACCTTTCCCGTCTTTCTGACCGATTCGATGATCGGCGCGTAATTGAGCGGATTGAGGAAGCGCGCGTCAATCACCTCGACGCTGATATTGTGTTCGCGCTTCAGTATTTCAGCCGCTTCCAAAGCGCGGTAGAGTGTCGCGCCGATGGTGATGATGCTGATGTCGCTCCCCGGCCGATGCACGTAGGGTTCACCCTCTTCGACTTCGTAATACTCAATCGGCACGCCGCCGCCGAAAAGCGTCTCCGGCTGATTGTAAAGCCGCTGACTCTCGAAGAAGACGACCGGATCGGTGCCGCGTAAAGCGCGGTTGAGCATGCCTTTGGCATCGTAGGGCGTCGCCGGGAAATAGACCTTCAAGCCCGGGATATGTGCCACAATCGAGCTCCAATCCTGCGAATGCTGCGCGCCGTATTTCATGCCCACCGAGACGCGCAGCACCAGTGGCATCCGCAGCAGCTTCGCCGACATCGCCTGCCACTTGGCCATTTGATTGAATATCTCATCGCCGGCGCGGCCCATGAAGTCGCAATACATCAGTTCCGGCACGGCGCGTCCACCGGCCAAAGCGTATCCGACCGCCGCGCCCACGATCGCCGCTTCCGATATGGGACTGTTAAAGAGCCGGTGATAGGGGATGGCCTCGGTCAAGCCGCGGTAAGCGCCAAAGGCTCCGCCCCAATCGCGGTTCTCCTCGCCGAACGCGATCATCGTCGGGTCGGCGTAGAAGCGGTGAATCATCGCCTCGAAGATAGCTTCGGCGTAGGTCAAGGTCTTGAGTTTTGGCTGCGGCCTGCCCCGTCCATCCAAGCCAAAGCGATGCTTGCCCGCCGTGACTTTCAGGCGGCTCTCATTCAGTGGCTGGGTGACATCCGGCTCGCGATCATCCAGCGCATCGGCGGTCTCGTTTGAGAACATCAAGGCGCCGATGGCGTCGTTCATCGTATTAAGCCGCGGCGATAATTCAAGGTCAACCGCCGCAACGATCACCTTAGTAATTACTTCAACGATCGATTCTTTTATTTCCTCCAGCTCCGCGTTATCCGCATGGCCGTTTGCGCGTAGATATTCGCCGAAGCCGCGGAGCGCATCCTGCGCGCGCCACAACTCGATCTCGTCGCGCCCGCGATAAGACGAAGCATCGCTCGGTGAATGCCCGCTGTAACGATAAGTAATCACATCCAGCATAGCCGGCCCGCGCCCTGCAAGCAGCAACGATTTCACCCGCCGCGTGGCGTCAGCTACCGCCAGCGGATCATAACCATCAACCCGCTCGCTGTGCATGGCATCGGCGTTGACGCCCAACCCGACCCGCGCCAGCAGGCCGAATCCTAGCGTCTCGCCTTGTGGCTGCCCGCCCATGCCATAAAAGTTGTTCATGAAATTGAAGAGGATCGGCGGCGCGCCGCCCAGCTCGGCATCCCACAGCGTCCGATACTGATCCATCGCCGCGAAGTTCATCGCCTCCCAGACCGGGCCACTGGCGACTGAGGAGTCGCCGATATTGGCGATGACGATGCCCTCTTTCCGGTTGATCCGTTTAAAGAGCGCCATGCCGAGGGCGATATCGGCCGAGCCGCCAACGATGGCGTTGTTGGGCATGATGCCGAAGGGCGGGAAGAAGGTATGCATCGAGCCGCCCATGCCCTTATTGAAGCCTGTCGCGCGCGCGAAGATTTCGGCGTAGGCGCCGTAAATCAGCCAGGCTCGCGCCAATGCCCGCACATCGGGGAAATCGTCAATCGTCTCGACGACGCGCAGCGCGGCGCCGTCCATGGCGCCTTCCATGATTTCCAGCAGGCGCTCGTCATTGAGCGTGCGGATGGCGGCAAGTCCCTTGGCCAGGATCTCGCCGTGGCTGCGATGAGAACCGAGGATATAGTCCGTCGCTTCCAGGTGGATGCACTGCCCGACAGCAGCCGCTTCCTGCCCAATCGAAAGATGCGCCGGTCCCGCGGGCGTGTAGCGAATGCCGCGATAGACGCCTTCCTTCTTGAAGCCATCCAGCGCCGTCTCAAATTCGCGAATCAAGCGCATATCGTGATAGATGTTCAGGAGTCGCTCGCGCGAGTAGGCAGCGGCCTCCACTTCCGGGTCGGAAACGTAAGCGTTTACCGGAATCGCCGGCGCGCGTATGGCGGAACGTTGGCGCTCCTCGGCCGGGTCTATCGTCAGCGATTTCGGCAAATCCGCCTTCCTTTACAGCATAGATCAGCATTCAAACCAGCGAGGACACAGAAGCAAACCTAAGTTCGTCGTGAGAATCGTGATGAGCTATCTATGGCAAGAGTGGGTGAGCCAACAGCAGGCCGCTGGCGCTTTCAATCGTGTTTCCCAGTTTTGGCATGACGATGACTTCCGCCATGGACAAACACTTTCGTGCAATTGCACATATAGCGCACAATTTCACAAAGTCTAAACGGTTCTGGCGCTGCTGTCAAGTTGCGCGGCGGTTCGGAAGTGTCTAAATCGATGGCTATGTCTCTATGCCGAGTGTGTCACGCGGTTTTTTGCTACAGAGAACAAGAGGGTCGCGTAGACACTGACCGCCAGCACAGAGATTTTTGACAAGATCGCAGGCAACCATATCCTAAGTATTAGACACTCCCAGCGGTTCTGGTAAAATGTCAATATTCGTGACGAGACATATACGGAGAGGCGGCCATGAAGGTACGATTGCAGCACGTCAGCATACCGCGCCCGCCCGGAAGCGAAGACTTGACGCGCGCCTTTTACGGCGACTTGCTCGGATTGCCGGAGATCGCTGCGCCAAACAGCATCCAGGCGGCTGAGGTCATCTGGTTCAAACTGGGGGAAGACGCCGAGTTGCATTGCTTCCGCGAAGAACCGCTGGGCGATACATCCAACCGGCATTATTGCCTGGTCGTTGATGACGTGGCGGGTATTCGGCAGAAACTAGTTGAGGCGGGCTACGCCCCCTACGATGTCGAAGTCATCCCCGGGCGACCACGCTTCTTCTGCCGCGATCCCTTCGGCAACATCATCGAGTTCACCGCCATCGTGGGCGACTACCTGGCTTTACAGTAAGTTTTCCGCGCGACTAGCCGTATCCATCCCCGTAACGCAGCGGTCCGCGCCAAGCCGCCGCATTCCGCGCGCGCAGTTTGTCGACATCCAGCGATATATCACTTACCAGCAGGTCGCCATCAACTGCAGCCGGACGGTCATTGACGCGCAAATAGTCAATCAAGCCCGCCTTTAGCCCCGCCTGCGCAGACGCGTATTCGGGCTGGCCCGCCAGATTATAACGATCGTCGAGATCCTTGCCGGCATCAAAGAGCTGCTCGACGCCGCCGGCAAAGTAATAGATATATTTCAAGCGCCCATCGGTGGCGAAAACCGAACCCTGCGTCTCGCCAAATATCACCCGGTCCTGTGGCAGGCGCAAGAGCGACTTGCCATCCATCTTTGAATCAGGCTCTAGACCGGCGAGCTCCAGCAAAGTTGGCGCGATATCGGCTGTCAGCGCTGGCGTATCGACGCGCCGATTGTAAATGCCGTGCTCAAGTGGCAGGCGCATGATGATCGGCACACGCGCCGAAGACTCCAAATACGTCGATTTGGCGTAGAGACCGTGATCCCCCAGGTGCTCGCCATGATCGGAGCTGATGACGATGATGGTATTTTCGTAGAGACCTCTGCTCTGTAATTCGCCGAACAGACGTCCCAACTGGTAATCGATGTGCGTAACCTGGCCGTAGTAGTGGCGCCGCGCCCGCCTCAGAACTTGTGGCGAGATGCGGTCGGCATTCCGCACGATGCGATCCGCAATTAGCGACTTCGGCTCGTCAGAGGCCCCCACCCAATCGCCGACTACCGCTTCGGGAATTTCGAAATCATCATACATGCGATCAAAGGGCGCGGGCGGATCAAAGGGGCTGTGGGGCGCCTCAAAGACCAGCCAGAGCATGAAGGGGCAATCGGGATCGCGCCGCCCCAAGAAGCGGATGCCCTCATCGACAATCCAATGCGTATGGCTCAGCCGTTCGGGCACGGCGCTGACCGCCGGATACAGCTCATTGCCGCCCAAGCCATGTCCCCGATAGAAGCCGCCGTAACCTTGCTCTTCCAGAAAGTTGACATAATCGTTCGGATGCAAGCTGATGTCTTCAAATCCAAAGCGGGCGCGCTCGGGCCAGAAGTGCATCTTGCCGACCGCCTTGGTCTGATAGCCGGCCTCGCGCGTCAAACGAAACGGCAGGCTTTGCTCAATCGCTATCGGCGTCCGCGGCCCGCTCATAAAATTATGCGGCATGCCGTGCTGGCTGGCCGTGAAGCCGGTCAGCATCGTCGCGCGCTGCGGCATGCAAATGGGACAGTCAGCATAGGCGCGCGCGTACCAGCTGCCTTCATAGGCGATTTGATCGAAATGCGGCGTCATCACCGGGTGGGCGCTGTCGGCGATACCAAGGCAATCACCGCGCCACTGATCGAGGACGATGTAAACGATGTTTGGTTTGTCAGTAGAACTGGAAGTCATCGTGCTCTATTCCCCGAAGCAAGTAGGCGCGTACCCGGCTACCTAAGCCTTTGCGACATGTCTCGATGCTCGTCTCCCCTCCCTGAAGCGTCGGGGAGGGGCCGGGGAGGGGTTGGCATTATCCCTTGAGGCTGCCCTGCGCAGTCACGCCGCTGATCAGGTGCTTCTGCCCGAAGTAGAAGACGACCAGCATCGGGATGATCATCAGCATGGAGAAGGTCATGATCATGTTGAGGCTGTTGTCCTCGCCCTCGAAGCCCTGCAAGGCGTTCAAGCCCAGCGCCAAGGTCCACAGCTCTTTGTTTGAGCCGAGGTAAATCAGCGGATTCAAGAAGTCGTTCCAAGCGAATGAAAAGGCGAAGATCGATACCGCCGCCAGCACGGGCCGCGACATGGGCATGAAAATCCGCCACCAGACGCCGAATTCGGAACAGCCATCAATGCGCGCCGAATCGTAAATGTCCTCTGGTATCCCGCGGAAGAACTGTCGATACAAGAAGATATAGAAGGCATTGTGCCCGAGGAGACGCGGCAGGATCAGCGGACCAAAGGTGCGCGTCCAGCCGATCTCATCGAAAAACAAAAATAAGGGGATTAATCGCACCACATAAGGCAGCATCATTGTCGCCAGCAGGATGCCAAAGAAGATGTTTCGTCCCGGGAACGGGATACGCGCGAAGGCGTAACCGGCCAGCGTACAAGGCACCCAGGCGCCGAAAAGCGCCGCCACCACGATGACCATCGTATTGCGCGTGTATTGCATGATTGGGCGCGCCTCAAAGAGATTGGGATAATTCTCCCAGGCGACCGGATCCGGGATCAGCTCCAGTCGGCGAATCGTGATCTTGTCGCGAGTTTTCAGCGATGTCGAGACGGTCCAGAGCAGCGGCACCATCATCACAATCGCGCCCACGGTCAAAATCGTATAGATGATGATATAGCGAACCACTCTTGCTCTGGGATCTTCAATCATGCCTGCACCCTACATCCGAAGCCTAGGTCTCATCGTCTTGCGCGTCCCCGTAAAACACCCAGCGATTGGAGGTATAGACGAGCATGATCGTCAACACAAAGATGATCAGGAACAAAATCACAGACAGCGCGGCCGAATAGCCGAATTCAAAGTCTCGAAAAGCCTTATTGTACACATGCAGCATGTAGACAAGTCCAGCCTGCAAGGGTCCCCCATTGGTCCCGATGAGAATGAAGACCTGTTCAAAGATCTGAAAGCCGCCAATCAAACCCAAGAGCAAATTGAAGAATATCGTCGGCGTCATCAGCGGGACGGTGATGTATACAAGGCGATGCCAGCCAGTACCGCCGTCTATCGCCGCCGCTTCATAGAGATCATCCGGAATGCCCTGCAAACCGGCGAGGAAGATGATCATTTGCCCGCCGAATCCCCAAAGGCTGAGCAGAATCAGCGATGGTTTTATCGCATCCGGCGAAGACAGCCAGCGCACTGGCGTGACGCCGATCAAGACGAGGAACTGATTGAGAAAACCATAGCGCGTGTTGAGAAAACCAGCGAATATCACAGTCGCCGCGACCAAGGGCACCACCGACGGCACGTAGAATAGCGTGCGATAGAGCTCCATGCCGCGGACGCGCAAATTCAATATCAGCGCGATCAAGAAGGCGAAGATCAGGCGCAAGGGCACACTGAAGCCCAGATAATACACCGTGTTATACATGCTCTTGCCGAAAAGCTTGTCGTCGGTGAAGATTTCGATGTAATTCTCAAAGCCGATCCAGGGCGGTACGCCCCTTGTGCCGATCTGATAATCGGTGAAGCTCAGATACAGATTGTAGATGAAGGGCAGCGCGTCAAAGATGATGAAGCCGGCGAACCAAGGGAATATGAAGGCAAATCCGATTAAGGCGCGATTGCGGAACCACCATTCCTGCAGCCGCATCTTCATCGTGGTATTCGGTCCGCTTCGTTGTGATTGCAAAGACGCTTGCACTCGTGCTTTCCTTACGCGCTTATCGGCGGCGGGCGACCCGGTGGGCCGCCCATTCATTTTCCCCAGGAGGGGCCTGTAGAGGTCGGCCAGCGGCTGACCCGTCGTTCATGGATCCACAGGTCCCGAATCGGTCATCCCTCTTCCCCGTAATGAGAGAAGGGGTCGAGGGATGGAGGTGATCGGCACTACATATTCTCGGCGTCAAACTCCGCCCAGAACTCGTCCAAGAGCTCCTGCATCTCGGCATGAGCGTCATTCAGCGCGTCCGCCGGCGACTTCACACCGAACAGAGCTTCCTCGACAGCGTTGGCAAGGAGCTCAGACAGCTGTCCTTGAACCGGTGTGATCGAAACGGCCACATCGGTCGCCAAGCCTTCAAGCACTACCGACCACGTGGGGTTGACTTCATAGTAAGCCGGATTCTCGTTGCATTCCTTCACCGGCGAGGGCCGGCTCTGCGCGAAAAGGAAGGCGCAGCCGCCCAGCGGGTGAACGCCGATGAACTCGGCGAACTTGAAGGCCGCTTCTTGCTTCTCAGGCGGATGCACGGCCGGAATCGTGTAAGCCCAAGCCCCGCTGTAATTGTATCCAGTCGTGCCGGCATGTGTAGCGTCTGGATTGTCTCCGTTGTATGGCCGCAGCATTGTGCCCCAGTGGCTCGAATCGGCATAACCCTCGGGATCATTCACGTTATAGTGGCCGTAGAAGGATGTGTTGATACGCAGGAAAGCAAGTTTATCCTCGTACCAAGGATGATCGCCTTGGGCGAAGGCCGTATCCTGGAAGAAGTCGGCCACGTTTTCCACGCCGCCGTTGATGTTGTTGGTGAAGTTGACCATCCACTCGAGCGTTTCTATGCCTTCCGGACTGTTGAAGAGCAAAGTGCGGCCATCATCCGAGGAATACCTGCCATTGTTCGTATACAGCCAAGAGACAAATGCCGCATCGCCGCCCGTTATGCCGATTACTTGAGTGCCCATAACATCAACGCCCATCGGATCGGCAACGGTAAGCGCCGCGGACATCTCCTCCAACTCTTGCCAGGTTTTCGGCGGAGCTTCCGGATCGTAGCCGGCATCGCGCAGCATGTCTTTGTTGTATATGTACAAACTTGTCAGACCGCCGGCGGTCGGCATGGGCAGGCCGTAGAGTTCGCCGTTCCAGTATTGCAGGCCAATCTCGCCATCATAGAAGACGCTGAGGTCGGTGCCGTGCGCCTCCACGAAATGATCGATGGGGATGATCAAACCGTTGATGGCGAATTGATAGGTCTCGGGACGGGTGGACATGATGATGCCGGGCGGGTTGCTGCTGGCGGCAGCGGTGGCCAGCAATTCAGCGCGGTTATCCCAGGGCTGCACCTGGTTGATGACGCGGATGCAGGGGTTCTCTTCCTGGAAGTGGCCGATGAGCGTGTCCATCAGCGCTTCGCGAGCGGCGCCCCACCAGTTCATGAACTCGAGTTCGATGACCTCGCCTTCGCAATCCTGCCCCAATGCCGGGACGAGCCCCAGCGAAAACAGCATGACGAGCGCGATGGCAAAACGTACAAATAGTGAGGGTTTCATGGTTTTCTCCTATTGACCATTTAATACAGTAAACGATGGCTCTACAGCCATTACTTCACATTTTCTAGCAGCGCACTTTTGATTTGCAGTTTGCCATGCGCTGGTTATACTTGGGCGAGTCGCGCACGACTGGGCGCAACTGCTATCTACTGTAACGTTAATCTGATGTGATGTCAAAAACTCAGCCGCATAATGCCGAAATCGGCGGCGGAACAATCAAATGAGCCATACCTATCGCGCTGATCCACGCCTAAGCCGCTTCGACCCGCTCGAACGCATCATCTTTTACGATGACTTCGACGAAGGCATTCGCGGCTGGTCCGAGTTGATCGGCAACTACGAACACAGTCTCGACTCGATGCTGCCGGAATACAGTGATATGCGCCCGCCCATGCTGAGCAACTTGACCATGTGGGACACGGGCACGGCCGGCTCCATGGAAGGCGACTACGCGCTGAAAGTGGCGAGCCGCGCGCGGACTGGTTCGCTGGCCACCAGCATCAAACGTCTGACCTTTCGCAAGCGCGGTCATATTCAATTGGAGTGCTATTTCACTTTCAAGCCGGAAGCGAGCGAGCTGCGCCTTTCGCTGAATGATGTGCGCGCTTTCGGCATCCTCTTCGACCTGCAAGATGGCATGAATCCGGAATATCGCTGGATGCCCCACCTGCGCTACCTCAACGCCCAGGGCGACGAGATGATCAACCGCTGGCAGGTCAAAGGCGAGACGCGCGCCTTCCAAAACATCGGCGACACGGGCGAGACGGTCTCGCATTTCCATCTCGGTCCCGAGAATTGGGAATACGTTGACGCGCCCGTTCAAACGCTCGCCTACAACGAGATCGCCACCAAGATGAATTGGCATTATCTGCGCGTCAATGTCGACTTGGCTGAGCGCCGCTTCCTCGGCTTCCAATGCAATGACCTCATCTACGCCGGCGAACCGCTCAAGTACATTTCCATCCCGGCTATGCCCAATCTGAATTGCATGCTGAACACCGCCTTCTGGGTCGAGACCAACCGCGACAAACGCGCCTTCCTCTATCTCGATTCCGTGCTGCTCAGCGGAGAGTTTTGATCGTGGCGATCAGGCGCAGCTACACGGCGGTTGTCGAGCGCAACGTCCTCTGGCGGGGCGAATTCGCCACTGAACCCTACGAAGCCGCTTGGGCGAGCGAGGCGATCTTCTTCGTGCGCGCGCTCGATGTCAGGCCCGGATTCAGCGGTCAAGCTCAGGTGCAGATTTCTCCTGACGGCATCCACTGGGCGGACGAAGGCACGACGGTCAATCTGCCGGGCAAAAAAGACGCGGTTTCTTTCTGCAAAGTAAGACACTTCGGCGGCTGGCTCAGGCTCAGCGGCAAAATAAAGCCCGGAGACGGCATCACAGTGCTGGTCTCATTAGCGCTGAAGGAATAAGACTTGGCGACCGCCCACCTTAGATGATGTAGGGACGACTGACGGTCAGTGTCTACGCGACCCTGTGAGTCGCCCGCATTTCGGTTAAACAATACAAAAAGGGACTTACTTTATGCCACCTCCCCGAAGTTTCGAATTCGACGCCGTCATCGTCGGCGGCACGCCAGCCGGCATCATGACCGGCATCACCGTCGCCAAATCCGGACGGCGCGCCGTCATCCTGGAGCGAAGCGGCTACATCGGCGGCTTGCCCGCCAATGGACTGGGCGCGACCGACATCCACACCCGCGGCGCCACCGGCGGTCTCTTCCTAGAGTTTGTGCGGCGCGTCAAGGAACACTACTGCGAGGCATACGGCGCTGATTCTCAGCAGCTGATCGATTGCAGCGACGGCTACCGCTTCGAGCCGCATGTCGCCGAGATAATCCTGCGCGACATGATCGCCGAAGTCGGTGACAAGCTCGAAGTCCGCACGATGCGGCAATTCAACCATGAACCGCGCAAGGCCATCAAGGACGGCGCCGTTCTGCGCCAGATCAAAATCAGCAACCGCAAAACCGGTGAGGAAGAAATCTACAGCGCGTCGGTGTTCGTCGACGCCACCTACGAAGGCGACCTGGCGGCGGCGGCCGGCGCGCCCTACATGCTGGGGCGCGAGGGCGCGGATGAATACAGCGAGCCATGCGCCGGCAAATTCTACCAGCGTTGGGATGCGCCCGTCGATGAGGTCTACTCCACCGGGCAGGGCGATAACGCCGTGCAGGCCTATAACTACCGCCTGCCGCTGACGACAGTCGAGTCAAACATGGCGAGAATCGAAAAGCCGCCGACTTACAATCGCGCCGAATATCTCTCGCTGATAGACGACCTGCGCCTCAACCGCTTCGCCGGACCGCCAACGCCGCTGGAGTTCGATGGCATCGGCGCGATCACCAATATGGTGCGCGTGCCAAATGGCAAGGTGGACGGCAACAATCAGCACGCCGCCTTCATCTCGACCGATCTGCCGGAAGAGAATTGGCCCTATCCCACCGCCAGCTGGGATTGGCGCGATCGCTTTGCTCAACGCCTGCGCGATTACATCCTCGGGCTGTTCTATTTCGCGCAAAACGATGCCGCACTGCCGGCCGATTTCCGCGAACGCTGCCGGCGCTGGGGGCTGGCCAGCGACGAATTCCAGGAAAACGACAACTTCCCGCGCCAAATCTACGTGCGCGAGGGGCGGCGCATCCGCGGCGAATATCTCTTCACCGCTCATGACGCCCTGTCCAAACGGGGCTCGCGCGAGCACATGACCAGCATCACCGCCAGCCATTACGCGCTGGACTCGCACGCTTGCCTGAAACGCGAAGAAGGGCGACCGCATACTGACGGTATTTTCACCTACCCCACCACCCCCTACAGCGTCCCCTATGGTGTGATCGTGCCGCTGGAAGTGGATAACCTGTTGATACCGGTGCCGGCATCAGGCACGCACATCGGCTTCAGCACCCTGCGCATGGAACCCTGCTGGATGGCGCTGGGCGAAGCGGCTGGCGTCGCTATCAACGTCAGCCTCGACGAGGGCACATCGGTGCGCGCCGCCAACGTAATTGAGATGCAGCGGCGTCTGCTGAGGGCCGGCGCGGTGCTCACCTACTACGAGGATGCGGCGCCCGGCGGTGACCATTATGAAGCATTGCAGTTTTTCGCCCTGCGTGGTTTCCTGGGCGATAGCTATCAAGCGAAACTTCAGGACCCGGCCACGGACGAAGAGCGCGCGAACTGGACGACCTGGGCGAATACGCCGGACTTAGCGAGTTTCAGCGGGACGTGTGGTCAACTCTTGGATAGAATCTATACTGAAGTCGCTAAACGCAAGGATGCGGAACAAGCGGAGTTATATGCGGGTTCTTAAGCCATAGATTTGTCCTAACCAACGAGTTATTTTGGATTGATTGTCCGACGCGATCTGGAGAATCAGAAAATGGTAAGGCAACTTATTTCTAAATTGAGCAGACGCAAATATAGCGAGCCAACAGAATCAACAACTGTTGCGCAAAGTACTGAGAAGAATATGACGATTAAACTTGTCCACCTCGATACCAAACGAGCCGTCGATTTTTTGAAATCGGGCAACCTAGATTCGGCAATAAAAATTGGACAGAACGCCGCAAACCGTTGCCGACTTCATGCCTTGTCCTTGAATCTTGTAAGTGAATTAGGAATTCCGCATCCGGGCAGAGACCCAATGAGTTATCCTATTTCACCTACGCTCGAACGTCTCGAGAAACTACGTAAATTTAATGGCCGTAACGGATTACCAACAGATGAAAAATATCTGCACGAACAACTAAAAGGAGGTGTAAAACCAGAGGGTTACTCACAAGCTGAACTTGAGAAACGCCTCGATTGGCAAGCTGCATATTTTACCTATATGTTTGTGAAATCAATCGAGAGGGGAGCTGGGAGTGAAGCAAAACATAACGCAGAATCCACTGAAGTTTTCTATGCTCGGATACGACAGCGGAGCGATTGGATTGAGAAGGCGAATAAAATGCCAGGGCCAGCTTATCATATAAGCGACCTGGCACAACACCTTGGATTCGATAAACCGAAAAGTAACACAACGGAGCGCAAGCGGCTTGCCTACATCTTAGAACGAGCTGGCTGGCAATATGTTCGTGATGGCAGACGCAAAGTTTGGCGCAAACCAGGAGAGGAGAAAAGACAATGAATGAGAAAGAGCAGAAGCCAGAAAAGGATTTTTTCAAAATAACAGCGGAACAGAAACGGCAATTCGATGAAGAAGGCTATCTTATCATGCGCGAAGCGATCGACAGCGAGACTGTCTCAGCGTTGATCGAAGCCGGTGATCGCTTGATCGCCTCCGATCACGAGCTCAATCGCCAGCGCCGACCCGGTGGCTTATACGATGGCTTTCGCAATTGCGTGTCAATGGACGCGGCCTTCCTGCCGCTTATCACCAACCCGAAAGTCTTTTCGATTGTGGCGCAGCTGCTCAGCCCCTACCTGTCGCTCCTGACCAGCCACCTGATTTATCGCGCGCCCGATCCGCCCGGCTCAAGCGGCGATGAGCGCATCCCCGGCTGGCACCGCGATCATTATATGTCCATGCGCGACCTGGGCGACCAACATATCCCGCGTCATTCGCTCAAGGTCGCCTACTATTTGACCGATTTGAGCCAACCCAACTCGGGCGTCACCATGATGGCGGCGCGCAGCAATCAGCTCAAGACGCCCATTGAAATACCGGAGGGACAAGTTGACCCGGCCAGCAAAGTTGAGCCGATGCTGAAGCCGGGCGACGCCGTCTTCTTCGAGAACCGCACCTGGCATGCCGGCGCCGCCAATTTGACTGAGCGCACCCGCAAAGCCGTCATGATCGGCTATAGCTACGACTGGGTCATCCCAACGGATTATCGGCAGCAGGCGCCGGCGCTGGTGGAAAAACTCTCGCCGATGGAGCGCTATCTCGTCGGCGAACCGGTTGATGACAATCCCAATTTTGATTTTACCGGCGGTCCTAACCCGATCGACGATTGGTGCGTCGAGAATGGCTATCATTACCGGCCGAAGCAGGGCAAGGGGCATGTTATCGCCGCTGGCGAGCCAAGCAAGCCCGATGCGCGTATGTGATTTGGCATTGAGGATGGGCAAATGAAAGAGCGCGCCTATGAAAGCACACTCAATACCTGGTTAGCCGAAGCGCTGCGCAAAGAAGGCTTGGATGCCCGGCCAGAAAGCGGGCAAGGCGGCGGCAAACGACTTGACGTCGAAGCGCGGCTCGACGGCATAAAGGTCGCGCTTGAAGCGGAGCAAGGCTTCTCCACGAATAAGAAAGCCGCAGCGATAAAGGATGCTGACCAACGCTTGCTTCAAGAGTTGGCGGACTGCGCAATCGCAATCTGCTATCCCGAAGGACTTTCTACAGCCGACGCCGTCCTCAACTGTCAATTGCTCCACACGCTGCGCACGCATAAAGATCGTCCGCCCGCAAGCAAAACCCAATGGCAATCAGCCGATATTGGTCAGCTCGCTCGCGTTCTTCGCCGAATCCCGGACCAGCTGGGCGATCCCGATCAACTCGCGGGCTTTCTATCTTTTAGTCTGGATCAAGCAGTTCATCGCTTAAGCGAAACGCAAAAACAAAGCCTGGCGGCCTGCCTGGATCTGCCAAAAGGCAAGCCGACAAAAATCGAATTTGGCCGCGCGGGAACGAGTCGATTCAATCAGGCGGCAAAACGCGCCATGCTGGTTCTCGCCACCGCCGTCATGTTCCACGCGCAATTGGACAAGCATCGCGCAGGGATTGCGCCATTGGTCGACAATCGCTTTTCCCGTCCGCTGCCCTTTGAAGACGATTGGCCGCCGCCATTGGCTGCCGAATGCGCCGCAAGCGACGACCCCATCGGCGCCTTTGACGCGGCTTGGGACTTATGGCTGGCCGTAGATTACAAGCCGATATTCGCCACCGCCCGCAATGCGCTGAGTGGCTGCGCGCAGGA
Organism: Anaerolineae bacterium; assembly: GCA_012270545.1. Taxonomy (GTDB): domain Bacteria; phylum Chloroflexota; class Anaerolineae; order Aggregatilineales; family Phototrophicaceae; genus UBA6055. The sequence continues at coordinate 1,956 of JAAXID010000245.1, read as the reverse complement.
TGCCGCCTTGTCCGCGGCCGTGCGGGGCGTGGCCAAAGCATCCATCCGGGTCGCGCGCAACATCATAGGACTGCGCCACGATCTGCTCGGGCGCATCTTTCATCGCGTGCTGGAAAGCGCGCGTTATGACGGCTCCTTCTACACGACGACCGCCGCGGCCACCCTGCTGGCGGCGCTGGCGATCCGCGAAGATATGTGCGACTGGTCGGATACGGGCGCCATCAGCAGGCTGCGCGTTACTGACCCGGCCTGCGGCACCGGCACCTTGCTGATGGCGGCGGCCGAGCGCATCCGCGACTTAACTGGCCGTGAGCGTAATGAGCGCGTCTCGCGCCTCCTCATCGAAAATGTCTTGACCGGTTACGATGTCAACCTGACGGCGACGCATTTGGCGGCGACGACCCTGGGCTTGATTTCGCCGACGACCACTTTCAAAGAAATGAAGGTCGGGCGCGCCTTGCTCGGCGTGGAGAATGGGGCGGCCTATCTCGGCTCGCTGGAATTCCTCAGCCGGGAAGGGCAGCCGCTGCTGCTGCCTTGGCCCACCGGCGTCGAACAAATCGGCGGCGATCGGGAAATCAGCCAAGTCGAGCCAGCCGACCTCGTCATCATGAACCCGCCTTTCACGCGCGACAGCCTGCGCCATGACCAGTTCAGCCGCGAGGATGAGTTGAAACTAAAAGCGCGCGAGAAAGAGTTGTTCGCTGACTTGCCAACTCACTTATCTGGAAACAGCGGATCGTTTTTGCTGTTAGCCGACAGTATCGCAAAGAGTCAAACTGGAACTGTTGCTTCAATTCTCCCCTCTGTGATTGCAACAAATGCCTCCGGCTTGGAAATACGGAAGTATTTGGCGAAAAAGTTTTACATTGAAACGATCCTCACATCACACGATCCGACGAGGATATATTTCTCGGAAAATACCAGTATTGGTGAAATGCTTTTGGTTTGCCGTCGCCCGTCGACGTGCCGAACTGCCCCCCCCCCCCCCCCCCC
>JAAXID010000245.1:0-898 GCA_012270545.1 Anaerolineae bacterium | reverse complement strand
CCCCCCCCCCGCGTACGCCGACAAAAATCGTCAACTTATACGAAAATCCGGCCACGCCAGCAGCGGCTTTGGGGGTGGCGCGAGATATTGTCGAGGGCAATACCGAAAACATCAAGGGAACTGTGCAGGCATGGCCTCATTCGCGCATCGCAGAAGGCAACTGGGGCGGGGTGCAGTTCCTTTCTCCGTTTCTTTGCGAGACCTTTTCCAAAATCCGTAACGGCGAATTATACTTAACTCAGCAACTCGGACAATTTGCTTTCTTGATTCGTACCGGAGACCCATTTAAGAGATCGGACTTGCCAAACGAAAGTTCAATGCGGGCTCTGTGGTATCACAAAACTAATGTTACACAATCAATGCTCGGACAAACTGATACATACATTACACCGAAAACTGGGCATGGAAAAAGGGCCGCGAACATATGGGACCAGCGAGGCACATTTTTCCTGGCGAAGAGAGCAAGGTTAAATACTGTGCGTGTATTTGGTGTGAGGCTTGAAGAGCGAGCCGTCGGAATGGCTTGGGTCCCTTGTACACCAATTCTGAATGAGTTTGATAAAATCTCAATCGAAAAAGTGCTATGTTTATACATTAATTCGTCGATAGGATTCTTGTCGGTCCTAGGAGGAAGAACAAATAAAGTACCATCTTATCCTCAGTGGTCCATGGACGACCTGCGGCGAATCCCCGTGCCCGATTTCAGCGCGCTGTCCGCCAGCCAAATCGCCGCGCTCGCCGCCACCTACGACGCCCTCTGCAACTTCACTCTCCTGCCCCTGCCACAGCTGAACGAAGACGAAACGCGCAAAGCCCTCGACCGCTCGGTGGCATCCGCGCTGGACATCAACCCGGAAATCATCGCCGCCATACGCCGCGAATTAGCGCGTGAGCCGTC
>JAAXID010000078.1 GCA_012270545.1 Anaerolineae bacterium | reverse complement strand
CGACCTGGATTTGAAAGCCGCGAACGGCGGCGAGCGCGCGACCCTCCAGCAAATGCGCCGCGACAAGGCTGACGATGATCAGCAGCAGGCCCACTTGCCAGACGCGCAGGTAGGCGGAGGCACGGCCCTCCTGTTCGCTGAGACTTGCCGCCAGCGGAAGCAGCAGAGCCAGCGCCGCCGCCAGGTCCAGCGCCGCGTCGAGATCGAATGGGCTGAGCGCGACCAAGACGACTACCAGCGCCGTCCAGAGCCGCCGCAGCCATAATACCCTTCGGACGCTCAGCCCCGCGCCCGCCATCATCGTGCCGGCGCTGACGAAGCCGCTGAGAATCGTTAGTTGGAATGCGCGTCCGCTGAAGCGCTCGATGTCACTGATCTCAATCAGAGCGTCAAGTGGATGCGACGGGAGCTGATGCAACGCTGACGCGATGAAGCCAGCGCCATAGAGCGGCAGCAGCGTCACGATAAGGCTCAGCAGCTGATAAGTCGCCCCCCCGCGCGGCGACAGTTGAATCATGTCGCGCGTCATCCGCTCCCGCTTTTCAGGCGATACACGGCCGCTCGTCCGTGGTCGTAGATCTCCGCCGATTCGAAGGCGAGCGTGTAGCGCGCCTCGACGATATCCAGCAAGTGGTTGATGCCGGGCTCGCCCGCCGCTATTAGGTAGGGGAAGACGACGATCCAGGTGGGCGGCTCGTCTTCCCATTCGTCTTTGAGCGTCGCCAGCACGTGGGCCGGCTTGAAATACCAATGCCAGCCCTTGACCCAGACGCCGGGTGGGCGCAGGCCCGTCAGCGGGTGCAGCTGGGGACTGCTATCGGTTTCCGGCAATACAAAGAGCGTATCACCGTCTTCAGCTTGGTCGCGGAGGTCGGCGGCCAATTCGCGAAATTCGTCGTAGGCGAGGATCGCGCCTGGTCCCAGCGGTGTTGGGATGTAGCTGACGGCGCCGGTCCAGAGCCAGCCGCTGCCGCCGGCGACTAGCAAGCCCGCCAGAATTGCGCGCGGCGCGTCCCACAGCCGCCAATCGGCGCGCTGGGACAGCAGCGTCGCCAGCACGACGCCGGACATCACAGCGGCGAGGGGCAAATGCGCCATCGCGTGGTTCTCGCCCGCGCGTGGATAGAGCAGGGTCAATGCCGCCAGCCACAGCGCAACCACGATGAGCTGCCGCCGCCGCTCCTGCCGGAGGGCGAGAACGATGAAGGGGAAGACCAGCGCGTTGGTCAGCAGCAGCTTGCGAAAGAGATCGCCATCGAGTGGCAGGCCATCCATCGCGCCGCTGAGGTTGAAGGTCCAATTCCAGAAGATGTAGCTCTCGAGCAGACCCGCGCTCCACAGCGCGCTCCATTGCAGCAGCGGCAGGAAAAGCGCTGCGCCGGCGTAGACCAACGCGCCTTGCCGGCGCCCCTCGATTAGCAGCAGCCAGAATCCCAGCAAGCCGAGCGCCAGCCAGGCCTGCTGCTTGAAAAGCGTCGAGGCGCCCATCAGCAGACCGACCGCTGCGATTCGCTTTGCCGATGGATGCTCGTCATCGTGACAATAGACGACAAGCGCAGCCAATACGCAGAGCGCCACTAAAGTGTCGAAGTAGAGCAAGACGTTGCCATAGACCGGCTCCCACCAGGCGAAGACAGCGGCGCCTAGCAAGCCAGCCCATTCAGCGTCCGCGAGCTGCTTCGCCAGCAGATATGCCAAGACAGTCAGCGCCAGCACGAGCGCGATGTTGAGCAGCTTGACGAGAGCGCCCGGGTCGATGTCGATCAGCGATTGGGCGGCGGCGGCGAGCAGGGAACTGCCCGGAGCGTGCTGCTCCCAGATATCGCCGAAGAGCGTCAGGCCCCGGTTCATCATCCAAGGGATCGCCACTTGACCCGAATGCGCCGCCGGCGACAGCCAGAAGAGGTGGGTGATAACTTGCAGGATGAGAAGGGTGAAAAGCAGGCGGCGTGGCAAGGCGATCTCCCCATGACCAGGAGCGCGATTAATCGTAACAGAGTCTGACGAAAGCTGTCTATATTATAGGGCAAGCGCCATCGCTTGCGGGCGCGTCGATATCGGTTACAGTAGCGGTGACGAAACATCTCAGTGTATTGGGGTGCGGGCGTGGCGCAGTTCGAGGGCAACTACTTCGAAAAGGGCTTGCGGCTGCTGGAGGCCGGCGATTTCAAAGGCGCGATCGCCATGTTCGACAGCGCCATCAAGCTCGGCCTGGGCAATATCGCCGAGATGCATGTCGGCCGTGGCGAGGCGCTGGCGGCGCTGGGACGCTGGGAGGCCGCCGTCGAGAGCATCAATGCCGCCCTGGAGATCGAACCTTATCTGGCGGGGGCCTACTATGAGCGCGGCAACATCCGGGGGGCGCAGCGCGACTTCGATGGGGCGATCAACGATTACACGATGGCGATCCACATCGAGCCCGAATTCGCGGAAGCCTATTTCAGCCGGGCGCTCGCCTATGAAGAACGCAAGCGCTACGCCGATGCCGAAGCCGATCTGACGCGGGCGCTGGACTTAAATCAGAATATGCTGGGCGCCTACGAAGCGCGCGGACGGGCGCGGGCGGCGCAGTTCAAGTTCGACGAGGCGATCGCCGACTTGAGCGCCTACCTGCGCAGCGGCGGCGGGGTGAAGTTCGACAACCACAGCGAGACGCAAGGCTACCTGCTCATTTTGCGTGCCCAGCGCTTGGTGTGGCGGTTGGTTCCGGGTGTGGGGCGGCGGGGTTAGGTCTGCGGGTCGGATGGGATATGGTCGCGCCAGACGGTTAGGAACTCGGCTTTGAGCAATTCGAAGCGTTCGAGCAGAAATCCTTCAAAGCTGTCTTTTGTCAACGGTTTTGGCAGCAAGCTTGCTGGGCAATGCAAGTGTCGTTCGTAGTCGAGTAGTTCTCTAGCTTGTTGTTCTTCGCTAATCTCGCCGCGCCGCCGCTTGTCTTGCAGAAGTACATCAAAAGTTTGAACATTATGCCTTAATTCTCCAGCATGCTCCAGCAAGGCAAGATTGGCAATGGTGTTTATCGGCCACTCGTCGCCCTCGACCATGTGCGATTGCAGCAGCACAACCGGAATGATGTGCTCAACATGATAGGACTTTGCGTTTGCAAGCCTGTTCACAAAAATGTATTTCAACAGCAGGTATTCCGGACGGGAGTCTCGGATGTGTCGTTTTGCGCCCTTTGTGTGTACCAAGCTCACCTGGTTGTCATAATACCAATCATCAAACACCTGCTCCCATCGCTGTTTAGTGGGCGGCGCGTTGTCGACATATCGGAGACTTCTAACGGCCTCGTGTAGTTTACTGTCACCCGAGCCGCGCCAGTCATCATGCAGAATCTCATAAAGATAAAACATTGGAAGATTCTGCTTTAGCTTGCGGCGGTCAACTCGCCAGCCGTCGTTCTCAGATAGGTCCCGTTTACCATATCTCACTTGGAACGCGGTCGCGATCATCGATATTATCATCATCTCGCTGTGGTATATGGGTGCCAGCTTGCGCCCGTATTGCGGCTTGGAGAGCACTGGCTTGAGTATGTTGTCGACGAAGCGTATCGATTCGAGCAGGCAGCGCTCCAGATCCATCCAGGACAAGTTACCGATTTCATCAGGCAAGTCCGCCATATCTTGAAGACGCAATCCCATGGAGGCGGACAGAAGGTTGAAGCCGACAGAGCTAGGACGGTCGTCCTTGACTGGTTTGAACAGTCTCGGAAACTTGACCGCGAGATATTGACCCAACCCAAACAGATAGTCAAACAGCGTATAGGTTCGATTGCGGCGCGATTCTTCATCGGGCGCTTCCTCAGAGACGTCTAATGTGAAACCTTCTTCTTCCAGTGTCTCGTACTTGCTCCATATCACGTCTATCACTTCGGTATTCATAATTCGCTGACGGACATCGATCCAGCGCGCGGCATAAATCTCGTAACGGCTGAGGACTGTTCCTTTAGAATTGAGCAACTCGAATACCTTCGGCAGCTCGGATGAGGGACCGCTGTAGATGAGAACTGGAATCTTGGCATCAAGCACAAGCTTTACTTCGCCGCTAACCGCATCGAGAAAACCGCCTAGTTTCTTGATAAGGCTTTCATTGCGATTCAATTCAAAATACACGTCTCGGTACAGACTTGAGTCTGACGAATACTTTAGAACCTTTCCGATTAGCGCCTCGACGAGATTCTCAGTACGCCAGCCGTCCTGTGCATCGTAGCCTTTCTTTCCTTTGACCCAGTCGACGACCGTCTGCCTTATTCTGTCCTTGTATTCATCGGAAAGTTTACCCAAGTGTGCAGCAACCGAATCTACGAAAGCATCTTCCAGATCTGCCCGCGTAAAGTAGCCGTTCTGATACTCGACATAACTCTTGAGAGCTTGGGTGCGCTGTAAGCCATCTATCAGGTTGTAGTATCTCTTGCCGTCACCAGCGGAATGTCCACGGGCAATATCCTCGTATATGAGGACGGAACCAAACGGATAGCCTCGTTTGATTGAGTCAATCAGATCTTTTCTAGTCGCCTGACTCCAAACCAAACGACGCTGAAACTCCGGTATCGTTACTCTGATGTTGCCGGCGGGATTGGTTAAAACGGCATCCATGAGTTTGCTAACTGGCCAAATGTCAATATCGACTGCATTACGAAAAGTGGACATCCCACCACCCCCACATATGAGATCCAAAAAAACGCGCGACCGCGCCAGCCGCGCAAAGATCCGCATATTCGATCACAAACAATTGGAATCGTCAACCTGTCGGGAGTGCATGGGAGTCGAACCCACCAGCGCCTGCTCTGCGCAACCGCTCACCGGTTTTGAAGACCGGGGCATCCACCGGGACACATCCACCCCCTCGCGCCCCGCAATTATACCGAGCGCCGCCCCTACTTCAATACGGCGATAAGCGTTATCATGTGGGCAAAAGCGACCCCAACATAAGGAGAGAACGATGCCCGCCTACCTCTTGGTGCGCGCCAATGTGACCGACATGGAGCAGTATGGGGAATACATGAAGCGGACGCCCGCCATCGCGGAGAAATACGGCGGCACCTTCATCATCCGCGGCGGCGACAAAGTCATCCTCGAGGGACCCGCTGTGCCCGAACGCATCGTCCTGCTCAAGTTCGATAGCATCGAAGCAGCAGAGCGCATGTACAATTCGGATGAATACCAGGCGGCGATCAAACTGCGCGCAGGCGCGGCCGACGCTTCCTTCGTCGTCATGGAGGGTGTCGAATGACAGTACTGCAAAGCCCCTCCCTCATTTTGGGGGAGGGATTTAGGGTGGGGGCGGGATGAGACGGCTCGTCCTCTTCGATATTGACGGCACGCTGCTCATCAGCCGCGGCATTGGGCGCCAAGCCAAACGCCAGGCCATGCTGGAGTGTTTCGGCCGGACCGGCGACCTCGACAATCACGTCTTCGGCGGCAAGACCGATTGGCGCATCGTCGCCGAATTGCTGGCGCCCTATGGCTTATCGTCGGCCGATGTGGGGCGGGCGATGCCGGCATACGAATCGGTCATGGCGCGGCACATGCGCGCGCTCATCGGCGGCTACCAGGCGGAGGCCATCCCGCACGCGATGGAGTTGGTGGCTGCGCTGCGCGAGCGCGCTGAAACGCTGGTTGGTCTGGTCACGGGCAATACCTCGAAGACGGCGGCGATTAAGCTGGAGATGGCGGGCTTCGATCCGGCCTGGTTCGCGGTTGGCGCTTTCGGCAATGAATCAGCCGAGCGCGACGACCTGACGCGGCTGGCGCTTCAGCGGGCGCGGGACCACGCGGGCTGGGCGCTCAACGGGGGCGATGTGGTTGTTATCGGTGACACGCCGGACGATATTCAGGCGGCGCGCGCCATCGACGCGATTGCGGTCGCCGTCTGCACCGGTTACGTGTCGCGCGATCAGCTGGTCGGCAGCGACCCTGACTTTCTGCTGGCTGATTTGAGCGCCTTTCTCGACCTGGTACCGATGTGAGCGGAGCGTTTAAAGTTCCTCCCCGCGACCGCCGACACTGACCAACGGGGAGAAAGCGCAGGGCGGCGGCTCATGCAGATTCGGACGCCGAAGAAATATCAAGGCCGGCAGCGGCGCAGCATCATCGGCTGCCGCCGGCTCAGTTTTTATCTCCTGATGCTGGCCTTGATCGCTGTCGGGATTGGCATCGTTCTCAATCGGGAGACCCTGGCGCCGATCGTGCAAAACGCGGTCTACGATTTTATCGGCCAACTTGAGGATACTGCGGCGACCATGGCGGTGCCCGAGCCGACGCCGACCGTCGACCCGCGCAACAGCTTGGTCGAAGCTAACAATTACTGGCTCGGCGGCGCCCTTGAAGAGGCGACCGACCTGTACACTGATATCGCCGAATCGATGCCGAATTCGGTCGAGGTCTTTCGCCGCATCGCCCTCGGCCTGATTAACGAAAGCCGCTACGACGAGGCGGTGAATTATGGCGAGCGCGCAATCAATGCCGATCCCTTTGACGCTGAGGCCTGGGCGATCTATGCCTGGGCGCTGGATTGGGACAAACGCGCGACCGAGGCGCTGGCGAAGGCTCTGCATGCGCTTGAGCTGGACCCGGCTAGCAGCCGCGCAAAAGCCTATCTGGCCGAAGTCTACAGCAGCCTGGGTCAGGCGGAGCGCGCCGAACAGTTGCTGTCGGACTTGCTGGAGGCTGAGCCTAATAGTGTCGAAGGCATTCGCGCGCGCGGCCTGCTAAAATGGAGCCGCAACGACTTCACCGGCGCGCTTGAAGACTTCAAGACCGCCTATAGCCTGGCCGACAACATGAGTTTCATCGCCGTCGATATCGCCATCATCGAAAAGGATCTTGGCAACTACGAGACGGCGCAAGAATTCTTGCAGCAGGTTGTTGACGCCGATCCCTATAATCCGCACGCGCTCTTCCGGCTGGGAGAGATCGCGGTGAGCTTCGAAGGCAATCCGGCCCGGGCGCTGCGCTATCTGCAAGATTGCGTCGATCTGAATCCGGGCTATCTCTACTGTCACTTCATGCTTGGCCGGGCGCAGGAAAGGCTCGGCTCGATCGAAGACGCGGCCGCGTCATTTGAAATGGCGATCGAATTGGGCAGCGATAATCCGCAGCATTATTATTGGGCTGGCTATTCGCAGATTTTGCTCGGCAATTGCACGCGCGCGCTGGCCTATCTGGAGCCTGGTCTGCGGCTTGCGCGGAGCAGCATCCCGCCCAAATTCGCCGCCGATATCGAAGCGATTATCCCGGACTGCGATCCGACCTTTATTGAATCGGCCGCCTTAGAGGATGAGACGGCGGCCCGCTGAGCCAAATCACGCGGGGTCGCCAGCCGGTCTCGTGCTTGCTTAACAGCTTCAGCAAGTTATGTTTGCGTTGCAATGGATGGCGCAATGCTATGACAAACGGGCTTGTTGCTGCGCGCATCCTGACCTACCCACGCGGTCAGTCTCGTCGTAACATCGCCGGCGAGGGAGGGAAGGCCAATGAGCTGCGCGCGCATCCTGGTGATATTGCCGGCGCTGAATGAAGGGCGCAATATCGCGCGCGCGGTGCGCGGCATTCAGGAAGGGCTGCCGGCGGTCGATGTGCTTGTCGTCAACGATGGCTCCAGCGACGACACGGCGGCGGAAGCGCAGACGGCTGGCGCGCAAGTGCTGGAATTGCCCTACAATCTCGGCATCGGCGCGGCGGTGCAGGCCGGTTTTCAGTTCGCGCGGGCGCATAATTATGACATCGTCTTGCGCAACGATGGCGATGGCCAGCACGCCCCCGAGAACAATGTCGACCTGCTGGCGCGCCTAGAAGCGGGCGATGCCGATGTCGTGATTGGCTCGCGCTTCATTGAGGCGCATGGCGATTACGGCACGCCTCTCCTGCGGCGGCTGGGCAGCGCAATCCTGGCGGGTTTGCTCTCCAGCATTGTCGGCCAGCGCGTCACCGACCCCACATCCGGCTGCGCCGTCTTCAATCGCCGCGCCATCCACCTCTTCGCCGAGGCTTACCCGCACGATTATCCCGAGCCGGAAGCGATTGTGATGCTGCATCGCAGCGGATTGCGCCAAATGGAGGCGCCGGTGCGGATGATCCCGCGCCAACATGGCGATTCCTCGATCACCCGCCTGCGCTCGGTGTATTACATGATCAAGGTAGTGCTGGCGATTTTGATTAACCTGGTTCGCCAGCCACACTTGGAGAATTAGCCGTTGTGGATTTTGCGGCGCCCGCAGCTATGTCTGGACTAGGAAGTTAGTCGACTGACAAGATAAGCGCGCGCCAGTAACCGAATGCAGATTAGATTTGTACAATCCGACAGTCTGCGTGTATAATTCCACTGCCAATTTTCACTTCTGGCAATTCAATACTGAAGAAAGGAAGAAAAATGCGACTCAAACTTACTGTATTGGCCGTCTTGTTTATCATCAGCACGCTCTTTGGCGGTGTTGCTGTGGCGCAGGACACAAGCGAGGTCACCATCCTCTATTGGCAGGCGGTTTCGATTCTGAATCCCTACCTGTCCGGCGGGACCAAGGACTTCGACGCGGCGGCGCTCATCCTTGAGCCGCTCGCCAGCATCGCCTCTGACGGCACCATGGTGCCCGATCTTGCGGAATTCATTCCGACTTTGGATAACGGCGGCGTGTCTGAAGACTTGACCACCATCACCTGGAAGCTCAAAGATGGCGTCGTCTGGTCTGACAGTTCACCGCTGACCGTCGATGATCTGATCTTCACCTGGCAATACTGCACGCACGAGGAGGGCGGCTGCTCGACCAAGCACTTCTACAACGATGTGGTCAGCATGGAAGACATCGGCGGCAACCAGATCAAGATCACATTCGGCGTGCCCAAACCCAATCCCTATGATCCCTTCGTATCGCAGTCCGCGCCAGTTCTGCAGAAGGCGCAATTCGCCGATTGCATGGGCGCCAACATGTCCGCCTGCACCGATCAGAACTTCGCGCCAATCGGCACCGGTCCTTTCATGGTCGATGAATTCCGTCCCAACGACGTGGTCACCTATGTCAAGAACCCGCTGTACCGCGAAGAGGGCAAACCGTATTTCGATCGCGTCGTCTTCAAGGGCGGCGGCGATGCCGAATCGGCGGCGCGGGCTGTTCTAGAGACGGGTGAAGCCGATTACGCCTGGAACCTGCAGATTTCGCCCGCCGTCCTCAGCGGGATGGAAGCGGCCGGCAATGGCACGGTTGTTGTCGCCTTCGCCTCATCGGTTGAACGCTTGATGCTCAACCAGACGGACGTAAGCCCGGACAATCCAAACCGGTCGATCTACATGAGTGGCGAAAATGCCCATCCCTTCCTGATGATTCCTGAAGTAGCCGATGCCATGTCGCTGGCGATCGATCGCGATGTTATAGCCGGGCAGCTTTATGGCGCGGGTGGCCAGAAGGCTTGCAATATCGTCAATGGTCCGCCTGTCAATGTTTCGGAGACCTACTTGGGTTGTGCGCAGGACATCGCGGGCGCGAACGCGATCCTCGATGAAGCCGGCATTTTGGACAGCGACGGCGATGGCATCCGCGAAGCCAACGGCGTTCCCTTGCGCGTTCAGTACCAGACCTCGACCAATGCCGTGCGCCAAAATACTCAGGCGCTGATTAAGCAGTGGTGGAGCGAGATAGGTATTGAGACCGAGTTGCGCAATGTTGACGCCGCCGTCTTCTTCGGTGGCGATCCGGCCAGTCCCGATACCTACCAAAAGTTCTACACCGATGTGCAGATGTTCACCAGCGGCACCAGCGGCCCTGATGCCGAGACCTTTATGGTGCGTTGGATCTGCGGCGCGGACCCCAACCCCGATAACGGCTGGCTGGGGCGCAATGTGCCGCGGCACTGCAACCCCGCCTACGATGCGCTCTACGACGAGCTGACAAAGACCGGTGGCGTGGAAGCGCGCGCCGAAATTGTCAAGCAGATGAACGATCTGCTGATTGAAAGTGGCGCGTTGATCCCGTTGGTCTTCCGCGGCAGCGTCTCCGCTCATTCCAACAGCCTCGCCGGTGTCGACATGAACGGCTGGGATTCCGAAATGTGGAACGTCCAGGATTGGCATCGCGCTGATATGTAAGCCGATCCATCCGCAATGTAAGCAGTAGAGGTGTGATTCGCCACACCTCTTTCTGTTTCCGCTTTTATCCGTATCACTGCGCCGTGTGGCGGGATGCCACTTCGGTCCATCGCAATTGTGGTTTGCATGAATCGCCTTTTATTCGGTATAATCGGCGCGCTGTGCTTCTGTATTGCTCAAGATCTAACAGTGAGGAAAGCATGAAAACCAAGCTTGCACTTCTATTGATCGCAGTTATGGCGCTGTCGTCCTTTGGCGGGCCAGCCATAGCCCAAAGTGGAGACACCGTGAACATCTTGTTCTGGCAGGCGGCATCCAGCCTGAACATGTATTTGTCTGGTGGTACCAAAGAATTTGAAGCGGCGTCGCTAGTCCTTGAACCGTTGGCGCGCTACGATCCGGACGGCCTGATGGTCCCCTGGCTGGTGGACGAGATTCCCACCGTCGCCAATGGCGGCATCTCCGAAGATTTGACCTCCATCACCTGGAAGCTGAGCGAAGGCATCCTCTGGTCGGATGGCAGTCCCTTTACAGCGCACGATGTCGTTTTCACCGGGGAGTACTGCATGCACCCGGAAACCGGCTGCTCAGTGCTGAACCAGTTTGATGGCGTTGAGTCCATTGAAGCCTTGGATGACCATACCGTAAAGATCACCTTCAGCGGTCCCAAGCCTTTCCCCTACGGACCGTTTGTTGGTTACTTCACGCCGATTATTCAGAAGGCGCAGTTCCAAGATTGCATCGGCGCCGCGTCACAGGAATGCACCGAGCAGAACTTCGCCCCGATTGGCACGGGACCCTTCGTGGTAGAAGACTTCCGCGCCAATGATGTTGTCAGCTACACCGCCAACCCCAACTTCCGTGAAGAAGGCAAGCCCTACTTCAGCCGCGCCATCTTCAAGGGCGGTGGCGATGCCGAATCGGCCGCCCGCGCCGTACTGGAAACGGGCGAAGCCGATTATGCCTGGAACTTGCAGATTTCACCGGCGGTCCTATCCGCCATGGAAGCCGCGGGCCAGGGCACGGTTGTTGTCGCCTTCGCGACTAACGTTGAACGCCTAATGGTGAACCATACAAACCCTGATCCGGCGCTAGGCGAAAATCGCTCGGTCTGGATGGCAGATGGCAGCAACGGGCATCCCTTCTTGCAGGTTGATGCGATTTGGATGGCGATGTCAAAAGCCATTGATCGCAATCTGATTGCGAGCCAGCTCTACGGCGCTGGTGGCGTCGCCATCTGCAACGTGCTGCCGGGACCGCCCATCTATGCCTCGACAAACAATGACGACTGCCTGGTGCAAGATGTCGCTGCCGCCAATGCCATGCTCGATGAAGCCGGCATCGTCGATAGCGATGGCGATGGCGTCCGTGAATACGATGGCATCCCCCTGAAGGTCTCCTACCAGACCTCGACTAACGCCGTACGCCAGAATACACAGGCTTTGATTAAGCAGTGGTGGTCGGAAATCGGCATCGAGACCGAATTGCGCAATATCGACGCGGCTGTCTTCTTTGGTGGGGATATCGCTAGCCCGGACACTTACGCCAAGTTCTACACCGATATCGAAATGTACACCAACGGCTCCAACGGTACGGACCCGGAAACCTATATGGGCAACTGGCGCACCACTGAAATCACTGGTCCCGAGACCGGCTGGCTGGGTTCGAATGTTTCGCGCTGGTACAGTGAAGGCTACGACGCCTTGCTGGATCAGATGTCGCAGACGGCTGTCTTGGAAGAGCGCGCCGCGCTGGCCATCCAGATGAATGACATGCTGGTACAAAACGGTGTCATGATCCCGCTGGTCTATCGTGGTAGCGTCTCCGCGCATTCTAACTCGGTCAGTGGCGTCGCGATGAACGCCTGGGATGCCGAACTGTGGAATGTCGCCGATTGGGCGCGTAGTTAGCAGCGAGATTTGCCAAAGCTTACCGAACGGGCGATTCTTCAACGGGTCGCCCGTCAAAATTAGCGTGCAGGGGCGGCCCGCCGGGTCGCCTTTGCAGAAAGCATGAGTTTGCAAATAGTTCGGCGGTG
>JAAXID010000249.1 GCA_012270545.1 Anaerolineae bacterium | reverse complement strand
TGCTTTGGGATGCTCGCCATAGAGATGGCGAGAAGGGCCGGGGATGGGGTTAGAAAAGCAGAGTCCAGCCATTTAGACACTCCCTGAGTCGCCTGTATTCATAGTCTATTGGTTCCGGGCGATCCAAGGGTCGCGTAGACACTGACCGTCGATTGCCCCTACAAATTTGGGGCGGCCGGGGATTATCTCCGCACAATTCGCCATCCCAAACTGAATCGCATTGCTGAAGCTAACGAGCGCCGACGCAGCAACCGCGTGCCGAATTGAGCGTCAGTTGTAAGTTGAACGCCGATACTCGGTGGGGGACATGCCGATCACCTTGCGAAACGCGCGCGAGAAATAGTATGGGTCGCGATATCCCAACTCCATTCCAATCTGCCCGATGCCGTCTTCGCGAAAGGCGAGCAGCATGCAGGCGTGCTGCATCTTCAGCTGGATAAAATAATCCATAGGCGAATGACCGGTCTGCACTTTGAACAGCCGAATAAAATGCGATTTCGACAGTCCAGAATGCTGGACCATATCCGCCAGCGTGAGTTGCTCGCTCATATTCTCGTGCAGGTAAGACAGCGTGTTGTCGATGCTGCGAAAGCGGCTGCTGCCAAGCAATGGCGAGAAAGCGCGGTTGTTGAAAAACAGATGCCCAAGCAGGTGATGCAGTATCTGCGCGGCGTATATCATGCGTGGCAAGAGGAAGTTTGCCACGAAGGCGTCGCGACAAGCGGCGAACAGCGCCTCCAAAGACGCTTTCATGTCAGCGTCGAGAGACAAGGTATAAGCGCCTTTGTTCAGCTGACCGACATAATAATCCCCGGAAGTGCCGACAAAGTGCACCCAGTGAATTGACCACGGGTCGTCATTCGCCGCGCCATAAACGTGAGGCTGCCCACTCGGTATGATGAAAGCCTGGTTGGCGGCGACCGGACGCCTCGTGCCGTCAATCTCGAACCAGCCCCGTCCAGCAGTACAATAAATCAGAATATGTTCAGGGGCGCCGGCCGGGCGCTCGCGATAGTGATAACGGGCGGCGGGAAACCAGCCGATGTCTGTAGGCGTCAGCGAACTGACCAGCGGATGCCTGCGCGCCTTCTCCAGGACGGGGCGCGGCACGACGTACATGATCTCGCCTTGGAAGCCATCTTTCAATCGCGGCTCTTGCATTGGCGGCCACCTTCCTTCGTGATTACCTGACGCGGCGTAGCGTACTATGACATAAAATGAGAATATTATCCATCAATCGCACCGATAATCTATTGTGGCATACCGAGGCGGCGTGTTAGGCTGTCAAGAAATAGCGACGAGTACTTATTGCAAATGTATTTGTCAGATAGCGACGATGTTGTTGTTCGCGTCGAAGACAAGGTGATTCCCACCTATGCCGCTGGCGAACCCGACAAGAACCCGATGTTCCTGGAGAATCGGGTCTATCAAGGTAGCAGCGGCGTCATCTATCCCCATCCGATTGTAGAGCGTGTTGCTGACGAAAAGGCTGACGTCAGTTACACCGCCATCTATCTCGAAAACAAGTATCTCGAAATCATGCTGCTGCCGGAGCTCGGCGGCCGCGTCCAGATGGCGCGCGACAAGACAAATGACTTTCACTTCGTCTACTACAACCGCGTGATAAAGCCAGCGCTGGTCGGCTTGACCGGACCCTGGATAGCCGGTGGCATCGAATTCAACTGGCCCCAGCATCACCGCCCGAGCGCATTTGAGCCGGTCGATTATCGCATCGACGAAAACGATGACGGCAGCGTCACAGTTTGGTTCAGCGAGATTGAGCGCATGTTCCGCACCAAGGGCATGGTCGGCTTCACGCTTTATCCCGACCGCGCCTATCTCGAACTCAGCGTCCAGCTTTACAATCGGACGCCTTTCCCACAGACCTTCCTTTGGTGGGCCAATCCGGCCGTACACGTCAACGACGACTATCAGTCCGTCTTCCCGCCTGATGTGAAAGCGGTGCTGGATCATGGGAAGCGCGATGTGTCGGATTTCCCGATCGCTACCGGAACCTACTACAAGCATGACTATTCTCCTGGTACGGATATCTCACGTTACAAGAACATCCCCGTGCCGACCTCGTACATGGCTTATCACTCGGATTACGACTTTCTCGGCAGCTACGATCATGGAGCGGGCGCCGGCATGATGCATGTCGCCGATCACCACCTGGCGCCCGGCAAAAAGCAATGGACCTGGGGCAATGGCGATTTTGGCCGCGCCTGGGAGCGCCAGCTCACTGACGAAGACGGACCCTACATCGAGTTGATGTGCGGCGCCTTCACCGACAATCAGCCCGATTTCAGCTGGCTGCAGCCGGGCGAAGAAAAGCGCTTCACGCAGGTATTCATGCCCTACAAGGACATCGGTCCCGCAAAGAATGCCAGTGTAGACGCGGTCATCAATCTTGAAGTTGATGGCGACAGCGCGACCATCGGCGTTTACCTGACTTCGCCCCGTGAAGTATTTGTCAGCTTGCGCACTGGGAAGACCGCGCTGTATGCGGAAGAAGTGGCGCTTTCACCTGAGCAGCCGCTGCTGGAGCGGATCCAACTGCCAGCGGGCGTCGATGCCCGCCAACTGCAGCTCACTGTCTCCGAGGGTCATCAGACATTGGTCCGCTATGGAGCGGCGCGCGAGGATGACCGGCCCGCGCCAGAACCGGCTACTGCGGCGCTGCCAGCGGCCGAAATCGCTTCCAACGAAGAGCTGTATCTGCACGGCCTGCACCTGGAGCAATACCGCCACGCCATCTTCCAGCCCGAACCCTACTATCTCGAGGCGCTGCGGCGCGATCCCGCCGACAGCCGCTGCAACAATGCCATGGGGCTGTTGTTACTGCGGCGCGGAAAATTCGCCGAGGCCGAGGCCTATTTCCGGGCGGCGGCAGCCAGTTTGACGCGGCGCAATCCCAACCCTTATGATGGCGAGCCCTTTTACAATCTGGGGCTTGCGCTCAAGTTTCAGGACAAGTTCCAGGAAGCATACGACGCCTTTTATAAGGCGGTCTGGAACGCGGCCTGGGCGAGCGCCGCCTATTTCGAGTTGGCGCGGCTGGATTGCCGCCGCGGGCGTTACGAAGCCGCGATCGATCTTGCGGAGCTGGCGCTGGATTACAACCGGCGCAACCACCGGGCGCGGCATCTCATCGTCGCGCTGCTGCGCCGAGGCGACGCAGAAGATTATGCGCTGGCACATGCCAGGCACCTCTTGTCCTTGGACCGGCTGGACTTTGGCGCGAAATATGAGCTTTATCTATTGACAGGAGACATCGAATACCGCGAGCTTATGGGCGGACGAGCGCAGAATTTCATCGAACTCGCCTTGGACTACGCCGGCGCTGGATTGTTCGAAGAGGCGATTGATCTGCTCGACGAAGCGGCCGCGGATGACACTATGGCGATGTATTACCTGGGTTGGTGTTTCGACCAGCGGGGCGCCGACGCAAGCGCAATTTCCGCATTTGACTGTGCCGCCCAAATGCCACCCGATTACTGTTTCCCCAACCGCATCGAATGCGTCGCGGCGCTGGAAACGGCGTTGCGGCTGAACCCGAGCGACGCGCGCGCACCCTATTATCTCGGCAACTTCTGGTACGCCCATCGCCGCTATGACGAGGCGATCGACTGCTGGGGTAGAGCGCTGGAACTGGACGAGGACAATCCAACCGCCCAGCGCAATCTGGGGCTGGCGCTGATGAACAAGCGCGGCGACGCCGAGCGCGCGCTATATCATTACGAACGCGCTTTTTCCCTGGACGAATCGGACGCGCGCATCCTCTTCGAGCTGGACCAGCTTTACGTCAAAATCGGCAGGTTACCGGCGGACAGGCTGGCATTCCTGCTGCGACACCCGGCTTGCGTCGACCAACGCGATGACCTGACCATCGAAGTGGCGACGCTGCACAACCTCCTGGGACGTCCGCAGGCGGCGCTGGACATCATCATGCGCCGCGTCTTCCACCCCTGGGAGGGCGGCGAAGGGCAGGTCACCGGACAATACGTCGCCAGCCTGATACAGCTAGCGTGCGGGCACATTCGACAAGGAGAATACAACCGCGCAATCGAGCGCCTGTCGCAGGCTCGCAGCTATCCACATAATCTGGGCGAGGGCAAGCTGCTCACCGTGCCGGAGAATGATGTCCTGTATCATTTGGGGCTGGCACACGAGCTGTGCGGCGACGCGACGACCGCGCGCGAGTATTTCGTGATGGCAGCCAAGGGCGAATTCGAGCTGGCCTCGCCAAAGTATTACAACGATCAACCGCCCGAATGCATCTACTATCAAGGTTTGGCGCGAGAGAAGCTGGGCGATCGCGAACTGGCGCACTCGATATTTGAGCGTCTGGCCGCCTATGGGGAAGCGCATCTGCACGATGAAGTCACGATGGATTACTTCGCCGTCTCCTTGCCGAATTTCCTCGTTTTCGAGGACGATCTCTCGCTGCGCAATCATATTCATTGCCTCTACCTGATCGCGCTGGGACATCTGGGTTTGGGTGATGGTGAGATGGCTGTACGCTACTTTGACGAGGTCTTGGCGCGCGATCCCAATCATCTGGGCGCGACCTTGTTTTGTCAGGTCGCTACGGCGCCTTTTGCCACAAAAGTGGGAAACTGAGATAGAAGGGGGTACTATTGGACGCATTCAATGGTCGCAAGGTCAGCGTCGCAATTCTCGCAGGGATACAGTTCTTGCGCCTATCAAGCTGACCGCCAATTTCTGTACGATTTGCGAGAAGCAAGTTCTAGTCATAAGGAGAGAGAAATGACTAAGCGTTCGTATTTTAAGATTTTAGTTGTCGCCCTGGTTGCTCTGCTTTTGCTGCCGGGCGCGGCATCGGCGCAGGACGCCACGCCAGTGACGCTCATGCACGGCTGGACCGGCGCCGACAATACCGAGATGCTCAATACCGTCTTCGCGCGTTTCAACGAGGAAAACGAAGACGGCTTGGTCATCGAACCGACCGCCTTGCAATGGGACGACCTCTTCACGCAGCTGACGCTCACCGCCGCCGCGGGCAACCCGCCCGATGTGGTGATGTTCCATAACACGGAAGTCACCGAGTATGTCAGAAAAGGCGTCTTGCTGCCGGTGGATGATCTGATGGCGGCGGCCGGCGTCGACCTGACCGGCGTGCCGCAGAACATCATCGAACTGAGCAAGATTGATGGCGAGTTCTACTGCCTGCCGGGCGACCTGCATCCGATGAACCTGTATTACAACGTTGACCTGGTCGAAGCTGCTGGCTTGGATCCGGACAGCCCGCCCACCACCGGCGAGGAGTTCATGGCTTGGGCGGAGGCGATGACGATCACCGATGACAACGGCATGGTGACGCAGTACGGCCTTGACCAGCCCCTGGGCGGCGGTCTCGGTCGCTGGTTCTTCCACACCTTGCTTTACCAATTTGGCGGCAGTTGGCTGGGTGAAGACGGCTTAGCGGCAGTCGATAGCGAAGCCGCCCATCAAGCGCTGCAATATATGGTGGATTTGCAGAATAGCGGTGTTTCGAGCATGGGCTCGGGCGTCGGCGACATCAGCGCTTTCCAAAATGAGCGCGCGGGCATGGTTCTGGTTGGACCCTGGATGGTCAATTCATATATCAGGGAGGGCAAGAACCTCGGCACGGCCGTGATGCCAACCTTCGGCGCCGTACCGGCCACCTGGACCAATACCCACTGTCTGGCGCTGACGGTGCAAGACAGCGACGAGAATTACCTCAATGGCATGAAGGTCATCAAGTGGTTCCTGGAGAATTACGCCGAGCCGGGGATTAAAGTCGGCATTGTGCCGGTATTGCCGGTGGCGCTGGCGGACCCCTATTGGACCGATCATGACTACGCCCAATACTACGCGCCCTTCGTCGAATCGCTATCCATAGCCGTGATGGAGCCGGCCATCGAGAAGTACACATCTGTCTTCTCCTTCGGCGGTCAGTCGCCGCTCCTGCGCAATATCGAGGCCGCTCAAGCCGGCGACAAGACGGTCGAGGAAGCCTTGGCTGACATGAAAGCGGGCATCGACGAACTCCTGCTGGACGAGTAGGCTTAATGTTCCCCCCCATCCCCCGACCCCTTCCCCACATGGAGGGAAGGGGAGCTAGGGTAAGACGAGGCCCCTCCCTCATTTTGGGGGAGGGGTTTGGGGAGGGGGAAACGTTGGAACTTGTTTTATGAACGGCAACGCGCCGTCAAAAGACAAACGCGCCAAATCGCGTTGGACAGGTATCAAGAATGACTTGATCGCTTACGCGTTCATGGCGCCTTATCTTTTCCTATTCATCATCTTCCTGCTGTTGCCGGCCTTCGTCGGCGTCTACGCCGGTTTCACCAAATGGGGCATCATTGGCCAGCCCAAGTGGGTCGGGTTTAAGAATTACACCAAGCTGCTAAACAGCGAAATCTTCATCGATTCGCTTCAGAATACGCTTTATTTTGTTGTCTTGGCGGCCATTCCCCTTATCGTCCTGGGCTTTTTCTTGGCGCTGCTGGTAAATCAGAAGCTGCGCGGACGGAATATCGCGCGCGCCATCGTCTTTCTGCCGCATGTTGTCAGCGTGGCCGCGGTGGGCATCATCTTTCAGTGGATCCTGGAGCGCAGCTCGGGATTGTTGAATTATTATCTGGGCTTATTGGGCGTCAATCCGCCGATCAACTGGCTGGGCGACCCAGAGTCGGCCATGCCGGCCATCGCCATCACCACAATTTGGTGGACGGTCAACGGCAATATGATCATCTACCTGGCTGGCTTGCAGGATATACCGGAGGACTTGTACGAAGCGGCCAAGATCGATGGCGCGGGCCGCTGGCAAGAGGTGCGCTATGTCACCATCCCCATGCTCCTGCCGGTCAACGCCTTCGTCATCCCGCTGACGGTCATCGCTTGTTGGCGCGTCTTCGGCCAGGTCTTTGTCATGACCCGCGGCGGACCGCAAGGCAGTACCTTCACCATCGCCCAATTCATTTATGAGACTGCCTTCGTGAAGTTTGATATGGGCGTGGCCTCGGCCGCTGGCGTCATCTTGATGCTCATCACCCTCAGCTTCACCATCGTTCAACTGCGCGCGATGAAAGTGATTTAACATGGCTGTATCCTGGCGTACCGACAGCGTCTACCGCGATGGCTCCCTCAACTATGGGCGCCTGGCGCTCTACGCCATCATGATCTTCGTCGCCATCATCTGGGGCGCGCCCTTCATCTGGATGTTCGTCACCTCGATCAAGCCGGATAACGAAGTCTTTAGCTATCCACCCACCTGGTGGCCCGACAAGCCGACGCTTGAGTTTTACACGCGGCTCTTTGAATCTTTCCCTATGTTGCAGTGGTTCCGCAACAGCCTCATCGTGGCGACCATCACCACCGCGCTGACCCTGGCTACCAATATCTTAGCCGCATATCCGCTGGCGCGCATGCGCTTCCGCGGCCGTAAGATCGTTTTGCTTATCATCCTTTCGACATTTCTTCTGCCGGGCGAGATTCTGCTGGTGCCGCTCTTCCTGGGCATGATCAAATTCAAGCTGGCCAACACCTATTTCAGCATCGC
>JAAXID010000233.1:4534-52095 GCA_012270545.1 Anaerolineae bacterium | reverse complement strand
GATTCCATGGAGCATCTGTGCAAGGCTTTGCCCCGTTATGAGCGATTCCAGATGCCGGACTTCAGCGACTACAGCAGCGAAATCCGGGCGAATTGGCGCTTCCTGGCGGAAATACACGAGCAGCTGGAACACTTCACAGAGGCCCCGGAGGGCAACGCCGTTTACGCCATCATGGCAGGGAACAGCCCGGATCGGCTGCAAATCCACATCTCACCCTTG
Source organism: Anaerolineae bacterium (assembly GCA_012270545.1). Taxonomy (GTDB): domain Bacteria; phylum Chloroflexota; class Anaerolineae; order Aggregatilineales; family Phototrophicaceae; genus UBA6055. Next base: position 51,876 of record JAAXID010000233.1, on the reverse strand, counting down.
CACGTTGGTCCTATGATGGAGGAATACCTCAATCAGCGGATGGAAAGCATCGTCCTCACCAGCGCGACCTTAACGACGCAAGGCAACTTCGAACATATCTCGGAACGACTGTACACCGAGGACTATCACAAGGTGGCGCTAGGTTCGCCGTTTAACTACAAAGCGTCAACCTTGCTCTACATCCCGACGGATATGCCCGAACCGAACCAACGATATGACTACCAGCGAATGATAGAGCGCGGCATCATCGAATTGGCGGCCGAACTTCAGGGCCGCGTGATGGCGCTCTTTACCAGCTACGCCCAGCTGCGGGAAACATCCCGCGCGGTTACGCCACGTCTCGCGCTGGGCGACATCACCGTCTATGATCAAAGCTTCGGCGGCAGCCGGGATGCGCTGCTTGAAAGCTTCAAAAAAGCGGACAAGGCTGTGCTGATGGGCACGCGCAGCTTCTGGGAGGGTGTTGATATACCGGGCGATGACCTCAGCGCCCTCGTCATCGCGCGCCTGCCATTTGCCGTTCCCTCCGATCCCGTTTTCTCCGCTCGCGCCGAAACCTACAATGACGCGTTTCAGCAATATGCAGTGCCCGATGCCATCCTCCGCTTTCGCCAGGGATTCGGCCGTTTGATCCGAAGCCGCAGCGATCGAGGCGTGGTCGCTATATTTGACAGCCGGGTCATCAGCAAGCGATACGGCGGCGATTTTCTTGAATCGCTTCCCGATTGCACAGTACAATACGGACCATTGGAGAATCTGCCGCATGTCGCGTCCGCCTGGATCAATAAGAGTTGAGAACGAAAATGAAAACTCCTGCCGGTCGCGAATGCCCACACTACTACGCCGACCATAATCGCCACACGCGCGACATTGAAGAGTGCCGCCTGGCCAAGAGCAATCCCGATTCCGAGCAGTGGCACCCAAAAGATTGCCTAAAATGTCCCGTTCCCGATATTGTCTTGGCCAATGCCAGCCCCGATACACAGCTCGTACTCACAATCAGGGCGGGCTTCCTCGGCTTTGTCCGCCGCGTAGAAGTCGAAGCCATTTGCCTGAAAAACGGCGAAAAGGTTGATCCATACGTCGGCTGCCCGGACGATCATCCTGGACTGGATATCTTTCGCCAAGCATTGGAAAGCAGCGATGATTAAGGCGGTCCTCCTCGATCTGGACAATACGTTGCTGCACAATCCCGATCGCGAGTGGGTCGCCGCCTTTCGCCAGCAATGGGATCTGCATTTTGCCGAGTCCCACGGTGTTGAAAACGCGTCAAGCGCCCTGCGGAACGCCATCCGCTGCTTGAACCGTGAACCGGCAGCCTACCGCAGCAACGCCGCCACTATTTTCGACGCGCTTTCATTCGAGATGCCCCTGACGGAGGCCGCGCTCTCCACCGCTATCACCAGCTTCTATCAGGGAAACTACAGAGGCCTTAGAGAGAATACTGCGCCAATCGCCATGGCTGCGGAGTTGGTAGAAGCCTTGTTGAGACAGAATCTCCACGTGGCGATCGCAACGAATCCGTTCTTCCCGGAAGGCGCCACGCGCGAGCGTATCGGCTGGGCGGGCTTGTCCGACTTCGCGGCGGATTTCGCATTCATCACCCATAGCGAGAACATGCACTTTGCCAAGCCGAACCCCGCCTATTATGCCGAGACCGTTGCCCGCGTCGGCGTCGAACCTGATGAGGCCTTGCTCATCGGCGACAGTGTGCAAAACGATATCGAACCGGCGAGCGCTATCGGTATTCACACGTGGCGCGTCAACGGAATCGCTGATTTAAGTTCCGTATACGATCAGGTCCGCGAATCCGGCTGGCGGCAAAAATATCTTTCGCGCCAACTGCAGCCGAGCATGATCTTGCCGCAATACAGCGGCAATATAGCCGCGCTCCACGGACTGCTGGCGGAAGTCAAGCCGCATCAATGGCTTCAGCGTCCCGACCCGCAGGAATGGTCGATTCTGCAGATACTCTGCCACCTTTGGGAATCAGAAGCGCCTGTGCATCGAGCCCGATTGAAGGCAATCCGCGATCAGGACGATCCTTTCATTGCAGCGCCGCCACCGCCCGGTCCCGATATTCCGACTTGTCACGAAGAAGGTTACGAAGCGCTTTATTGCTTCCAGCGGGAGCGTAAGGAGACCATCAGCCTGCTCTCGGCATTGACACCGGCGCAATGGGACAGGACGGCGAGACACAGCATATTCGGTTTGACCACGATGTTGGAGATGGCGCATTTCACGGCGCAGCATGACCGCTTGCACATCACACAGCTATGTCAGACCTTGGGCAAATGCGCCGAATGAAGGCCGGGGCATGCGTTGTCTGGTAGAGCGCTCCGCCATTGGCAGTCGGTTGAGGGGTGAGCCGCTAGCGCTGCGCGGGCGCAATTCATTAGCGCTTTACGTTGACTAATGTTGTACTTACTGTACAATACGTTTAGATAGTTCTGAACTTCACAATTATTGACTTGGAGTCCAACATGTCTGGCGCGTTAATTGAACCGGTGAAACTGAATATATTGTTGGACGAAGGGATGGCGGCTGTAGAGCGCGCGATGATCGACGTAACGGATAGTGACGTCCAGATTCTGCGCGAAGCCAGCGGTCATATTCTGGGCGCGGGCGGCAAACGCATTCGGCCGCGCCTGCTCCTGCTCAGCTATTTGGCGCTCGGTGGAAGCGAGCTGGACTATGTCGCGAATCCCGCCGCTGCTGTCGAGCTGATGCATACCGCCAGCGTCGTGCACGACGATATCAACGACCACGGCCTACTGCGTCGCGGTCGTCCCTCCGTAAACGCGCTGTGGGGGCGGACCTTCGCGCTCTTGACCGGCGACTTTCTTTTCACCGCGGTCTACGAACTGATGGCGCCCTACCATGATCTCAACGTGGATCTAGCAAAGGCGGCCACAGGCCTGGTCGAGGGAGAAACGTTGCAAGCGAGCGCGGTGAAGAACAAGACGTTTACGCGCGAAGCGTACATGCGGATCATCGCCCTAAAGACCGCCGCCCTCTTTCGAGCTGCCAGCACGATCGGCGCCAAGCTTGCCGGCGCCAAACAGAGTGAAATCAGCGCGTTATCCGACTTTGGCTTCAACCTCGGGCTCGCTTTTCAGATTGTGGACGACATCCTCGACCTGGTGGAGGACGAAAGCAAGTTGGGGAAGGCCAGCGGTGTGGATGTCAGTCAGGGACGCGGTGTCGCCGTCGCTTTGAACGATGCTAACGGTAACGGCAAGGCCCCAGTGATGGACCCGTTGGATGAGATTCGGCGCAAGATGATGGCAGGCGACGCCATTGCCAAGGCGCGTGAACAGGCCCGCTGTCTTGTTGAAACTGCGGTTGCGAGCCTAGCAGTCCTGGATGATTCGAGCGCGAAGTCGGCGTTGATTGGTCTTGCGCGGCAAGTCATAGAGAGAGACAGCTGAACGAACTCGTTGGCGAACGGCGCGGCGTGTATCATAATGATACGCGCCTCTTTTTTTGACAGCGTGAGCGCAAGAGGCAAGCAATGAAAGTGGCGAGCATAAGCCAGGTGCGGGAAATCGAAGCGGCCGCAGACCGCTCGCTGATGAGCTATGAACAGATGATGCTCAATGCCGGCGCCGCGGCCAGCGCGTTATTGCAGCGGCGTTGCCGGATCAGCAGCGCGACCAAGATCACGTTTCTAATTGGAAAAGGTAACAACGGCGGCGACGGTCTGGTGATGGCGCACAACCTGGCACTCTCCACCGCCGCAGATATCCGGCTGTACCTTCTCGCTCCGCGAGATTCAGCCGACAAGAACTACCAGGCTGTGCTCAGCGATGGCCTGTCGGTCACCTTAGCAGCTGAAGATCATGATGGCCGGCAGCTTGCCTGTCTAATCGCGAGCGCTGATATCATCGTCGATGCGGTACTCGGGATTGGCGCGCGGCTGCCGCTGCGAGGCAAGGCCGCCAAAGCGCTGAAACTGGCAAAGGACTGCTTAAGCCAATACGCTGCGAAAACGAGGGGGCGTGACGAAGCCATGTCGAGCTCGGCGTGTAGCGCTTCAATGACGGCGCGCCCCTTCATACTGGCGATAGACTGCCCGAGCGGCATCGATTGCGACACGGGAGCAGTTGCTGAAAACGTTATCGCTGCCGACGCGACCATCACCTACATCGCTGGCAAACCGGGTCTTTTCACATTTCCCGCAGCTCGCTATGTCGGCGACCTGGAGATTTCCACCATCGGCATTCCACTGAGCCTGCCTGAATTGGACCAGGTCCAAACATCGATCGTGGACGCCAGCCTCGCGTCTTCGCTATTGCCAGATCGACCGCTCGACGGACACAAAGGCACCTTCGGCAAGATAATGGTTGTAGCTGGCTCGCCCCACTACATCGGCGCTATCGCCCTGGCCGCTGAATCGGCCTATCGTTCGGGCGCCGGTCTGGTAACCGTAGCCACAGCCAGACGCTTAGCCGAGATTATCGCAGCCGGTCTGCGCGAACCTACCTGGCTGCCGCTGCCTGAAGCGGACGGCGCCATCGCCGAGAGCGCTGCTGACTCGGTAGTTGAACAAGTTGGTAGATATGATGCCCTGCTCGTAGGATGCGGATTAGGCTCCCGCCAAACTACCCAGGCATTTCTGCGCGGTTTGCTGGCGAGCGACTCATTGCCGCCGCTCGTCCTGGACGCTGACGCCCTGAACCTCTTGAGCCGGGACTCGCGGTGGTGGGCAAGCCTGCCGGCAGACACGATCATCACGCCCCACCCCGGCGAACTTGGGCGCTTGACAGGCTTGAGCGCGAAAGAGATTAATGCGGATCGCTGGGCAGTCGCGCGCCAATGCGCTGATGAGTGGAATCTCGTGCTCCTACTGAAAGGGGCGCATACGCTCGTGGCGACGCCCGATGGGCGAAACAGTGTCCTGCCTTTCAAGACCGACGCTCTGAGCACTGCGGGCACGGGCGATGTTTTGGCTGGGCTGATTGCTGGCCTTCGCGGGCAGGGATTGAACGCCTTCGACAGCGCGCGCCTCGGCGCCTATGTGCATGCGTCGGCCGGATTAATCGCGGCCGAAAGCCTGGGCAGCAGCCGCAGCGTTATCGCCAGCGATGTTTTGGCCGCGCTGGGCAGGGCATTCGCGGCTCTGGAAGCGCCTTAGCTCTTCTCTTCCAGGCGCGATCTCGCCAACTGCTTGGCTTCTGTGAGGCTCGCTTCCATCTCCACTTCGGCCGTGCCAGCCCCGAACTGCGCCAGGTCTTTGCGCCGGACGGCGCCCTTCTGTTTGATGTGCAAAAGCGCGTATAGCGCGCCGAGAACGATGCCAAGAAGGATGCCGACGAAGGTAGCGCTGTCATCCAGCTCAGGACGTTTGGGGCTCATCCTGTTGCTCCGTGAGCGGCTCTTCCGGGTCAACAAGATTTCGAATGCGAATCAGTTCGCGCAAGAATGCGAGCAATCCGGAAAGGAAGCTCTTGATCTGAATCAGCGGATCGACTGCGTTGCTGTTGATGAATTGCGCGGTTGCTTTGCTCAGGCGCGTCGTCTCCCTGGCGTTATCCAGAATGGGCTTGACTTCCGTCTTCAGCATGATCAGGAAACCGGCCGTCTGCAACATCAGAATAGCGATGGCGGCAATGACCAGTACCGATTCCAAAATGAGGATCAGCAAGAATACATCGCGGAAAATCCGGATGAGTGGCGCCCAGGTTTCAGGGGCGGTTAGCGCGGCAGCCAGTGCGGCGCCAAGCAATATCAGTATGAGCAGAATACCGAGAATCGCGGAGAGCTTTATCAAACGGGTGATCTTGGGACCGGAAGAGTCACCTGATCCGCCCGCGGCCGGTCCACGAGAACTGACCTCGTTTTCAGCCATGCTCAGCGCCGAGACACCGGAGAGGTCGGCTCAGTGGTCAGAACATGCGCCAAAATTAAGAGACCGACCGCTGCGACTGAAGCGGGCAACAAATGAATGACGCCGATTCGAAGTATGCTGATATCCAGATAGCCGCCGACATATTGGCCCAGCAAAAATCCAACCCAGCTCGTGACAATAAAAAGCACCATGCGGCGCGCGTTTCCGCCCAGGATGACGTGAAATCCAAGGCCATACATGGTGGCAATGACGAAGGCAAAGATGAATACGGGGGTTGGCATGGTTTTGCGATTCAATTATCCAGTGGTAAAATCTCATGTTAGTCTAGCACAAAACGCAGGTCCAGTCACATCTCCCCGGCGCGTACCATGAACGTCATCGACCTTGAAATACTGATTCCAGCATCACCAGAATTCATTTGGCGTTTCATGGGCGACTTGGCGACGATTCCTCAGTGGTATGAAGAAGTTGTGACGGTATCCTTTCTCTCTACGCAGCGGGAGGGGCGGGGAACACGCTGGCGCCATTCCACCGTAAAAGGCAACGATGTCATCGTTGAAGTCAGCGCATGGTACGATACGCTGGGCTATGAGTATCGTATTGTCGACGGGAGGACGTATCGCGACAATCAGGGTCGGATTCGCTTGCAGGAAGTCACCGAAGGCACCCTGGTTCGCTGGACCTTCCAATATGAGTTGGGCGGCGTATTGAGCGGTATCCGCAACGCGATGCGCCTCAAGCGGAGCACAACGAACCAGATCCAGAACAGCCTAAGAAACTTGCATCAACTGATCATGCAAGAGTCCGGCGGCATATCCACGCACGCGGCGAAAGCGAGCATGCAAGACGCGCCCGATGTTTACGAGCGATCGAGCTATCTGCCACGGCACCCGTCGGCCTTTCACGATGCCGCGGACGAAGCGGCGGACGATGACACTTCGCTATCCGAGCGTATTTCGCTTTCCTACGATCTGGAGATCGAAGCAGAACCCATACCGCCAGTAGCCGACACCGATACCAAACCGAATCCAGTGGTATTGGGCGCCGGCGACGAACTGATTTCCCTCGCCGACCCTGAACCCGAGCTGGATGATACCAGACCGCTGGAAGTCGAAGCCTTGCTCGCCGAGATTCCCCCGCCCGAGATTTCCAGTCCGCAGCTCGAGCCGGAACCCATCGTGGCTGAGCAGCCGGCACAAGAAACCGTTGATGAACCTGAGCCGTCTATTTCGAGTGTTGCGCCAGAGCGGCCCGACGATTCTTCTCACCTGAGTGTTTTCGAAATCTTTGGGTTGCAGAAGCCCAGCGAAGCGCGAGCTCAGGCGGAGACCCCAAGCGAATCTGTCGGCGAAGCGCCGGCGGAGGCCACTACACATGACCTGCGGCTTTCGCTGCCCCCTGAAGCGAAACCGATCGGGGCAGCGGACGATTGGAAGCCCGCCAATGAACGCGTACAAGCGGAAGTTCGGAGTTCCGACAGTACAACGATTTCTGGCTGGCGGCGCAGTGCCCGCCGGAAGAAAGCGCTGATTCGTTCGCATACGTGATTCCCGACCCGGCTGCGCCTAATCGCAGGCGGCCATCAGGACAGGCTCGAACCTAAAGCAAAACGCCCGCTCTTGGGCGGACGCAAACACTTTGCCTGCTTTGGGTGGATGAAGGGGCTCGAACCCTCAACCGCCTGAACCACAATCAGGTGCTCTGCCATTGAGCTACATCCACCATATCACTTCCAATATATCACGCTTCCCGCGCCAAATCTAGGCTGTGATCCTGTTCGCCAAGAGCGCCCGCGACAGTTTTCCTCAGAAGCACAATCTGCACCAGGCTGCCGTCCAATGGCAAGGCGCGCGCCTCCCCCGACAAACCGGGCGCCTGGAAGGGAGTGAGAAGCTCTTCGCCCACATTATCGCTATACGCTTGCCCCGTAATCCGATAAAGGCCTCGGATGAATCTTACGCGCAAACCGCCACTCGTCAAAACGCCAGACAGCAGGATGACAGCTGGTCCGTCACGCTTCAATACGCGCTGGATCTCAATCAAGGTCTGAGGTTGAAGAATGAATGAGGTCGGAAAGGTACAGACGATGGCGGCTATAGAATCAGACTGAATGGGCAGACGACCCGCCTCGCCCCGTAAGAGCAGCGTACTCAATCCAGCTCGCGCAAGCTTTCGTTGAGCAAGTCGACCCATGTTGCGCGATCGATCCAAGGCGATGCCGCGATAACCGGCTTTTACCAGATCAACCTGCAGGTCGCCAGTGCCCTGCGCTAATTCGAGAACCAGGCCGGCATCAGGCGGCGGCAAAAATGGAACAACGCTTCGCTGCCAACTTCGCCAGCGCCCGAGCGAAACCGCCGGACTGACAATGTCATATATGAAGGCGCATTCGTTGTATAGCAGTCGGAAAGCGACGCGCCGGAATCCCTTCAGCATTGCTTCAGAGCGCTGGCGATAGGGCCGGGTTCGTCGGTGATGATGGCATTGACGCCCAGCCCCTGCAAATGAAGCGCGCGCTCCACATCGTTGACCGTCCAAACATTGATATAGTAGCCCTGCGACCGCGCCCAATTCATATACCTCTCATCGACCATGTCATGCCGCGGATGACGCGCTTCGTGCCACAATTTCTTCAGCGGGAGATAATGCTCCACTGGCATATCGGGCTGATAGAGGAAACCCATCATCACCCTCGGCATCATTCCCCTGACGCACTGAAGGACCACCGGATCGAAAGACGAGATTATAATTTGTTCGCGCATGTTGTGTCGGCGTACGCAATCGGCAAGCCGCTTTTCCAGGCGGTCAACCGATTCACGGGAAGATTTAATCTCCACATTCATGAGCGCAACATTGCCGAAAGCGTCGAAGACTTCGTCGAGCGTGGGAATCCGCAAGCCTGCGAATTCCTCGGCAAACCAGGCGCCGGCGTCAAGTCGCTTCAACGCCGACAGCGTGAACTCGCGGACGTTGCCCTGCCCATCTGTCGTTGAATCGACGGTATCGTCATGCATAACCACGAGATGACCATCGCGCGACAGTTGGATATCCAGCTCAATGCCATCGGCGCCTTGCGCGCAAGCGAGCTCAAAGGCCGCCAGCGTGTTCATGGGAGCCTGCGCCATCGCGCCACGGTGGCCGAATACAAGCGTCTCTCCCGAGTTGAGGGCTTCGCGCAAGGAACGGTGGCGCATAGCAGTTGACAGGCCTGACGCGACTAAACAAATACCTGCAAGTCGTCGCCGGCGACTCGCACATCAAACCAGGGCACATCAATCTCCGCCGGGCTGCGCGTCGCCTTTCCATTGCGCAGATCGAAACGCCCGCCATGACGCGGACATTCGATTTCGTGGCCGATTAACTTGCTGGGCTGATCTTGCAGGTCGTAAGCCAGCACGTTTCCATCGTGTGTGCATAGATCTTCGATAGCGTAAATCTTGCCACCGATATTGAAGACGGCAATCCAGCGGTTGTTGACGCCGAAAACTTCGCGCTGTCCCGGAGGCAATTCGCCCACCGAACACAGGGTCACCCACTCAGCCATCATTCATCCTCGATCAGCTGCCATTGTTCGACGCCCGCCCTGCCATAGGCGCCGATAACAAGCACCTTCAGCGGCAACAAGGCGCACTTCACCCGATTGACGCTCAAGCGCAGCCCAATATTGTCCAGCAGCCGCTGCTTGTCGATTCTACGCGCTTCGGCGAGCTTCATCCCGATGAGCTCCTCACCGAACATCGACGCCGAGGCCTGGCTGATCGCGCAGCCTTCGCCATCCCAGCCGACCTCGGTGATACAGCCCGCTTCGTCCAAACGCAGGCTCAGGCGCAGGTGATCGCCGCAAAGCGGGTTGGATTCTTCGTGGTCGAAGTCGTTCGGCTCAAGCAGACCCCAATTGCGCTGGTTCCGCGCATGATCCAAGATGAGCTCGCGATACATGTCTTCCATTTCGAGCCCTGTATCGGCGTCCCCCGCAATGACAAAAGCGCAGCCTCAAAATGCGCCTTGAATTATAGCGCTTATGTCCGGCCTGTCTACAGATTTCATCTCGAGTTGGAATCACGTGTGGAGCGGAGGCCAGTGCGCGATCCACGTGGAAATTGCCTAGCCGATGATCTTCGCTTCAATTTCGTCCACCAGGCGCTGACGCACGCGCTCGAAGGGGATGCGTTGCAGCAATTCATCGAAGAAGCCCTCAATGATCATCAGCTGCGCTTGCGGACGCGTAATGCCGCGGCTCATCAGATAATAGATGGGCTCTTCCTCGAGTGTGCCGAACGTGGCGGCGTGAGAGCAGGCGACATCGTCCGCCTCGATCTCGAGGCCGGGAATGCTGTCCATGCGCGCCTCGTTGCTGAGCAGCAAGTTGCGGCAGACCTGATAGCCATCGATTCTCTGCATCTGCGGCAGAGATTTAATCATGCCCTGCCAGAGTGTCCGCGCCTTATCGCGAGCCGCACCCTTGAAGAGCAGATCCGTGTTGGTCAGCGGCGCGTTGTGGTTCTGCTGCGTGTCGAGGTCGAAGAATTGATCATGATCGGCGAAGAAGAAGCCACTCACACGCGCGTTGGCGCCCGCTCCAACCGCATCCACTTCGATAAAGGCTTTGGTAAGCCGGCTGCCCATGACGCCGTTAACCCAATCCAGCTGGGCATCACGGCCGACGATGCCGCGCTGATGACTGAACTCAAAGGTCTCGCGATTCCAATCTTGCAGCGAGACATAACGCAGGTTGCCGGCGTCGCCGACGATAAGCTCTGTCGCGCCAATATATGCCGATTGTCCAGCCGTTTCGGTGGACGCGTACTCAACTTGCATGGTCGCCTGAGCGTTGTCCTCGACGACAAGCAACACGTGGCCCATCGCCGTCCCCGCATTGCTGTTGTAGCAGACCGCGTGCAATGGCAATTCGGCAACTGTGTTGCGCGGCACATAAAGGAAAACGCCGTAATCCCAAAGGGCGGCATGCAGCGCCGCGAACTTGCCGTCGGTCGCCTTCACTGCTTGCGTCATCAAGTGCTTCTCAACCAAAGCTTCGTGATCGCGCACCGCTGTTCGCAAGTCGGTGAAGATCAGGCCCTGCTCCTCCAACACGGCCGCCAGCTCTGCTCTGACGACTTTGCCGTCGACAATGACAAGCAGGCCGCCCTGCTCATCACCAGTAAGCGGCTCAAGGTTTTTCGCCGGCACGACGGCGGATGTGGCGCCATTCGCCTGAATCAGGCGCTCGGCTTCATCCCAGCGGATATGACGATAATCGGTCCGCCGCCATTCTTCCTCTTGATAGGGCATAGGTGTATTTTGGTAGATTTCCCAAGCCTTCATACGCCGCGCCCGTAGCCATTCGGGTTCGTCATGCGCGTCGCTCACTGAGCGAACATCAGCCAAGGCATAACTCGGCGCTTGCGGAAGCGCGGATCGCCTGCGTACTACTGCCACGTTTTGTCTCTCCTGAGTTTGCTAGGATAATAGGCACGCCTGAGGGCCAGGCATTTGCGTCTTTATGGCGCTAGCCGATTGAACCTTCCAACTGAATTTGGATCAGCCGGTTCAATTCCAGCGCGTATTCCATCGGCAATTCCTTGACCAGCGGTTCAAGGAATCCGTTGACGATCATCGCATTGGCTTCGTCTTCGTTGATACCGCGGCTCATCAGATAAAAGAGCTGATCTTCACCGACTTTGCTGACTGATGCCTCGTGCCCCATCGTGACATCTTTCGCATCAATCTCTATGGTCGGGTAAGTATCGGAGCGGCTGTCATCATCGAGCAGCAAGGCATCGCAGACAACATTGCTCTTGCTCTTGTAAGCGGCTTTATCAATCTTGAGCAGGCCGCGATAGCTCGCGCGGCCGCCATCTTTGCTGATTGACTTGCTGATGATTTGACTGGTTGTATTCGGCGCCAAATGGGTGATCTTCGCGCCGGCATCCTGATGCTGGCCGTCGCCGGCGAAGGCAATCGACAGCACTTCGCCATGGGCGCCTTCGCCGCGCAGAATCACAGCGGGGTATTTCATCGTCAAGCGGCTGCCCAAGTTGCCATCTACCCATTCCATCGTCGCGCCTTCTTCGGCAACCGCGCGTTTCGTCACCAGGTTGTACACATTGTTGGACCAGTTTTGAATCGTGGTGTAGCGGCAGCGACCGCCTTTCTTGACGATGATCTCGACAACGGCGCTGTGCAGACTGTCCGAACTGTAAATCGGCGCTGTGCAGCCTTCGACGTAATGCACGTAAGCGCCTTCATCGACAATGATCAAGGTTCGTTCGAACTGCCCCATGTTCTGTGTGTTGATGCGGAAATAGGCCTGCAGCGGCATTTCGACATGCACGCCGGGCGGCACGTAGATGAAGCTGCCGCCGGACCATACGGCGGTGTTCAAGGCGGCGAACTTGTTGTCGTTCGATGGTATGACCGTGCCGAAGTATTCCTCGATGATCTCCGGATGCTCACGCAAGCCTGAATCCATATCGAGGAAGATGACGCCCTGCTCTTCCAGATTTTCCTGGATATTGTGATAGACCGACTCGCTGTCGTATTGCGCCGATACGCCATGCAGGAATTTCTGCTCCGCCTCGGGTATGCCGAGTTTATCGAAGGTGTCTTTAATTTCCTGCGGCACGTCATCCCAATCGTCTTCCGTCTTGTCCGTCGCCCGCACGTAATAGTAGATGTTGTCGTAGTCGATACGGTTCAGGTCACCGCCCCACTGCGGCGTTGGCTTGTCCATGAAGATGTGGTAAGCCTCAACCCGACGATCGGTCATCCATTGCGGTTCGTCTTTCATCGCGCTGATCTGCCGCACGATATCTTCGTTGATGCCCTTCTGGCTCTTGAAGGTATATTCAACGTCGTCATCGTGGAAGCCATACTTCTCGGCATAGCTTAAGCCGACATCCTTCAGCGCCTCCTCTTCGTGCGTGAGCTGCTTTTCGCTCTGAATTACTTCAACCATGTCTGTGTCCTCGTCTACTCGCCTCAGGCCTGGGCTTGCGCCAGCGCCTCATGCCTTTCGCGTATCCACTCGTAGCCCTTTTCTTCCAGCTCGAGCGCCAGTTCGGGACCGCCGCTCTCGACAATCCGGCCGTCATAAAGCACATGCACGTAGTCCGGCTTGATGTAATTCAGCATCCGCTGGTAGTGCGTAATCACGAGCGCGCCCATAGCGGGACCGGTCAAGGCGTTGACGCCGTCGGCGACAATCCGCAGCGCGTCGATATCCAAGCCCGAATCCGTCTCGTCCAGCACAGCAATCTCCGGTTCCAGCACGGCCATTTGCAAGACCTCGGCTCGTTTCTTCTCGCCGCCGCTGAAACCTTCGTTGAGGTAACGGCCGGCAAAGGAGTGATCGATTCGCAGCTGGGTCATCTTCTCGCGCATGAGACGCGCGAATTTGGGAATCGGTATGCCCTTGCTATCCGGGTCTTCCGCTTTCATTCGCGCATTGATGGCATGGCGCAGGAAGTTGCCTAGCGTGACGCCGGGGATTGCGACTGGATATTGAAAAGCCAGGAATAAGCCAGCGCGGCCGCGCTCGTCAGGTTCCAGATCAAGCAAATCCTCACCGTCAAGCAAGACTTCGCCCTCATGTACTTCATAGGCTGGGTTGCCCATCAATACATTGGCGAGCGTGCTCTTGCCCGAGCCATTCGGTCCCATCAGAGCGTGTATCTCGCCCTTTTTTACGGTCAAGTCCAAACCGCGCAGAATCATTTCTTCATCGCCATCCACACTCGCATGCAGATTCCGTATCTCCAATGTTGCGACCATTCGCGGCAGATCTCCTCTCTTATCGATTTAATGTCGGTTAAATTTACTCTTTAACCAACTCGAATTCATTGGCAGTATATCAGCGCGCCATGGCCATGTCAACAGCCGCAGTGGGGAAACGGTGGCAGAATTCCAAATCGGAAACGTTCCGCCGAATCCCTAGGCAAATCATACCTTTGAAACAATAGAATACCGTCAGAATCGTCTGAAAATGGAAGTGTCTAAATCGGTGGATAGGTCTCTATGCCGAATATGTCACGCGATTTTTTGCCACAGAAGTAGAACCAAGTTAATCATAGGAAACGTGATTGGTAATCTATGGCAACAGTGGACCAGCCACTGGCTCGCCCCTACAAGACTTAATTTGTATTAGCTTGCTAGCGCCCAACCTATGCTCAATTGTTCCTCTAAAGCCCCGTCAGCGTGGCGTTTCTCTGACTCAAACTGCGTATTCGCGCGTATGTAGCTCCCCTTCCCTAGCTCGCTGGGATGCTCGCCATAGAGATNNGAGGAGGGGCCGGGGGATGGGGTAAATTTCGATGTTCAAATCGCAATACCAATCAAGCCCTACAGCCTTTCGACTATTTTGGCAGTATCTTTCTTGTGGCAGTCATTCTCATTACTTTCTTGGAATCACAGAGAACACAGAGGGTCGTGTAGACACTGACCGCCGGCACAGAGAATTTTGATAAGATCGCAGGCAACTATATATCCTCAGCATTAGACACTCCCTGAAAGTACAGAAATTGACAGCGCTGCAACGCTATACTATGCTTATGTCATTGTCGTGATTGTCCCGCGAGGTACACAGAGGAATTGATTAGCGCTTGATGGGCTCGGTACCTGCGCGCAGGCTGATCTCACGAATGATCAAAAGTCCAAAGGATTAACGCATGGATGACACACAGGCCGGCTTGTATGAAGCGTTGCGAGCCGTAATTGATCCTGAAATTGGCATGAATATCATCGAGCTCGGTTTGGTGCGCGGAGTGGAAATCGGCGAAGACAGCGCCCATGTCAACATGATCATGACGACCCCTTTCTGCCCTTATGCGCCGCAGCTTCTGGAGCAGACGCGCCGGACGGCGCAAGATTTCCTCGGCCTGCCGACGACCATTGAGATGGGCATGGAAATGTGGGATCCCAGCATGATGGAAGAGGGCGCCGCCAGCGATTGGGGGCTGTTCTAGCCGCGCTGCCTGCAGCGTCAAGGACGATGTCTGCTGATCCAGTCCCGCGGATCAATGTAGTGTTTTACCAGCAGATCATAATTCAGCTTTGGCCAATCGCCCGGTCGCGTTTCCAATAGGGTCGTCGCGCTCATGTCAAAATGGAGATGTGGCACATAGCGACCGAAGGCATCGCTGATTTCGCAGATTCGCTGCCCGCGAGCGACGCGCTCACCGACTGTAACGCGCATATTCTGCACGTGAGCGTAACGACTGTAGATCACCTGTCCCGAAGGCTCATACAGCGGATCGTGGCGAATGACAACCAGATTGCCCCATTTGCCCAAGCGCGCGGCAAAGGTAACGATGCCGCTGGCACAGGCGTAACAGGCCATGCCTTTGTCTTCGTAGGGCCTGCCGAAATTCAAGTCGGCGCCCGTGTGATAAGCTTCGCTCGGCGTGCCAATAAAATACAGTTTGCCAAAGGGTGTGACATCCAGCCAGCCCTTGGGCCATACCCTTTCACCTCGGCGCTGTTCGCTGGTGCCAACCGGTGAATCATATCCGTCAGCCACTTTGACGCCGTCTATCTCAGTAGGGCGCGGATCTGACGGTGTATCCGGAGCGGGCGAATAACCGGGCGGCGTGGTGACAATGCGGCGGAAGCGAACCGCGTCAAATGCGATCTCCTTGTCGGATTCACCCGTTACATCGTTCAGGAATACACGCCCGGCATTCTCCATATTCTTGTCCAGATCAAATATGCCGAGCGCTACCCATGCGTTGCGACTCCGATGCTGGTTGATGTCCAGGACCACTTCCGCCGTCGTACCGACGATGCCGTGCACTTTGTAACGCGCGCGCGTCGTCGTTGCACTGCGATTGGGGATAAAGACGGAGATCTCGTACAGGCCGCTCTGGGGCAAATCATCCCGCCATTCCGCCCAAACCTTGCTCGTCCTCTCTTCGGTGGAGACGTAGAGATAATCCCAGCCCCAGGTATTCTGCCGCGCGCTGAACTCTGGTTTGCCGGTGTACGTGCCGCTGCGAAAGCCAGACTTCGTCGGCAGAATAACGACTTCGTCCGCGAAATTCTGGAGCGTCTCCGTCGTTTCGTCCGCGGGCGACGATGTCAATTCGATCGACTTGTCCACACCGGCCCATTGGGAGATTACGCCATACCGCCACCAGCTCAGGCCTTTTGCGCCATGCACCTGCGTCGACAGGGTATGCGCCTCGGTCTGTTCCGACGCCGGGGCGCTGCCCTGCAAGACCGGAATAATCGGCTTATTGACTCCGCCCCAGACGCTCCACACCGACGAGAGCGCATCCTCCGGCGTCCTTCGGAAGATATTCCAATATGTCTGCGGGTGGATGCTATCGACGAAGGGACTCCATTCGTCCGGGAAAACCGTGTGATAATGCTGCGGACGGGGATCGACGCTCATGCCGATGTGAAAGCGCGTGCCCAAGCCGCGGCGCAGTTCCAGCATAAAGGGACGCACCGCTTCAGCGCCACCTTGCCAATAGTCGGCGTATGGCTCGATGTCCAGGATCAGCGATTGAACGCCGGCCCGCGTGCAGGCTTCAATGATGATGGCGGCCTCTTCCGTGACATTCAGCCCTTTGGGCACGCACCAGGCGTGGAATTCCAAGCCCGCTGCTTGGCAGGCGCCTACCCATTGATCGACGCTGCTGGCGCCGCTGATCGCCATATCACTTGAATCGTACTCGCTCATCCAGCTCGTGCCGTTGGTGATTTTCACCCAAATCTGGCTGACATTCGGCGCTTTCGCCTTGATGTCATCGAGCAGCTCATTAATGGTGTTCTGCTGTACGGCTGAACCTTTCCAATGCCAGAGCGCCACTTTGCCGTCATAGGGCGTCGCTTTGTGGGGAGACGGCGCGGCGCCAATCGCGTGAATGAAATCAACATAACCAGCGTATACCCAGCCTTTTAAGCTGCCCTTCTCCAGCCAATACCAGTTGCTCGCTGTCTTCGTGTCCGGGTAATAGACGACCAGGGCATTATCCAAAATATCGCCGATGTCTTGGTAGTTGACACCGGGACCGCGCCTGATATTGCTGAGCGCCGAGTGCGTGTTGGCGACGGCGACCACGCCGCTGCCGGCGTCATCGGGTTTGGGTACGGATGACGAACTTGTCATGCGCAGCACCTCGTTCGGGTCGGATTACTCGCATACTAGTACAACTGTTAGTTTTGGGCAAAGCGATTGCGACATTTGCGAATCGTTTCACAAAAAAGCCGCCCACAGGCGACATTATGTTTGCTTTCAAATGCCAAGGTATTGAGCGCGAGGCAAGTTGCGTGGCTCGACAAGGTTTTGTTTTCGCTATACGACGAAGGCCCCGTTGCGGTAGAACAGCTCGCCGTCCACGTGGATTTCGCTGTCTTCACGCATATCGCAGATCATATCCCAATGCACGGCGCTCTTGTTGAGACTGCCGGTCTCGGGATAGCCCATGCCGATGGCCATGTGAATGGTGCCGCCGATCTTCTCGTCATAGAGGATCATGCCGGTGAAGCGATCGATGCCGAAGTTGGTGCCGATGGCGAACTCACCGAGATAGCGCGCGCCGGCGTCGGTGTCCAACTGCGCATGCAGCAGGTCTTCGTTCATCTCGGCCGAGGCCTCGCTCACCTTGCCATCAATGAATGTGAGTTCAATGCCACTTACGGCGCGCCCGCCAACGATCGCCGGATAGCTGAAGCGCACCCAGCCATTCACGCTATCCTCGACTGGACCGGTGAAGATTTCGCCGCTTGGCATATTGCGCTTGCCGTCGCTGTTGACGAATCTGCGTCCGGCGATACTCAACTCGAGGTTGATGTTCGGTCCGCGCAGCTTGATACGATCCCTGCCGGTCAAATAATCCACTTTATGCTGCTGCATCTCGCTTAGCTTGCGCCATTCCGCGGCGGGATCGTCCGCATCGCAGAAGCAGGCGCCGTAGACGAAATCCTCATAATCTTCCAAGCTCATGTTGGCTTCCTGCGCGCTGGCTTGCGTGGGATAGAGCGCGCCTACCCAGCGAAACTCGCCGCGGGCGGATCGCTCAAGGCGAGTTTCCAGAATCTCGCTCTGCGCCGCCCGCCATGCTTGCATCCTGCTGGCGCTGATATTGCTCATGGCGCGCGTGTTTTCCGGCGCGCCGACGCGGATATAGACGTCGCCTTCTTCCGTATAGCGTTTCAAGCTGGGGTCGATCCAATTCATTTGCTCGTCGCTGGCCTGACGCAGAAAGTATCGCTGCATCTGATCGTCGCCGATTAGCAAGCTCGGATGACCACCAGCCTTGATGACGGCTTCATACACATCGCGCAGGATCGGCAGCGAGCTGAACTCGCCGAGAACGCCGACCCAATCGCCCGGCTGGACCTCGGTTGAGTAGTTGACTAGAAGATCCGCCAGCTTGCGCCGTCGTTGATCGCTCATGCCCTATCCTTCGCTATGAATTTACCTTAGGCCAGTTCCTGGGCTTTCGCCAGCGCGGCATCGAAGTCCACCTCGTTACCGATGACTGGCACATATTCCGCATGCTGGACGACATTCTCGCGATCGAGCACAAAGACCGCCCGCTGACAGATCCGCCAGTCAGTATCGTGCACGCCGTAGTCATCGGCGAATTGCATGTCACGCTGCGTCGAAAGCGTTTCCGTGTTGTCGATGCCTTCGCTCCCACAGAACCTGTCCAAAGCAAAAGGCATGTCGGCGCTGACCGTAAGTACAACCGTGTTCTCAAGGCTTGCAGCCTCCACGTTAAAGCGGCGCGTCTGATCGGCGCAAACGCCCGTGTCGATCGAGGGAACCACGCTGATTACCTTGACCTTGCCCGTGTAATCGGCCAGCGACTTACTGCTCAGGTCATTCGCGATTAAGCTGAAATCGGGCGCCGCCGCGCCGACCGTCAGCATGTCGTTTTGTACATGATGTTCGCTGTCACCAACCATCAATCCTTTGCGCGCCATTTATCCGTCTCCTTATCTTTCTAATGCTTCTCTACGATTGAATCAATTATCATTAGAATTATAGGTACATCACTTTCACTATCAAGATGATAACTGGCGTCAAACTCGTCCGAGTTTAGAAGGAGAGGATCTGTATGAAAGGCAGGATACTATTGGTCGTCGTATTGATCGTTGTCGTCGCAGCCGCGCTGGCGGTCACGAAGCCATGGCTGTATTTCGTCAACCGTGAAGTTAACGAAGCGTTTCCCGGCCTCACGGATGCGCAGCGGGAAGCGGTAGGCAACATGCCGGAAGATGAAAAACAGGCGCTGATCGACATGGCGAAGGAAAACCGCGATATGGCGGAGCAGACCGCGATGGCGCAAATCGGTGATGACACGGTCGTGCCGGAAGCCGCGGGCGCGATGCCGCCCGATATGCCGCCTGAGCCGACTGTAATCGTGATGGGCTCGTTCATCGATATTGACCCGATCCACGGCGCCGAGGGCAGCGCCACCATCTACGAGTTACCAGACGGGGGGCGCGTTCTGCGCTTTGAAGACTTCCGTTCCAAGAACGGACCAGACCTGCATGTCTACTTGTCAACCGAAGCGCCGACGAGCACCTTCGCCGGACTTGGTGAGGGCGAGATCCACCTCGGCGCATTGAAAGGCAACGTCGGCAATCAGAACTACGACATACCGCAGGATATCGACCTGAGCCAGTATCGGAGCGTGGTCATTTACTGTGTGCCATTCAGCGTCGTCTTCAGTACAGCGGCGTTCGCCTAAATCGCTTTCGCGAAGAGCAATCTAGTCAAAATCGCGGAAGCGCCACTCGCCGCCAACCATCGTTCCCAGTATCTTGAGCTCGAGGATTTCTTCGGGCTCAACCTGGTAGATATCGCGATCGAGTACGATTAAATCGGCGAGATATCCTTCGTCCAGTTTCCCCAAGCGATCTTCCATGCCCGCAGCATACGCTGGTCCCTGCGTGAAGCCGAGCATAGCCTCATGCAGGGTCAGTTTCGCCTCGGGATGCCAACCACCAGCCGGCTGACCGCCGCGTTCCCGCGTGATAGCGGCGTGGATGCCAAGCAGTGGATCGAGCGGCTCCACTGGCGCGTCCGACCCGAATGCTACCCGCGCGCCGTGATCCAACTGCAGGCGAGGATTGTAGGCGTAAGTCGTGCGCGCGCCCCAATAGCGGTCGGCCGTGATCATGTCGGACGTGGCGTGGATGGGCTGCATGGAGGCGATCACATCGAGCGTCGCCAGACGATGGGCATCGCGCGGATGGACGATCTGAACATGCTCAATGCGGTGACGGCGATCAGTACGCGGTTCGCCTCTTTCCGCTTCTTCGCGACGGACGCTTTCGAATACGTCCAGCGCGTCATGAACGGCTTTGTCGCCGATCGCGTGGATGCTTGACGGCAAGCCGCAGGCACTGGCTAGGCTGACGTACTCGATCATCTCTTCCTTATCAACGACCGCCATGCCGTAATTTTCCGGTTCGCCCTGGTAGGGCTCGAACATCAGCGCCGTTTTTGCTCCCAGCGCGCCATCGGCAAAGAGCTTGAGCGCTCCGATGCGGATCCAGTCATCGCCAAATCCGCTGCGGATGCCCGAGTCAATCGCCGCCCTCAGCCATTTCTGATTGATCTGCTTCAGCACTCGCAATGCAAGATCGCCGCGTTCCCGGAGGATTTGCAGCGCAGCCAAACAAGAGGGCTCATCGAAATCATGGATCATGGTGATGCCACAACGCAAGGCATGTTCTTGCGCATCCATCATCATGTCAGCAAGCTCTTCGCTCGTTGGGCGCGGTATGATCGCGCTGACCAAATCCATCGCCGTCTCGAGCAAGATGCCCGTGGCAGCGCCGTCAGCATCGCGCAGGATCTGACCGCCCGCGGGATCGATTGTGCTGTCGCTGATGCCAGCCCGCTGCAGAGCGGCGGAATTAACCCAGGCGGCGTGACCGCTCTTGGCGCTCAAATAGACAGGATGGCTAGGCGCCACCGCGTCAAGATCGTCTTTGCTTGGGAATGCGCGTTCGCGCCAGAGGTCTTGCGCCCAGCCCTGGCCCTGCACCCATTGGCCGTCTGGCGTTTCCTGGACGCGCTCTCTTACCCGTTCGACCGCGATCGCTTTTTCCGGCAGCTCAAAGACATTGACCGATCGCAGCGCCTCTGACTGCGCTTCCCAGTGCAGGTGCGCGTCAGTCAGCCCGGGCAGGATCGTCTTTCCGCCCAGATTGACGATGGACGTCTCCGCATTTGCCAATCGCTGAATCTCGTCGTCAGCACCCAGCGCGACCACTCTGCCGTAGCTTATAGCGATCGCCGAGATCCGGGGCCGATTCTCGTCTAGCGTGATGATATCCCCGTTGAAAAGAATCGTATGCATCATGCACTAATCCTCGTTCAAGTTCCTTAGTTCCAAAGCGATTTCTTCCGCTGTTGGCGCGCTGTTCAGCCCTGCGCGTGTCACCGAGTAAGCTGCCAACTTCCCCGCCAAACGCACCGCATTCGCGACATCGCCACCTACAGCCGGCAGCGAACCCAGAAGCGCTGCCGCGAAGACATCGCCCGCGCCCGTCAAATCATGTGGCTCAACTGCGAGGCTGTCGTAGCGCATCGATTCGCCGCAGTGGTAATAGGTCCCGCCGTTGCGACCGTTGGTCACGACCAGATGCTGACAGACCCCCCGCATCTCATTGGTCAACTGCGGAAACTGATGGACATCCTCCTCGCTGTAGATGACGATATCGATTTGCTTCAACGCGTCTTCATCCAACCAAGACCGGAACTTAACTAGACCGCCGGCCTCCCAACGCCGCATCAAGCCCTGCATGGTCAGCATGATCGTCGCAGCGGGAAAGCCCAGAGCCATTTCCAACGGATCAATCTCCCCCGCCAGCGGACCTAGATGCACATATGGCGCTGACATCCACTCATCTGGCACATCGCTGAGCGCGATTGGACTGGCGGTCGCGCGCACGTATTGTTGACGGCCGCCTTCGCTGTAGACGTTTTCATACGTGAGAGATTGCTCGCTTGGGCGGACGATTAACTCGCTATAGAGTCGCAGTTGGTCCAGCAGCGGCTCATTGGCGGCCGCGCTGGTTACTATGCCGACGCGATGACCAAAGGCGGCGAAGGTCGGCGCGGCATAGGCGACCGTGCCACCCAGCATACGCCCACCCGGGACCAGGTCAGCGGTCATGTGACCGATGAGGAGAACATCAATCGCTGTCGTCAAGGACGTCACTCACCAGACGATCGTGGTGGCATTGCGTCGATCATAATTACATTGTGATCACACTGACGGACCGCGCCCACAACAGCGCCTATTTGGGGACGATTGTGACTTTCCGCGTGCGCCCCTCGCCCACACTGCGCGTGGTCACATCTTGCCGGCCGCGCAGCGTCAGGTGAATGATGCGCCGCTCGTTAGCGTGCATGGGCTCAAGCGTGATTGTGCGGCCCTGCTGTACGGCTTGCCTGGCCATACGCTGCGCCAAGCCACGCAGCCGCTTGGATCTGCCGGTTTTGTAACCAGCCACATCCACGATGACGTTCGCTCGCCGTTCCAGCCGCCGGCTGCAAATCAGGCGCAGGATGTGCTGCAAACAGGACAGTGTTTCACCGCGCCGCCCGATCAAGCGGTTGATACGCTTGCCGCTAACATTCAGCATCCAGTGAGGCGCATCATCCTCCTCGTCGTCGGTACGATGCACGTTGACTTTGGCATCAATTTGCATCCTTTCCAGGAGTTCGACGAGCACTTGTCTGCCAACGATGGCATCCTCATCCAGTTCTTCTTCGGATACTTCGGCTAGCGGAAAACTTTCTGACGCAGCGGGCTCGTCCGGTGCTGCCTCAACGCGGTCCTCTCGGGCGCCGCGGTCTTCGCTTTTTCGCCGCCCTATCAAAACGATTCGGACCCGCGCCTCACGCGCCCCGAAACCGAACAGGCCCGTGTTCGGTTCTTCGAGCACCTCGATCATCACATCCCCAGGCGTCGCGTTGAGCTCAGCCAAACCCTTGCTAATCGCCGCATCGACTGAATTGGCGGTTACTTCGATCATCTCCATGTTTCAGGTCCTTTGTTCGTGATGCAACCGTGGCGACTGGTCATTTCTTGCGTGGTTTCTTTTTTCTGCGCTTTCGAAGTTTCTTGACTGGTTCATCAGCTTCGAGCTCGATCTCCACGGGCGCCTCATCGCTTTTCTTGCTGCCGAAGAGTTTGTCCAACACATTGCGTCCTTGCGGGCTATATTGAATGATGCCAATTAGGTTGGACGTCACAAAATAGATCGACAGCCCCACCGAAAACGACAAGGAGAAAAAGCCAAACATGATTGGCATGATCGTCGTCATGCTTTGCATCATCTGCGCTTGGCCACCGCGCGGCTTGTCGTCTTCATCATCGTCATCGTTCTTGTCGGATTTCTGTTTGGTGGTCATCATCGTCAGTTTCTGCTGCGCCCAGGTGGTGATCAGCACCAGAAGCGGCAGAATCAGCGAATAGTGGGGGTTCTCGGTTGGCGCCAACGTCAAGTCCAACTCGGGCAGGAGCTGCGCCAGTTGTGGAATCGGCGCCCACATTCTCTGCAGCGGGATTAGCGAATCCAAGCCCGGGATGAGCAAGCGCTCAGACAGGTCGACCAGTTGAAAAGGAGTGGCGGCAAGCGCGAAAAAGATCGCCTGATACAGCCCGATCAAAATGGGAAACTGAATGACCATCGGGAAGCAGCCGCCAACTGGATTGACCTTGTTCTCCCGGTAGAGTTTCATCTGCGCTTGCGACAATTTTTCCTTGTCGTTCTTGTACTTCTCCTGGAGCTTCTTGAGTTGCGGCTGAATCTGCTGCATCTTGCGCGAGGATTCTTGCTGTTTAGCCAGCAGCGGATAGGTCAGAAAACGAATGATGACGGTCAATACAACGATCGCCAGGACGATATCCTGGTTCAAGGCGGCATACAGCCATGCCAGTATGGTTACAAACGGATTGAGGATTAAGTCCCACATGCGGTCATGCCCCCGTCGATGGATTACCGCGGATAGACCCAGGTCTGGCGCCCATCGACCTCAAAGGCGATCAGCAATCGGCCCTCATCGACCGACGAAACAATCAAGAGCGGCACATCAATATTCAAGGTTTCGTTCGGCTCCAGCAACAGCATGTCACCGAGCAATTCCGGGCGGTTGTCGATTTCCCGTGAGTTGATAAGCACGCCGTCTCGCCTGTCCAGCCAGTAGACGCGTCCATCGCGCGATGCTACGATCACCCGGTCCATATACACAATAGGTCCCGCTCGTATGCCACGCTCCGCGATCTGATTAGACCAAATCGCTTGCAGGTTGTTCCCACTATCAAGCGCATGGACGTAGCCGCTCAGGTCAGCGATATAGATTATCCCGTTCTCGTCAATCGCCGGCGTACCCCAAACCCAATTCTGCGTGTCGTAGCTGCTGAGGATTTCTCCATCGAGCGAGATCTCGAAAAAGTTCTTGTTGAAACTACCCACATACAGGCGGTCATTCGCCAGCAATGGCATCGAGGCGACGCTCCCGCCCAAATCAACGGACCATATTTTTTGGCCGCTGTTGCGGTCAAGCGCGTACAGGTGGTGATCTACCGAGGCGACAATTATCATGTCCCCCGCCAGAAGCGGCGTCGCCCAGATGCCCTCTTCAGTATGGAAGCGCCAAACTTCGCGATAATCCACCATCGAACGAGCGCTCAACCCGCCGTTTTGATAAGGCACGTAGAGGATGTCCTCAACAACGAGGACATTGGCGACAACTTTGTCATCAAGTTGAATTGTCCGCGTTACGTCCACCACGACCGAATCCACTTTCAACAGGTTGCCACTGTTGGCGGCGACCAGCATCGTCTCGCCATCCACAATAACGGGAAGGCTGTAGAATTGCGCCCCGCCGAAATCGGACCCGCGCAGAATCCAGCTTCGGGGATTGTTCTCGCTATCCAGCATCGCCGCCCCGTTCAGCGGGTTGATCAAGCGAAGCGGCGCGCCGTTTGCCGGGTTCAGAATGGCGATGTCATTGTTGTAAGCCAGCGCGATGTTCTGCTCGCCATTGATCGTGATCAAGCCAACCGAGGGCCAACTGACGCCCATGCGTGCGCCGATGCAGCCTGGTAGCGAGAAAACAGCCAGAGATAATAACAGGCAAAGCCCAAAGCGCGCACGTTTGAATCTTAGCAACAATCACTCCTTCGGCGGGACAGGATCATAGCCGCCCGGGTTCAATGGATGACAGCGCAGGATCCGTCTAAATCCCATCCAAGTCCCCTGGACTGGACCGTAGGCCTCAATCGCTTCATAGGCATATACTGAGCAAGTCGGCGTGAACCGACAAGCGCTTGGCAGCAGGGGCGAGAGATACCGCTTGTACACCCGTATTGAGTTCAGCAGCGCCCACTTTACCATCTCAACAGTTTCCCGTCAGCCGAGCCCGCGCCAACAACTCTTCCATTATACGCTGTAGCTCGCTGAACGGTTGCCGAATGATGGACGGCTTTGCGACCACAACTACATCGAACCCCTGATTCAACCCACCATGCAGGTTGACCAGAATAGAGCGCAAGCGGCGTTTGCATTTGTTGCGGACAACAGCTTTACCCAGTTGTCTCGATGTAACGATTCCGTAACGATTGCTAGACTTCTGGTTCTCGCAAACGCCAATCAACAAGCCAGGATGCCGATATACGCTACCCAAACGCTCAACCCGAGCGTAATCAGCGGGCCGACGCAACCTCAGTCCAGTTCTCATCAACTAGCTGGCGTTCCAGTTAGTCTTCTTAACATGGTTAGGCCTTACGGCAAGTTTGTGCCGGCCGCGCAGGCGACGTGCCTTGAGAACGCGCCGCCCACCCCGCGTACTCATGCGCTTGCGAAATCCATGCACGCGTTTTCGCCGGCGAACCTTTGGCTGCCAGGTACGTTTGGTCGACATTGATCAAGCCTCTATCTCGTGTCCTCTTGCATCACAAGCGGCAAGTATAGTCCAGCAACATCGGACGGTCAACCGCGGCTTGAGCCTCAGTAGTCCAGCCAGATGACTCCGCATAAAGTTGGCCAATTTGCGCGCAGCGCAATTCAGCCCAGCACGCCCTTGCAAAGCACGATGTTCGTACAAGTGCCGCTTGACTGACTCCGCAATGATACAGTAGGATTGCAGCGTCAAAGTACCAGCTATCCCGCTGATAACAGCTTGCGCCGACATTATACATAGATTGAGCAATTGAGAGAGGTGCCTCGCCTTGCTCCCGGCACAACATTGGGCATATAGCTTTTCAATCGGCGCTGAAGACATCGATGGCATCACCAACCTCTTGCTGGATAAAGAAACGCCCCTCTCCGCGGTACAACTCGCAACAGAGATCATCAGGAAGCGTGAAGATACCTTGCGCCAGCAATTGCGGGAGCAATATCAGGGGACAAAGATTTACCGACCGGCGGACAGTTTTGAAGTTGGCGATCGGCTGACATTTTCGCAATTTGATTACGCGACTGCCAGCGTCGTCCGCCTGAGGACCGGGCAAAGCACCGATCTGACGCCGCTCAAGATTGCGACCGTCAGCTTCGACGAGGACAGCCGCGAATGCGAGAACGGTGGGCGAGAGTTCGTGGTCGAGTACGAGGCCGAGCATCCGCTCAATGACCAAGACTTGAACCGGCACCCCAGCCAGGTGGACACCAATTACACGATAGATGACAT
This sequence comes from Anaerolineae bacterium, assembly GCA_012270545.1. GTDB lineage: Bacteria > Chloroflexota > Anaerolineae > Aggregatilineales > Phototrophicaceae > UBA6055. Next base: position 25,360 of record JAAXID010000233.1, on the reverse strand, counting down.
TCTCAACGATCCGTCCACGACCATTGTTGAACAAGTAAACGACGCCCTGGAGCGCAATCCCGATTTGGTGCGCATCGCCGGCACCTGGTTCGTGCGCGAGCTAATGGTAGAAGTTGATATCGGTCATTTGCATTTGGCGGAAGCAGTGCTCGACATGTACGAGGGCGGTCCGCTGGAGACCGAGCGGATTTTGAAAGAAATCGGCGGGCTGGGAGGCGCGCCTACACCATTGCAGATCTTTTCGCTCAATTACGCCATGAATGAAGATGAGCGCTTCGACGAAGTCGGAGCGGCGGGCCAAGTCCTTTGGCATCTTACGTGGCTGCTGCCGCGAATGGTGCGGCAGGTCCCAGCGATCCTGCAGTATCAGCCCATTGACTATGACCGCGCGCTGCTGACCGGCGATATGCTGCAATTGGAGTATGACCTGGATGATGAGCATTCGCCGATCACGTCGCCGCCGCCCGAAGACGAGGTCATGCTGACGTTGACTTATCCGCACAGGCGCGTCGGTACACTGCCAATCAATTCCGAGACCAAGTACATCTTCCCCGCTGCCAAAACCCCACGTATCGCTATCACCATAGTCGATGCGATTGACAAACAGGAATTTCCCTGCTGGGTGGTGCACGAATTCAAATACGTATTCGGGCTGGCGCCGATTTTCCAGAAGCATCATCTACCGGTAGGCGCCTACGTTTACTTGAATCGCACGGAGGCCCCCAGCCGCATCGAAATAGAATTTGACGATTACCGGCCGCGCACCGAATGGATCCCCCTGGTCGAGCGGACGGAAAACGATCGGCTTCGTTTCCAAACCGCTAAACGCGCGATCGGCGCGGACTATGACGAACACATCATTGTCGGGGTCAACAATCTGCCGGAGGTTGACAAACTCGGCAAGGATATTCAGTCCAAGCGAGTGACCTTGTCTGAACTGCTGCGCAGCCTGCTCGGCGAGTTGAGCCGGCAGAACCCGCAAGGTACAGTACATTCCAAAGTCTTGTACAGCACGCTGAACATTTTGCGCCGCTGCCCGCCGGGTCCAATGTTTGCCACGCTCATTTCTAATCCGGAGTTTGAGTACGTCGGCGGTAACTACTGGAAACCCAGCATTTAGCCGGGAGGCATGGCGAATGCCGCTCAACTATCTCATCAAGCCCAGCGTCGAGACCAAGTTCTATATCGATTATGATTGGTGGGAGCAGAGTCGCGATGATCTGCAAATCTACCTGCTCACGCATTTGACGCCCGATCAGCAGAAGGCGCTCGAGCATACAGATCTGGAAGAATTGTTTGACTACGTCGATCCGGAGACGGGCGAAGTATTTCAGATGGATGCGCTCGGCTTGGCAATCCGCGAGTCGGCTACGCGCGAAGACTTCATTACCGGACATATCGGCCTGATTGACAGCGTTTTTCGCGCGCTGCTCGTCAATGGCAATGACCCGCTCAATGCGCTTGAACTGGCGGAACGCACCAGACGCGACGCCGCGACGATCCTCAAAACAATCGGCGGCCTTCGGATTTACCGTGGCATCCGTCCGCATCATCCGACTGACGGGATCAAAGGCTAAACTGTGGCGCGGGTGATCAACACCAACAGTCCGGGCAAACGCCGCAAAGCCCACATGCGCACGAGCGCCGAGATACTGCGCCATCTCAGCCAACAACGCGAAGTCAATCAGCAAACGCGAGATATGGTCGCCATGCTCGTCTATTGCTTGCGCGGCGTCGACGAAACGGTCGAAGAATCGATTCGCGCCTGGGAAAAGCGCGGCTACTGGAAAAAAGCTGACGACTTTCAACAGAAATGGTGGTGGGCCTCGCTGATGGCCGATGCCATTGAAGAGCTTTTGCGGGATGAGAAGTGGGACAGATTGCCGGCGACAATGATCAAGCTCTATCCACACTTCGCCGACATTCAAATCAACAAGCTAACGCGCGATCCGGCAGACTGGGAAGGCGCCTGCAGCAGGCTCATCGGCGATAGCAGCGCTTGACTCCCACAGCGCAAACTGCGGCCAATCGGGTCCTATTCTGTCGCCATTGACATAATCTGCGCCTGGCAAATTCCTCAGCGGAAAGGCCCCTTGTCTGGCGGTCGCTTTCTAGGCAATGTATATAGGACTTTGTATAATATGTCCAAAGGTTGCGCTGCAATCCCCGGCGACCAAGTATGAGGTTGCGCAATTACTTGGAGCAAGATGCGTAAGCATGGCAACAGATACAGCAATTGAATCGAAGTCAGCGGACGAACATCGAATCGAGCGATTGACTTGGTTCGGCATAGTCGGTGTTATAGTCATCAGCGGCGTCCTTCCCAATTGGCTGACCTTGCACAACGGCATCACACCCTTGGCCACGGGCCTCATTTTGATCTTCTCCGGCTTTCTGCAGTATCGTCGGGGGTTTCGCGTTGCGTATTCGACCTGGGTTGCGGGAACGCTGCTGCTTGTGATAGCGGGCTTCAGTTTCCTGAGCCGGCCTGACCTTGACTTGTCGCTGGTCGTAATTCTCAGCGCAATCTTCGTCGTTGGCGCTGGCGTCTTCACTCGTGAGACCTGACTGCCTGCCGCATAGAGAGTAACGGACCGCAAGATGAGCATTACACATACGCAGGAACTCACGATTGAAGAAATACGCAAACTCACGCTTCCATTGAGTACGCATGTGCTTTCGGGCGAGGGTCTGCTTGATCGACCGGTGTCCTGGACCACAATCATTCATCCAGAAGATGACATCGCGTCAAAGTCTGTGCAAAAGCGCGAGCTCATATTGGTCGCGTCCGTGAGCAATCCACCGAAGGCGCATAACGACACTGAACTCGTGCAATGGGCGGCCCAGGCTGGCGCCTCAGCCGTCATCTTTTGCGGCCAGGTGAGCACGACAGCGCTGGCCGAATCGAAGTCGCGCGATATGCCCGTCATGGCGATGCCCAACGACATTCGAATTCGCGAAGTCGAGAGATCGATCATTAGCCTGCTGGTGAACCGCAAAGGTCAAATTGAAAGACGCGGCACACAGATTTATCGTCAACTCACCCAGATATCATCGGGCAACGAAGGCATGGACGGGCTGCTGGCCGCAATGGCACGACTGACAAAAAAGACAGTGATCGTACACGACAAGCGGCTGCATCCCCTGTCACATAAACTGCAGCCGGAATTCGCTGGCATCTGGGATGATATCGAGTTTTTTCTCAAGAAGCAGGACAACTTGCCGGTCGAGCTTCACGATCGGCATCGCGTTGTCGAAGTGGATCCGCCAGTTCTGATGCAAGCTTTGCCAGTATCCGGCGTCGCGAGGCTGGTGGCGCCAATAATCACCAAGAGCCTGGGGCGGGGCTACTTGTCGCTCATCGGGCGCGAGAGCGATCTCGACGAGATTGACCAGCTCGTCTGCGAACACGGCGCCGCCGCTTGCGCCCTAGAAATGGCCAAGCAGAAAGCGGTCAACGAGACCGAAAAGCGATTGCGCGGCACGTTTCTGGATCGGCTCTTGCTGGGCGATGTCAGTCAACAGGAAGCCATCCGCCAAGGCGAGCGCTTCGAGCACGATATGAGGCGGACCCATGTTGCGTTCGCGCTTTCCTGGCGCGGCGACAACCAGCCGTCGCTAAGGCGACTCGAAACGATCGTCAATGCGATCATCGCGCTACAGCAGGCGGCGGCGCTGGTATGGATACGCGAGCGAGAAGGCGAAGTCGTTGTTTTTCACGCCACTGACTTTGACGATCCAATCGATCACAGTCTGGCGCTCTCAGAGGCCTTCAGTCAGGAGATAAATCGGCAGTATCCACTCAACCGAGTCGCAATCGGGCTGGGCCAGGTGGCGCGCGAGGTAAACCTGTGGCGGTCCAGTTATCGCGACGCTGTAAAAGCGAAGGAATTGGCGGAGCGGCTGCAAACCGATATCCCGCTCTTCATCGGCGACCTGGGTGTCTATCAACTGATCCTTAGTCTGTCCGATCGGGACAAGCTGGCAGAATTTTGTGAACTTACTTTGGCCACGCTCACCGAATATGACATGCGGCAAAAAGCCGACCTGGTTAAGACGCTGGAGGCTTTCTTCAATTGCCACGGCAATCTATCGCAAACCGCCGAGTCATTGATTGTGCATCGCAACACCTTGCTTTATCGAATGAATCGCATCAATGAAATCGCCGGGATAGACCTCAATCGACCGGAGACGCGATTGGCATTGCACCTTGCGCTGACGATTCGCCGACTCTTGTCCCTCGGTTAGCCTGCGGCGATGTCCAGCCCCTGGTCCTAGCGGGACGGCAAGCTCCTTTTCAACGCTGCTGTTGACAAACGATAAAGGATATATGGCGTTCTTTATACAAACTGCCCAGACAATTGGGCATATTATCCATAACATCTTGCAATGCTCCGGCGAGACGAGCCGGGTAGAATAATTTAATGATTTGAGGTAACATCAAAATTATATTGCGCGGGTCCAGGCCCGAATGGCTCTGGATTCCCCCTCGCAACAGGTATTATTGCAGGACTGGCTCAACTTATTATAAGGGTGAGATATGTCTCACGTACACCATTTACACAGCCACGATCCCTTCGCCGACCTTCACCCGATTGATCGGGAGCATCGCGACGCCTGCGCGTTGATCTGTTCCGTGCGCAAAGGCGGACAGGCAACGCACGGCAACGTAAAGCGAACAATTGAAGCGCTCGCTCGCATGGGTCATCGAACCGGCTATGTCAATGGCGAGGGCGACGGCGTCGGCGTTATGACTGATATTCCACGCCAGCTTTGGACGAAATGGCTGGCGGAAGCCGGCTTGCGTTCGTCGCTGGCGACCGACCGCAACTTTTGGGTCGCTCATGTGATGATCCCGGCGCATGACCGGACGCGCGCCCAATACATCGTCGATCAGATTTGCCGCCAAATCAGCGAAGTCGGCCTGCATATCCTGCTTGATCGCGCGGGACGGGTTAATCCGCAGGTGCTGGGTCCCAACGCCGAGGCAAATGAGCCCGTATTCTGGCAGATCGCCGGCATCAATGGACAGGTCCCGTCAGATCAACTTGATCGCGCGCTATTTGAGCTGCAGGTGCAATTGGAGAGCGAGCTCGAAATACACTTTCCCTCGTTCTCGGCACACAGCGTCGTGTACAAGGTACAAGGAACGATCGAGATACTGCGTCGCTATTATCCTGAACTGCGCGACCCCGATTACGCGTCGTCCATAACCATGGGACATGCGCGTTACAGCACCAACACCAATCCGATTTTCGAGCGGGCGCAACCCTTCAATCTCATCGAGCACAATGGCGAATTCAATACGATCTCGCGCTTTCGGCTGGAATCCGAGATGCTCGACATACCGATGGTGGAAAACGGATCTGATTCCCAGGATGTTGACCGGACGATTTACGCGCTCTGCATGCGCCACGGCCTGGATCTCATCGAGGCGATGGAGCACATCTTCCCGCCTTTTGAGCATGACCTGATTCAGACTGCGCCCGAGATACACGAGATGTATGCCGAGCTGCGACAGTCATTCGGGCCCTTCGCCCAAGGTCCGGCCGCCGTTGTCGCGCGATTGGGCAATCAAGCGGTCTTCAGTGTGGATGCCTTGGGCTTGCGTCCCCTCTGGTATGGCGAAACGGAAAAGGAATACTTTGTCACCTCCGAGCGCGGCGTTTACGCTTTGGACTCCATGTCGGTCAGTCCGAAACCGATGGCGCCCGGCGAAAAAATCGCGATGACGGTCAACACAGGGCAGCCCATCCAGGTGCTGAACTATCCGGCGATTCAGGAATATGTCTACAGCAGATATCGCGATCGCCAGCCCTACGATTTGTCGTCGGGCAACATTTGGCGCTCCGGCATGGACGAGGCGACCACATCTCCAACAGCCAACTACCCGATCCGCCCCACATCGAATGGCGGCGGGCAACTGCAGGCGCAGACGGCGCCCGTGGCCGTTCTCGAACGTAGCGCCGAAACGCAGAAAAAGGCGACTGAAATGCCCTGGGCTGATTCGCCGGTGAAAGTCAACGCGGCGGTCATGTCCGGCTTCGGCTGGGAACGGTATCACGTTGAGATCGTAAAGGCGCTGTCCGAGAATGCCAAAGAGCAGATCGGGTCGCTTGGCTGGGATGGTCCGCTGGCTGCTATAAGCAATACGCGCGAGAATCTGGCGGATTACTTCAAAGAAACGATCGCCGTCGTGACGAACCCGTCGATCGACCGCGAGCGCGAACAGGCGCAGTTCTCCTCGCAGGTATTGATTGGCTGCCGGCCCGAGATAGCAGCGGGGCGTGAAGAAGACGCCACCTTGATCCGTCTGGAGATCCCGCTCTTGCTCGATGCCATCCCCGAATTTGACGATATCGAGCGCGTCCGCGACATCGCCACCAAGCACGGCACGATGCTCATACAAGATTTGGCGACTATCTTCGAGGGCAAGGTCGCCTTCTTTTCCACGGGCTGTCCGATGGATACAACCGTCGACCTGGCCGTGGAGTCCCTACAAAAGAGAGCCGTCGAGGCGGTATTGAATGGCGCGCAGTGCATCATCCTCGATGACAGTTATATTGCGTCGGGCGAAGAGCTGTATATTGATCCGCTCCTGGCGATAGCCGCAGTGGACAGGGCGTTGCGGCTAGCCGATCACAGGCCGAATCTGCGCCGCCGCGTTGGCTTGGTCATCCGTACCGGCGCCTTGCGCGACCTGCACGACCTGGCCATTTGCCTGAGTCTGGGCGCCAACGCGCTCCTGCCATACGCCATGTATGCAGTGGGGTTGGGCACGGCGCCGCGGGGCAGCAGGAAACCGCTGATCGCCGAACAAGTCGAAGCCTCAATGGGCAATGCCTTGAAGGCTATTCACGCTGGCCTGCAGAAAATCACGTCGACGGTTGGCTGTCATGAACTGCGTGGCTACGGACATAGCTTCAGTTCAATCGGTCTATCGCAGAAAATCACGGACTTGCTCGGCACGCCCAACTATTTTGGCTCCACCGGTCGCGGTCTCACATGGACTTCGGTCTATGATGACGCACAGGAACGCGCGCAGGAATTCCGCGGTGAAGTGCGCGCTCGCCTGAAGAACCCGGACCGTTTCTACCCCAAGATGTGGAAGAAGGCCGAGGCGGTCGCGCACGGGGAATTGGAATTTGACGAGTATACGGATACCCTGCTGAACTTGGAAGAAAACATGCCAGTGTCTCTGCGGCATATCCTCGGACTAAAGGAGAGTCATGAACCCGTTGAGCCTGACGATGTGGATATCAGCATCAATGGCTATGATATGCCCGTGCTCATCAGCGCGATGTCTTTTGGCTCGCAAGGAGAACTGGCTTATCGCTCCTACGCCGAGGCGGCGCACCTGCTCAATATCATCTGCATGAACGGAGAAGGCGGCGAAATTCACGACCTGCTAGGCCGGCACCCGCGCAATCGCGGGCAGCAAGTTGCCTCGGGCCGCTTTGGCGTCAATATCGCCTTTCTCAATGCCGCCGATTATATCGAGATCAAGATCGGCCAAGGCGCGAAACCGGGCGAAGGCGGTCAACTTCCCGGGTACAAAGTCACCGAACAAATTGCCGCGGTCCGCAGTACGACACCTGGCATCGGCTTGATTTCTCCCAGCAACAATCATGATCTCTATTCGATTGAAGATCTCGCCCAGTTGATCGACGAGCTCAAGACAGCCAATCCACATGCCAAGGTGTCAGTCAAGCTGCCGGTCGTCCCGGGTATCGGCATCATCGCGGTCGGCGTCGCCAAAGCGGGCGCCGATATTATCACGATAACAGGTTATACCGGTGGCACGGGCGCCGCGCGCGCGCATGCCTTGCGGCATGTTGGCTTGCCGGCGGAGATAGGCGTCTGGCTGGCGCATCGCCACTTGATCGAAAGCGGCTTGAGAGACGATGTCGAGCTTTGGGTCGATGGCGGCATGAAAAGCGGGCGCGATGTAATCAAGATGGTTTGCCTGGGCGCCAACCGCGTCGGCTTCGCAACGCTCGCAATGGTGGCGCTTGGCTGCACGATCTGCCGCGGCTGCCAGGATGGCACCTGCCATGTCGGCATCACGACGCATGTCAAGACGAAGGAAGAGGCCGAGAAACGAGATTTCAAAGCCTTTCGTCCCTTCGAGGAGCGCGGCTCGCCGCATAGCATCGTCACCATGTTCGATGCCTTGGCGGACGATATTCGCAAATGGGCGGGCAAGATGGGTGTCAGCAACTTGCAGGACATCGTCGGGCGCGCCGACCTGCTCTACCAACGCTCATATCATGATCGCATCGACCTGAGCCACTTGCTGCGACCGGTCCCACATGCGCATTTGACCCCGGCACAGCCGGGCGGCCGGCGCATCTCACGTCCGCGCAACACAGTGAGCAAGCAGATAACCGATATCGTCACCGAGTACGTCGATAAGGGCGAGTACGAGTTAACCTATGACGATGAGCAAGTCATGGCGATGGACCGCGCATTGGGTACGCATCTGGCCGGCGCCATCAAACGGCAAGCTGTGCCACAAGCCAATCGCATTCGCGCCATCAACCTGTCATTCAGCAACTCGGCGATTCCCGGCAACGGTTTGGCCGCTTTCATTGATGATCCAGTCAATGTGCTGGTGGAGGGAGGCGCGCAAGATGGCGTTGGGAAATGCGCCGCGGGGAGCAAAGTCTCGATCCTGAAGGGGCTCAACCATAATGGACGCCGGCTTGACGGCTCGGTCGGCAAGAGCTTCGCCTATGGCGCGCAAGGCGGTCTCTTCATCGTACAGGGCGATGCCGACACGCGTGCGTGCATCAGAATGAGCGGCGCTGACGTCGTCTTTGGCGGTGAAATCGTAGAACCATTGAACGATAGCCTTGGCGGACTGGGCGCACGAGCCAATCTCAAGGGATACGCCTTCGAATACATGACATCGGGGCGCGCTGTCGTTTTGGGCGATCCCGGACCCTGGATGTGCGCTGGCATGACCGGCGGCGTCGTCTATCAGCGCGTTCAACCGGAAATGGGGCTGACCATAGAGGCGATTCGCAATCGTATCGCATCGGGCTCGGTCGTTGAGATTCAGCCGCTGGACGATGACGGTCACAACGACGTTCGTGAACTGCTAAACGAGTACATCCGAACGCTTGAGGAAAACCACCAGTCGCAAGCGGCGGAGCCTTTGTATTCGCTGCTGAAACGCCCGAACGAGCACTTCGTTAAGATCGCTCCGCCGGAGGCGCGCAAGATCGTCAACGAGAGTTAATTCACAGCGAAGAGCGGCTCACAAGTTGTCGGCAACGCTTTGCTATTGCCTTGTACGCCGTTGGCACCGACTCAGATAGCAGTTTTCTGCCCCGGTATCGTCGCCAGAACGCGCTGGGTTTTCAGCGCCAGGTGCAAAATCAGCCGATTGTCCGAATCATCCAGATCAAGTTCGGTCAATTCGGCGATTCGCTCCAGTCGATAGACCAGGGTATTGCGGTGCACATCCAGCTCTTGTGCCGCCTTAGCCAGATTTCCGTTGGCAGCGAAGAATCCACTTAATGTACGAACTAGGTCGCTTTGTTTGCGGTTGTCGTGCTCGATCAAGGGAGCAAGCGCATCGTGACAAAAGCGCTGCAAATGCTCCAGATTGCGTTCCTTCAGCGCCAGCAGCAACTGATACAGTTTGAGGTCGCCGTAAAACGTGGTCGTGTCGTGATCGTTTAATTCGTAGGCGATGCCGACAGCGTCCTTCGCCTCGCGATAGGCATCGCGCAGATTTGACAATTCGTTCGCGGGCCGACTGATACCCGCTGACACTAGCCCATTTGACGTACGCGCTGCCAACTGCGCCCGAACAACCTCAATGGAAGATCGCGAGCGAGCCAAGGCGACCGCATCGTCCTCATCGAGCGGATACAGAGCGACGATGACGTCCACGTACTGCCCAACCGCGCCGTTAATCCCACGCCGAGCCATATCATCCCGCACAAGAGAGATCAACGATTCCAAGGATACGGATTGTCCCGATTCATCCAGCGCCCGGTAGACAGCAACGGCGAAACGAGAACCCGGCTGAAACCCGGCCCGCTGGGCGCGCGTTCGCAAGAGATCATCATCCGCTGGCGTGCCGCTCAGCCACATCTGAATCCAGTCGCCACGCGTCTGCTCTACCGCTGTCGCGATTGCGCGGTTCTTCGCCATCTCGATCGCGCAGACATCGGCGCCATAGGTCAATACGAGACGATCGAACTCGGTCAAGTTATCGGCGCTGTCCATCACCGAAAGGTAGCCAGCGACGCGCTTTTCCACCCTGAGCGCTGTCGTGTAGCCCAGCGGACTGATACTGATGGCGCCGAGCATGGACGGCGCCTCGTTTGTGAGCCACTGCTGAAACTCATCATGACGCGCGGGCAGGGCGCCACCACGGCCATTCAGACCGCGGCGCCCCAGATAGGGCAACGTTTGCGCAATCAAATTGCCGGCGTCATCATGTATCATGATCGGCTTTCCAGTTGATCGGGACATCACTTGCAGCAGGCTGTTCAGATCGCGATTCTCGGCTGAGAGTCGCGTTAACTGACGCTGAATCTCAATCGCGCGTTCGGTCAAACGAGCCGACTGGTTGAGAATCAATGAGTTGACCGCCCGTTCCACAGTGGTGAGGCTGGTATCTTCCGGAACGGACAGAAGCGCGACGCCGCAGTCATTGGCCGCCTCTACGGCATCCTGCCCCACCGAACCGGTAGCCAAGACGCCGTTAACGCCGAAATCCGCCAGCTGCCGCAGTACATTCGACAGCGTCAGGCGACTATCAAAGCTGCGCAATACATCCATCGAAACCAGCGCTAACTCACCGCCGTAGATATCGGGAAAGACCGGCGGCTGCGCCCTGATCGTCACTGACCAATTCACTTCGGTATCGGGGTCGCCGGCGACGATGCTCGCACCCAATGGCAATGAGTAACGAAGCAGAGATTGTATCGAGGCTGCGTTCTTATCTGACATGACCAGATTCCAGTCTGTTTTGCCGACAAACACGCGCCAGAAGCATGGCGCAGTTACCAATAATGAACAAGAATCTATAAGGCTTTTGTATGTTCTTGCCAATTATAGCAAGAGCAAGACAGAAAAAAATAGGGCGAACATTTCCAGTTTGTTCGCCCCGTCTAGTTCGTTGGTGAATTTTAACAATTCAACGCGCGCGCTTTACGCCGATAGTCAGAGATTCGCCTCTGATCTCGACTGATTCCTTCACATAGTCGTCCGGAATCTGGCTCGGCCGCAAGTCATCCGCCAAAGTCTCGGCGGAGATGTATCCACTGAACAGCTGCAAGACGGCGTCGATCGTATCCGAGGCCTCAAAGTAGACGATGTCGATACGGTCATCCAGTGCAAAATCCGCTGTCTTGCGCAGGTTTTGGATGCGGCGAATGAGTTCGCGAGCGAGCCCTTCCTGGAGCAGGTCCGATGTCAAGCGCGTGTTCAGCACAACAACGTAACCGCCGTCTTCAACCGCCCCTTCAGGTGTTTGCGCGCTCACCTTGACCTCGCATTCGTGGTTGAGGATCTCGAAGCTTGCCCCATTCAGCTCTAGCGTGATGTCTTCGCCATCCAACAGTTTTTCAGCGTAGGGACGCACAAACTCCTGCTGCCCGTCGCGCAAGGCGGCTTGAATCGCTTTGAAGTTCACTCCATATTTTCGCCCGAGGAAGCGCGGAAGCGGATTGAGGCTGTATATCGTCTTGGACGCATAAGCGCTCGCCTGATCGGCGCCCATTACGCTCACCGATTTAATGTTGAGTTCGCTCTTGATCAGATACGCATATCGCTCCACCACCGGCGCTTCCGAGACATCGCGCAAGGCAAACTGAGCGTCCGCCAGAGGTTGACGTACGCCAATCTGGGCAGTGTTGCGAGCAGCGAGGCCTAGGCTGACCAGACGCCGCACCAGCAACATCTCTCTGATCAGGCTCTCATCAATCAGTGACTCGTCGCAGGCGGGCCAACTCGAGAGGTGCACGCTGTCGGCCTGGTCGCCATTCTGTTCAGCGACAAGATTTCGATACATCTCTTCGCTCAAGAATGGCATGGTTGGCGCCAATAGCTGCGCCACCGTCGTTAGCGTTTCGTAGAGCGTGGCATAAGCCGAGAGTTTGTCGCTGTCTATGTCGCTCTTCCAGAAGCGATCGCGGCTCAGGCGCACATACCAGTTGCTCAAGCGCTCCACAAACTCTTCGATCGGCCGGGTGGCGTTGACGGCATCGTATTGCTCGAAGGCATCCGTCACCATTCTGACCAAATTGTGAAGCTCCGCCAGCAGCCACTGATCAAGCGCTGCGCGTTCGGCGGGCACGCTTTGAGCCGGCGTCCAGCCATCAATGTTCGCGTAGGTGACGAAGAAGCTGTAGGTATTCCACAAGGTGGACCAGAACTTCTTGATCACTTCATTGACGAGATTGATCGAGAAGCGCCGCGACTCGCCCGGGGGACCTGATGTATACATGTACCAGCGGAAGGCATCGGCGCCGGCCTGGTCCAGCACCATCCAGGGGTCGACGGCGTTGCCCACGCTCTTGGACATCTTCTGACCATTTTCATCGAGAATGTGGCCCAGACAGATGACGTTCTTGAATGAGACGGTTTCGAAGAGCATCGCCGCGATGGCGTGCAGACTATAGAACCAGCCACGAGTCTGATCCACCGCTTCGCAGATGTAGTCGGCCGGATGCTGTTCTTCCAGGATGTCGCCATGCTGCTTCGGATAAGCCCATTGCGCCACTTGCATCGCGCCACTGTCAAACCAGACGTCAATCACTTCCGGCACGCGGCGCATGGTGCCGCCCTCGCCATTTGGATTTTCGAATGTGATGTCATCAACATAAGGGCGATGCAGATCGAGTTCGCTGAGATCACGGCCCGCTAATTCGCCCAGCTCATCGACGCTGCCGACGCAGATCATCTCGCCCGTTTGATCATCCACCCAGACGGGCAGCGGCGTACCCCAATAGCGTTCTCTACCCAAGGACCATTCCTTGAGATCGTCCAGCCAATTGCCGAAGCGCCCATCTCTAATATGCTGCGGCACCCAATTCACGGTCTTGTTGAGATCGATCATCTTCTGCTTGTACTTGAGCGTGTCGATAAACCAGGTCTCGCGAGCGAAGTACATCAGGGGCGAGCCGTCGCGCCAGTTGTGCGGATAGGTGTGTTCGTAGGTCTCGTGACGGTACATCAAGCCCCGCTCGACCAGATCGCCGATTATATGGCGATCGGCGTCCTTGAACCACATGCCGCGGAAGGTTGACACCGCGTCGACAAAGCAGCCGGTTTCATCTACCGTGATCAGTACGGGCAGGTCGTGCTTGCGCCCGGTCGCCAGGTCATCGACGCCGTAAGCGGGCGCGGTATGCACGATGCCAGTGCCGTCTTCCGTGCTGACATAATCCGCGGCCACAACGTAGGCATAGTCTTGCTCGACCGGCAAGAACGTGTAGAGCGGTTGGTAACGCCAGCCAACCAGATCGCGGCCCTTCAGACGGTTCACAATTTTGTAGTCGTCCAGATCGGTTAATACCTTCTCCATGAGGGCATCGGCCAAAATCAACTGTTCGACGCCTTCGCCGTCAATGGCGGGACCCTGCACCTGCACGTAATCGACATCGGCGCCGACCGCCAGCGCCGCGTTTGCCGGCAGCGTCCACGGAGTCGTAGTCCAGGCGAGCAGATAAACACCGGGCCTGTCCCGCAGCGGGAAGCGCACATAAATGCTTGGATCGACGATGGTTTTGTAACCTTGCGCGACCTCGTGCGTACTCAAGGGAGTGCCGGACGAGGGACTGTATGGCACGACTTTGTAGCCGCGGTAAAGCAATTCCTTGTCCCAAAACTGCTTGAGAATCCACCAGACGCTTTCGATGTAATCGTTGGAAAACGTGACGTAGGCGTCGTCAAGATTGACCCAGAAGGCAGTTCGTTCCGTCAGCTTTTCCCATTCGTTGATGTGCTGAAAGACATTTGCCCGGCACTTGGCGTTGAACTCGGCCACGCCGTATTCTTCGATCTGCCCCTTGTTGTCGAATCCGAGTTCCTTCTCCACTTCAATCTCGACGGGCAATCCATGCGTATCCCAGCCGCCGCGGCGCAGACAATAGAATCCCTGCATAACCTTGTAGCGCGGGAACATATCCTTGAAGGCGCGCGACAATACATGATGGCTGCCGGGTTTGCCATTGGCCGTCGGCGGCCCCTCATAAAACACATAGCGAGGCGCGTCCTCGCGCCCCTCGGTCGTGCGCTCGAAAACACGATTGAAACGCCAAAAGTCGAGCTGCTGCTGCTCGAGTCTGTTGATGACTTCACTGTTGACCTGCGGGTCTACTGCTCTAAACATGAGTTATCATTGCTCCCTTGAATTGATACGAACGCTCTGATGCCGTGACTTGCGCGGTTGCGCCTGATTCGTATCAGCAAGCAATGACCCGCGGTGCGTGCACATCCTCATGCGACACCACGTTAGCACCTCCTCATTCGACGCATCCCGTTCGGATCACATATCCGACGGGATTATGACGCAAATGTGAATCAGGTAAAAGGGTTAAGTAAGCGGGCGGAAAGGCCAATGCCTTAATGCAATCCAGTTTTTAAGAATTCTCCAGCGCGGCCTCAAGTTTTGCGACAATTTCAGACAGGTGTAGACCGTATGGCGTGGCCGAGTATTTTGCTGCCTCACCCCGCCAGAACGGAAGGTTCTCGCGTATGAGGCCGCTGTCAGGGAACCCGCCGGCTTGCAATTCCTGCAAGTAGTACTGCAGTAAGAGCAACTGAGCGGGATCATCAGCCAACGCCGAGCGAGCGGCCTGTAGGTGCTTTGCAGCTTCATCATTATTACCGAGTAAAAGATGCGACTGTCCCAGTTCAAATCTGACGATGTCCGGCGCGCCGGCATTGATGGCGCGTTCGAAATATTCGCAGGCGGCGGCGGGTTCGCCCTGCACAAGATAGAGCTTCCCCATGCTGAACAGCGCCAAGTCGTGACGCGGCTTGATCGCAAGCGCACGATTTAACGCCGACAGGCTCATGTCGAATTGTCCCAAATGGCGATAGGTATTGCCGAGCAAGACCAGCACATCCACCGATGCGCGTCCGCTTCCCGGCAATCTTTCAAGCAGAGCGCGCGCAGCAGGATAATCCCCGGCGATGAAGCGCTGCTGTGCCTGATGATAGGGCGAAGCATCGCGCCGATTGCCCCAGAGGAAAAGCAATTGAATTGTGACAAGCAAGCCGAACGCACCTATTCGCGCCGGAAATTGCAAGGCCTCCGGTCCCAAGAAACCGACCGCAAGCAGGAGAAACAGCAGCAAGATGGCAACCGCGAGCGACAGTTTGGCGGAGGC
This sequence comes from Anaerolineae bacterium, assembly GCA_012270545.1. GTDB lineage: Bacteria > Chloroflexota > Anaerolineae > Aggregatilineales > Phototrophicaceae > UBA6055. The sequence goes on along the minus strand of JAAXID010000233.1, from coordinate 10,001 downwards.
ATCCCATTCAGGCAGCCGCCGCGTCAGATGGCGCGCGACCTGCCAGACCATCATCAGCTGTTCTTCCTCTTGCCGTGAGTCTCCGCGATCGCTTCTTCGATCTTTTCAATCTCGTAATGGAGCAGGCTGCCGTAGGCGGTGCCTTCGAGAGCGCGCAAGGTTGACTTCCAAGCTTGCAGCCCGTGTTCGGTGGCGACCATGCGCTCAGTCGCGCGCTGGGCATTCTCGCGCTCGCCCTGCTTCAAGTAGTGGCGCGACAAGTAGTAGTTTACGCGAACGGCGTACATTGAGGGCATTGAATAGAGCGCGGCATGCTTGAAGGACTCCATCGCTGAATCGTGCTCGCCCGCCAACTGCTGCACGAAACCCAGCTCCGCCCAGATTATCGGCTGCGCCGGCGATAGTTGGGCGGCGGTCTGCAGGGCGATGGCGGCTTCGCCATAACTCGCCTGCATGCGGTAACCGTTCGCCAGGGTCATGTATGCGCCGGCATCACGAGGGAACATCTGCACGGCGCGATCGGCCGTTTCTTGCGCCTTGGCCAATTGCCCGTTGTAAGCGTAGGCGCTGGTCAGCAGCATCAGCAAATCAGGCGTGATCTTGCCACCGGCGAGCACCCGCTCCAGCAGTTGAATCGCCTCCGGGAACTTGAGCTTTTGCATCAGGCGATAAGCCTCGCCATAGCCAGCGCCATATTGACGCGACTGGCGCGCCAGCAGAACACCCACCAGCAGGAAACCGAGCAAGATCATGCTCGCCGACAAACAGAGACCGGCGAGGGACATCTGCGCCACGGGAGAAATATAAGGATCGAGCGGCTCGGTTATGCCATCCGCCAATTCGATCAGCACACCGAGGACGAAGACGATGAATCCCAATGCCGCCAGCGCAACCGAGACGAGCACCGCTATCCAACCGATCAAGCGGCGCAGGGACATGTCAGTTCTCCAGTTACTGCGGTACATGCGCCTCTTCGTCCAGAATCAGGCGGCGCGCCTCCTCAATGTCGTCGCTCAAGACATCACGCAGCGCCTGCGCTTCATCCGCGCTCATGATGACTTGCCATTCTTCCAAGCCCGCTTTCTCTCGCTTGAGCGCATCCAGCGCGTCCTCTGCCGATTCGATGTCGGCCCGGCGCCGATAGATACGCCACAAGTATAGTTGTGCCAAGAGCCGGTGTCGAGAATCGGGTATGTCCAATGCAAGCGCACTGTTGAGATGCCGCTGTGCCGCGTCGTCTTGCCGCAATCTCTCCTCAATCATACCCAGATTATAAGCCGCCACCCATTCATCGGACGCCAGCTCATGCGCCTTTAGAGCCGCCTGCCGGGCATCTGCTAGCTTGCGCGCCTGCAGTTCGACCTCAGCCAGGCCGTTGTAGGCCACAGCTGACTGCCCATCGAGTTTTGCCATACGCTGATAATCTGCCCGCGCCAACTTGAGATCGCCAGCCAAGCGATGCAGCTCGGCGCGGAAGCGATAATGTTCCGCCTGCGTCGGCTTTTCTCTGATCTCGGTCGTCATGCTGGCGATTGCGGATTGGTAGTCGCCCTTTCGCATCGCTTTGACCGCGGTTCGATAGTTCTGCGGACCACGCACATCACGGAAGATGAAGATGCCGGCGACGATCCAGCCCAAGCCCGCTCCGACGAAGAGACCGGTCAAATGTGGCAGAACCAGCGAGCCGATAACAGTGGCGAGAACCGAGGGCACGATGATGGCGAGCCATCTAAGCCGTTCTTCTGGCGGCAGCCGCCCGAGAACTATATATGACGACCCGAGCAGAAACGCCACTAGCAATATCGACTGAGCGGCCGTGGCCACCTGCGAGCCCTGGCCAAATGCGTTCAAGGCCGGGCTGGCGAGCCCAGTCGTAGCGAGGAGCGCTACCAAGGCGCGGAAGCGGCGCGGACCCAAGAATATCTGCAGTCGCTTTATCATCGCTTCGGGCTTTGGGCGCTTTTCCCTGCAACTGAGCCAGCCGCAGCCGCCGTCATCATGCTACGAAGCCGGCGCGGCGTAGTTGCTGATTTCAACCGCGATCTCCTGCTGCTTGAAGGTGTTCAGCCGCTTAACAATCAGGTCATGCTGGTCTATCCAGTATGATGCAGCCTTGTCTCGGTAGCGGTAACGAGAGGCCGGGATTAGGCGCCTGCCCAGCAACACCGAATCTTCGCCCAGGTACTCAACTGGCGAAACGATGTTTTGCAGCACACCGGGAAAAAGCTGCCCGTGTTCAAAGGTGGGTACGTAGACCGGCATGCCGCCGACGGTCCGCTCTGCCATCGCCTTTATCGCGCCGCCACGAAAAACCAGTAGGGGTATATCAATTAAGGCGTCAGCCGGCAACTCAACCTCGCTGTACTTGCGCTCGCCGCCGTTCATGTTGTAGCCAATCTGCAGCCGCTCGCCCGCCAGTTGGTACGTCGCCCGCAGATACTTTATCCCGCCTTCGAAGCGGTCGTTTTCGTATCGGATGTCGAAACGAACCAAGCAGTTGCCGCTGGTCAGCAGCGCTTCGGCAAGAATCGACTTGCCTTCCTCCCGCCGGGCGTCTACATCGACGCGGACAAATTTCTCCCCGTCCTGATGCAGGTGCATCGTCCAGGACTCAGCTTTTGCCAGCGTCGCGCCATTCTTGGAAAAGCGGTAGCTGCCACTGGCCAGGAATCGCTCGTGCGCCTGTACCGGATGCAAATAGCGCATCAAGTCTCGAGCTCCACGTAGAGCCTTTTATTGATGCCGCCTTTGCTCTTGTACTTGGCAATCTTAATCCTGCCGACTTCGCGCGTATTGGCCACATGCGTGCCGCCATCGGCTTGCAGGTCCAGGCCTACGATCTCCACCGTCCGCACTTCACGAATGCTCTCGGGCAATAGATTGATTTTCGTGCGAATCAGATCTGGGATCTGGAAGGCGGTTTCTCGGGGGAGAATCTCAATCTTGACGGCGCGCGCCGCTTCAACTTCGAAGTTGATCTTCCTTTCAATCTCGGCGATGACCTCAGGCGCCAGCCGTTCGAATTCGAAATCCATCCGGCCACTGAGGACATCCATATTGCCGCCGGTGACGCTGGCCTGATAATCGCGCCAGATCACGCCGCAAAGGATGTGCATCGCCGTATGCGTCCGCATGATCTTATAGCGCCGATCCCAATCAATCTCGCCCCGAATCTGGCAGCCGACAGGTGGCAAATCGCCATTCAAAATATGGGCGTTCCCGCGTTTCACCTTGGTGACACAATATTGCGTCTCGCCATTCCATAGGGCGCCCTGGTCCGGAAGTTGTCCGCCGCCACCAGGATAAAAGGCAGAACGGTCAAGCAGCACGCTGTTCTGATCGACGTCCTGCCCGACGACCTCCGCCTCGAACTCACTAAGATAGCTGTCTCTCAAATATAGCAATTCCGTCATCAATCCACCTCCGGGATGGACGCGCGCATCCGCAACATCGTGGTTTCGCCCCCAATCGCCTTCCAGAACGATAAAGCCTCCCGGTTTCCGGCGCTGACCTGCCATTCAAAATGACGTAAGCCCCGCGAGCGAAACCAGAGCATCAAGCGCTCGACCAATTGCCGGCCCAGGCCACGCCGGCGATAAGCCGCTTGCAGGTATATGTCGGCCAATAGGCCACAACGCAACGGCATAAACATTTCGGTGGTGATGTCCGCGATGACCCCATTGACGTAGCCGACGACCGCGCCATCCAACTCGACCACCAGCACACGCGCGTCCGTATCCCTGAGGCGGTCCAGGATGCTGCGCGCATACAATTCAGCGCCGCTCGCCGCCGGGCGAAAGGTCTGCGGATCCAATGTGGCGTGGTATGTAACCATTTCCGCCCACAGTTCTCCGATGCGCTCGGCATCGACCGCTTCCGCCAGCCGAATCATATTGGCAGCCTTAGCCTCTCGGAACAGGCAGCGGCCCCCTGCGCGCGCCAAAAGGCCGCTTCGACCGGATAGCGCGCGGGCATATCAACCTCAAGCTGCGTCACGCCCGCCGACGCGAGCCAGCGTTTGGCCCGACTCAGCAGCTGATCGCTCAAGCCGCGATGTGTTTCATGCAAGTCGAGAACCATCTCAAGCAGGATGCCCCGCCATTGAGGATGCATGCCTGGTTTTCCGGGCGCGACCTCGACGACGGCGAAACCGACCAGCGTCCCGTTTTCTTCACCGACCAAGAAACTTACCTGCTCGTCCTTTATCCAGCTTGTGGCAACATCAGACCATTTTTCCCTGGCATCGGGCAAGAGCTTGACATGCGGGTCGACCTGCTGCAGCAAGGTGATGCGATCGAACCAGAGTTGGGCTGCGGCCGGCAAGTCCGCTGATTTCGCCAGTCGAATCTGCATAGCGCGTCATCATGCGTCTCGTACAAGGGCAAAGCATATCACCAGGCCAGATGGTCAGCAAGACGCTTTCGACTGTGAACCTAAGGCTGTGGTTCCTCTACGCTCAACCCAAGGCGGTAGCGGCCAGCTAATTATTCGGTAAAATAGGAGGGCTTGTCCGTTCGGCATGGTCGCCCGTTGACGGTTACGATTCGCTCGAATAGGTCCCCGGAAGGAGAACACATGTCCAACTTACCCTCGGCAGAGAAAATCGGCAGAGCATGGCGGATGCACCGCGATGGTGATAACCAGGGCGCTCTTCGACTATTCGAAGAGGTGATCGCCGCCAGTCCGGATAGCGTAGACGCTCACTACGGGATGGGTTTGGCCTACAAAGCCAGTGGCGACAAGGCGGCGGCCGCCGGTGCCTTTCAGCAGGCGCTGTCCGTCACTGAGCAGGCGCTTTCGGCTGTGCAATTGGCTTCCCACGCTGAAGGTCAGCATGGCGCCAACGACCTCGACACAAACTTTGACGATCGCTATATGATGCTGACCCGAATGCTGAAGCAGCGCATAGAGGATGTTGGCGGCGCTGTGTAGTTGAACGAGCGGTCTAGCCGTGTCCCTGCGCGTCATCGCCGGCACAGCGCGCGGCATGAAGCTGAAGCCGGTGCCCGGCAACTCGACGCGTCCGATCATGGACCGCGTCAAAGAGGCGCTTTTCAACATCATCGGCAGCGATATTCGCGGTGTGAACTTCCTCGATCTCTTCGCGGGAACGGGCAGCGTGGGCATTGAAGCCTTGAGCCGCGGTGCAGCATTCGCGCATTTCAACGATCTCGATCAACGGGCGGTTAAAACGATACATCAGAATCTGGCCCATACGGGCTTCAAGCCAAAAGCGCAGGTGACGCGGCGCAGCGCCCTTGACCTGATCGCTCGCGGTCCAGCGCGTCACTATCACTTCCTTTATGTGGCGCCGCCGCAATACCGGGGCATTTGGCTGCAAACACTTGAGGCGATTGATTCGAACTCAGGTTGGCAACGCGCTGACAGCCGAGTCATCGTACAGATAGACCCGAGCGAATTCGATGCGAACCACCGCTTTGACCGCCTGGAAGAGATTGATCAGCGC
>JAAXID010000233.1:0-4419 GCA_012270545.1 Anaerolineae bacterium | reverse complement strand
GCCGAACGCAGCACAAAGTCGCGCGCTTCGATAACCGACGTGACTTCACCGATAACTTGAGCTTCACGCAGGTCCGTCAGAATCCGTCCGATCTGCGGTCCGGGCTCGATACTTAATAATTCCTGGACATCATTTCCGTCAAGCAAAAGCCTTGGACTGACGATCATAGCGTAGCGGTTGAAATAGGCGTCAAGAAGAATCGCCGCCCGTTCGACAAATTGCAGCCAGTGGGTCTGCCTGAGTTGGACGCCCTCCGTGCCCAGATCAATCGCCGCGCCCAGCAAGATAGCGTCAATGCCGGCCTCTTTCAGTCGATGCCAAAAGCGATGCTGATCCAGCGTACTCCAGACTTCGCGTTCAATGATGGCGCGGCGATTCTCGACAGCAACCGCGAGATTGCGCTGTTCATCATTTGTCAGCCGCAGCGACTTGGCGGCCGCCCGCACTGAAGCGATGGAACCAGCGGCGCCGAACGAATGAAACAGAGCAGCAAGAATAAGCAATTCTGAGTGTGTGCGACCATTGCCATATACCCGCATGAGATGGCTTTGCAAGGCAGCGCGATAGCGATCCAACTGGATAACCAACATGCCGAGGTCAAATGCCGCCGCGGTATTGTCAGTTCGTCTGCTGCTGATCGCCGAGAGAATCGCCCCCATGCGCTCCACCACCGCCAGCGAAACCGCCCCCATAGGCAGAATCTGCTGGAGAACCCCCATGCGCGCAAGCACGCGCAGACCACGCGCTACCTTTGCCATCCCCAGCAACTTGAAGAATTCATCGCGGACGCGCTCGGGCGAAGACTGGCGCAGCGCGCCGGCCCCCTGTCGGATATCGGCCGCTGTGTCCGGATGTATCTTCAGGTCGAATTGGGCACTTAATCTTACCCCCCGCAGCGCGCGAATCGGGTCATTCGCGATTGAGAGCGGCGAAGAGCGGCGCAGTACTTTCTTGCGCAGATCGGCCAGGCCGTTGAGCGGATCGATCAATGCGCTGGGATCTCCCAGCAAATCGGCCGCCATCGCATTCATTGTGAAGTCGCGATCGCGAAGGTCATCGTCCAGCGTTGCGCCTCGGAGTTTGGCAAAGTCGACTGTGACGGCGCCCTCGTCACGTTTGACGAAGACCCGCGCGACATCACGCTCTCGATCCATGACGTAGATATCGGCGTCCAAGGCATCAGTGACGAAGCGCGCTACTGCGATGGCGTCCCCGGCGACGGCGACATCTATGTCGCCAATCGCGCCACGCAAGTAGGCGTCGCGCACAGCGCCCCCGACGAGATAGAGCGGCGGCGCATTCGGAATTGTTTTTATCAGCTCAGAAAGTTCGAAGACGAAGTCGGTCCAGGACAATCTGATGGCAGGGTCATTCATCGGTGAGCGCGTCCGGCCTCGCCACACCGACGAAGCGCAGATTTCTGAAACGCTCGTCAAGATCGAGTCCGTAGCCGAATACAAATTTGTTCTCGATATCGAATCCGATGTAATCGACATGGATATCGACTTCGCGGCGCGACTGTTTATTGAGCAGGGCGCATAGCTTTAGGCTGGCAGGCTCACGATTTCGCAAGGTCTTCAAGACAAAAGCGAGCGTGTAACCGCTGTCAATAATGTCTTCCACAACCAGCACATGCTTGTTCTTGACATCCATGCGCATGTCCATGTCGATGCGCACTGAACCAGTCGTCTGACGAGCGCCGACGTCATAGCTGCTGGCCGCCATGAAATCAATCACGTGAGGCACATTGATATGGCGTGACAGGTCCGACAGGAACATCACGCCGCCTTTGAGGACGCAGAGCAGCAGCAGGTCGCCGCATCCCGCATAGTCGAGATTTATCTGCGCGCCGAGCTGGGCGATACGGCTCTGCAGCGTGGCTTCATCGATGAGGATTTCCTGGAGGTATTTTTCGTATGCCGGCGCCATTCGCTCATCCTCAATACCGTTTTACACCATTGCCGCCTCGTAATGAGACTGCAAGCTGCGCACGCTCAGCGGTTTCTCGCGCATGCCTTTGATGCCTTGCACCGTCGCGGCGGCCGCGCTCATCGTGGTGACGATGGGGATCCCAAGCGCGTAAGCCAGGCTGCGGATGGCGGCGCCGTCTTCATGCGCTTGACTGCCGCGCGGCGTGTTGATGATTAGGTCGATTTGCCCCTGCCGCATGCTATCAACAATATGTGGGCTGCCCTCGGAAAGCTTGTTGACGCGGCAAGTTTTGATGCCCATCTGGTTGAGCCAGCGCGCGGTGCCCTCGGTAGCGATGATGTCAAACTCGAGCTTCGCCAAATCGCGGGCGATCTTCGCTACGACCGGTTTGTCGAAGTCGTTGACGCTGATGAAAACTGTGCCACTCTCGGGCAGAGACAGGCCCGCTGATGCCTGCGACTTGACAAAAGCATGCCCAAAGCTGGACGCGTGCCCCATCACTTCGCCGGTGGAGCGCATCTCCGGACCGAGCCGCGCGTCGACGCCGGGGAACTTCTGAAAGGGAAATACCGCTTCCTTGATGAAGAAACCGCTGACGGATGGTTCTTGGAGAAAGCCCAAATCCACCAGCGTCGCACCAGCTGCGATCTGCGCCGCGTATCGCGCCAGCGGATGACCGGTCGCCTTGCTGATGAAAGGTACGGTCCGGCTCGCCCGCGGATTGACTTCCAGCACGTATACTTCGTCATCCTTGACAGCAAACTGAATGTTGAACAAGCCCTTTACGCCCAGCGCCAGACCGATCCGCCGACTGTGGTCGCGGATGATGTCCAAGTGAAAATAGCTGATTTTGTACGGCGGCACGACGCAAGCGGAATCGCCGCTGTGGACGCCAGCCTCCTCTATGTGCTGCATGATGCCGCCGATGGTCACGTTCCTCCCGTCGCAGAGAGCGTCGACATCGACTTCATAAGCATCATCGAGAAACTGATCGATCAAGACAGGATGCCCGCCCCATTCCACATTTGCATCCAACCAATCCAGCAGCTGCCCTTCATCAAAGACGATAGCCATGCCACGACCGCCCAAAACATAGCTCGGGCGCACAAGCACCGGGTAGCCGATTGAAGCGGCCGCTTCAGCCGCTTGGGCTCGCCGCAATATCGTCGCCCCGGCTGGCTGCGCGATATTCAACCGCCGCATTAATGCGTTGAAGCGCTCACGGTCTTCGGCAAGATCAATGGTTTCGACCGAGGTGCCCCAAATCGGCGCGCCCATCCGCTCCAGATCGTGAGCGATGTTGAGCGGCGTCTGCCCGCCAAATTGCACCAGCACGCCGTCGGGCTTTTCACGATCGACGATGTTCATCACATCCTCGGCCGTCAAGGGTTCAAAGTAAAGCCGATCGGCGGTGTCGTAATCGGTGCTGACCGTCTCCGGGTTGCAGTTTACCATGATGGTCTCGTAGCCCGCATCTTTCAAAGCGAAACAGGCATGGACACAGCAGTAATCGAATTCAATTCCTTGGCCGATGCGGTTAGGTCCGCCACCCAGGATCATCACCTTGCGCGCTTCGCTCGGCAGGGCCTCGTCTTCCATCTCGTAAGTTGAATAAAGATAAGGCGTCAGCGCTTCAAACTCGGCGGCGCAGGTATCGACGCGGTAGAAATTGGCCTCGACGCCGAGCATCTTGCGATAGTTGCGCACGGCGAACCTGTCCAGGCCAACCAGACCAGCAATGTAGGCATCGCTGAATCCGTGCTGCTTCAGCCTGCGCAGATCGATTTCGACTAAATCCTTTAGCTGTAATGCCTTGCCCAAGACTGATCCATGTATCGCCATCAGGTCGCTCATCTGCTGTACAAACCAGGGATCAAAATGCGTCTGCCCGACGATTTCTTCAAAGTCGACGCCGCTGGCAATCAGACTGGCGACCTGAAACAGACGCTGAGCGGTGGGCACACTGAGCGCTTCCGGCGTCAAATCGCCATCGACCTGACTGCCAAATCCATCCATGCCGATGTCCAGAGAGCGCACGCCCTTTTGCAGCGCTTCGGGAAAGGTGCGTCCGATCGCCATCACTTCGCCAACGGCTTTCATTTGCGGACCCAGAACCGGATCGGCTCCGGCGAACTTCTTGAAGTCCCAGCGAGGTATCTTGACAACGATATAGTCCAGCGATGGCTCGAAACTGGCGGGCGTCTTCAAGGTGATGTCGTTGGGAATCTCATCGAGCGTGAAGCCAACAGCGACCAGTGCGGCGATCTTGGCGATGGGAAAACCGGTCGCTTTGCTCGCCAGCGCCGATGAACGGGACACGCGCGGATTCATCTCAATCACGTAGACTTCGCCGTCGTCGGGACTGATGGCGAATTGCACATTGGCGCCGCCGGTTGTGATGCCGACGCGGTCGAATATTTTCCGCGACATATTTCTCAGCCGCTGAATCTCCTTGTCCGTCAAGGTCTGCGCCGGCGCGATAGTGAT
>JAAXID010000037.1:8296-23908 GCA_012270545.1 Anaerolineae bacterium | reverse complement strand
TTTCCGGCGCGATCTGGTCTGGCGGCTCTATTCGCTGGAGCCGCGCTGGCGGGTGGATAACCCCGAGCGGACCGAGGCCTGGGACAACAAGACACGGCGTTCGGCGCTGGTTTTCGCGCTATTGGGTGTCGTGTTTGTGGCGCTGGGCTTGCTGATTTAACGGGCGAAGCGAGGGGATGCGCCTCCGAAATCTAAATCTCAACATCCCCCAAGTTGTGATACAAGCGCACCGCCGCCTCCAGCGACGTATAGAAGCTATCGAGCTTCAGGTACTCATTGGGTGAGTGGATGCCTTCGCCTTCACCGTAGGCAAACGCTGTGATGGGCAGACCAATCAGCCGATTGAAGACGCCGAGTATCGGGATTGAGCCGCCGGTGCGGACGAGCTGCGCGCGCTTTCCGATGGTCGCTTCAATGGCCGATTGCACCGCTTCCAGCCAGGGCCCGTCGGTGACCAGTTGAAAGTACCAGCCCAGCTCGCCGATGTCGCACGCCACCTTGACGCTATCGGTCGCAAAGCCTTCGACATAACCCTTGAGCGCCGCCGCGATTTCGTTCGGGTCTTGATCCGGCGCGAGGCGCATGGTGACTTTGAAGCCGGCTTCCGCCGGGATGATGGTTTTATTGCCGGCGCCTTGATAGCCGCCCCACATGCCAGTGATATCACAGGTAGGGTAGACCGTGGCGCGTTCGGCCGCCGGCGCGATCTCTTCCGCCCAGAAGCGATCGACGCCAGCGCCCTCCTTCAGCGCCTCCGCCTGAAAGCCGGCGTCGATGCGCGCTTTGTCCGCTGCACTGGCCCCGCGAATCTTGTCGTAGAAGCCGGGCAGCTGGACGCGTCCCTCATCGTCATGGAAAGAGCCGATGATCCGGCCGGCGACATGCAAGGGATTCTGTACCAGACCGCCGTAGAGGCCCGAGTGGATATCGGCTTTAGGACCGCGGACCCGGACCTCGGCCGTGACCATGCCGCGTCCGCCGTAATAGAGCCGCGGATCAGCGGGCGCGAAGTCGCCGTCGCAATTCAGCAGCACATCGGCCTTCAGCCGCTCTTTGTTCGCCTCGACGAAGGCTTCAATGCTGGGCGAGCCCGATTCTTCTTCGCCTTCGAACATGATCTTGACGTTGACCGGCAGCGCGCCCTTCGTCCGCAGCAGCGCTTCGAAAGTCTTGAGGTTGCCCCAGACGCCGGCTTTATTGTCGCTGGCGCCGCGCGCGAACATGTTGCGCTCCTTGATGACGCCCTCAAAGGGTTCTGTGTGCCAAAGCGGCAGCGGATCGACCGGCTGAACATCATAGTGCGCGTAGACGAGCACGGTCGGTTTGTCAGCGCCGGCCTTGAGCCATTCGCCATAGACCACAGGATGACCGGCGGTGGCTATCGCTTCACAACTGTCGAAGCCCAAAGCCTCGAGCTGCATGACGATCCAGTCAGCGCAGGCGCGCACATTGTCCGCATAGGCCGGGTCAGCGCTGATGGACGGAAAGCGCAGCAGTTCCTTGTAGTCTTCCATCATCTTGTCTTGCGTTTCCTGCAGATAATCGATTGCGTTTTGGATGCTGCCCGTCATCATGAGCCCCCATTGGTTTATCCTCAAACGCGCACCATCATAACGCAATGTAGTCGATAATTCCGCAGCGAAAATAGGCCGGGTCCTTGTGCGGCATGCCTGTCGAATTTGCAGCCGCGCCCCGTCGTTAAGCGCTCGGTTAGATTTGCAATCTAGGCTAGAATGTACAGCGATCAGCAGGCACAGAATGGCGTGGGAAAAATGGCAAAAGAACGAAATATTCTGGTAGTAGATGACGAACGGACGATCCGCGAAGTAGTGCGGCGCTACCTGGAATTGGAGGGCTTCGCCGTCACCGAGGCGGAGACGGGACCCCAGGCTTTGTCCATCTTGCAGAGCAGCCGTCCCGATTTGATAGTGCTTGATATCATGCTGCCGGGCGTTGACGGGTTCGCCATCACGCGCCGTTTGCGTCAGGCCGATGATTACAGTCCGCTGCAAATTGATGGCGATATCCCCATTATCTTGCTCACAGCGCGCAGCAATGAAGTCGATCGCGTAGCGGGGCTGGAGCTGGGCGCGGATGATTATGTTACCAAGCCATTCAGCCCGCGCGAGCTGGTGGCTCGGGTGAAGGCGGTGCTGCGCCGCAGTATTGCCGCCGAAGTCGAAAGCGAGAGCCCGGTCGAATTTGGCGGCCTGTCCCTCGATCCGCGCAGCCGCTCGGTCAGCGTCGATGGAAAGGACGTCTCGTTAACGGCGAAGGAATTCGATCTGCTCTGGTTTCTGCTGCGCCATCCGCGGCAGGTGTTCACGCGGCAGCAGCTGCTGGACAAGGTCTGGGGCTACGAGTTTTACGGCGACGAAAGCACGGTGACCGTACACGTCCGGCGCTTGCGGGAAAAGCTGGAGCCAAACCCGAGCAAGCCGAGTTACATCCAGACTGTCTGGGGCGTGGGTTACAAGTTTGAGGCGCCCTCCGCCAAGTAGCGAAAGTGATTAAAACGATGCGCGTGGATCAGCGGCTGTACCAGAACCCCTTCATCATTTTCTTGATCGTTTTGCTGATTCCAATAGCTGGCGCCTTGTTCAGCGAGCTGGTTATGTTCGACCTGCCCGGTCATGAAGTGCAGGATCTGCTGGCCTTCATGACCGTCACCGGCGTGACAAGTTCGCTGCTGTCCTACGCCTTTTATCGCCTGGGTGTTTTGGAATGGTTTCGCAGTCTGCGTTGGGCAATCTGGATGGTGATCGCGCTGCTGGTCTTGATGATCTTCCTCAACGTCTGGGTCATCGCCCGCTTCACCTTCATTCAGAGCCATTACCTGACGCTGACCTCGGTTTTATTGGTATTCGCCGGGCTGTCGGCGCTGACCATCGGCTTCTTCGCGTCCAAGACGATGACCGACCGGCTCAGCAAACTGCGCGATGCCACCCACTCGCTCGCCGGGCGAGACTTCACGATCCGCTTGAAAATCTCCGGCAACGACGAAATCGCTCAGCTGGCGGATACATTTAATACCATGGCGCGGAATCTGCAAGAAGTCGAAGAGCAGAAACAGCAGCTTGAGCAGACGCGCCGCGACTTGACCGCCTGGGTATCGCATGATTTGCGGACGCCGCTGACGTCGATCCGCGTGATGATCGAGGCGATGCTCGATGGCGTGGTCGCTGATGACGAGACCGTTCGCCGCTATCTGGATAACAGCCGCGTCGAAATCGAGCATCTCAGCGGCTTGATCGATGACTTGTTTGAGTTGGCGCAGCTCGATGTCGGGCATCTTCAGATCAGTATTCAGCGCGCGTCAATTCGCGATTTGATTTCGGATACCTTGGGCAGCATGCGGCTGAAGGCGGAACAGCGCGGCATCGAACTGAAGGGCGAAGTCGCCGATGATGTCGATATGATTCTGATGGCGCCGGACAAGATTCAGCGCGTATTGACGAATCTGGTCGACAACGCCCTTAAATATGCGGAGAGCGGTGTTCGCGTCACTTTGCGCGCCTGGCGCGTCGGTGATGAGATTCGCATCGACATCCACAACAGCGGATCGTATATTCCCGAGGACGTTTTACCTCAACTCTTTGAGAGCTTTTATCGCGGCGAGGGGTCGCGCAAGCGTAGTGACGATGGCGCGCGCGGAACCGGCTTGGGATTGGCGATCGCTCGCGGCTTCATCGAAGCGCATGACGGACGCATCTGGGCCACGAGCGTCGAATCAGAGGGTACGACCTTCAGTTTCTCGCTGCCACAGGCGCTATCGGCCGATTGAGCCTAGTCGACGATGCGATAGCATTCCTCCAGACGCCACTCCAGCAATTCAATCCCGTGCAACTGCATGAAATCGCGCGAAGGCCCGTTATGCTCCCAGCTGGCGCCGATGATCACTTTGGGAATCTGATACCTCACGATCGCCCCGGCGCACATCAAACAAGGAAACGCGGTGGTATAGAGCACCGTGTCGGCATAGGTCTCTTGCAGGCCCGCCGCTTTGATCGCTTCCATTTCGCCGTGGCTGAGCGGGTCATTGTTCTGAATCATGAGATTTCGTCCGCGCCCGATGACTTCGCCATTGCGAACGAGCACCGCGCCATAAGGGCTGCCGCCCTCTGCTTTGGTGGCGTAGGCTTCTTCTATCGCCATCGCCATGAATTGATCCATTAGCAAACTCCCTGAAACTAATCCCGATTGACGGCTTGTCGTCCCCGTCAGATCCGATCGATAACGCGATTCTAGGGCCTGATGAATTCTATGGGTAGCGCAATGAGACGCTGTACACGATTTTCACCACTCCCCAGGGCAATCGCTTCAAAATTGAAATCCACAGCGACGAGAATAACAAAGAGAAGTTTAACCACAGAGGACACACAGAGAGCACAGAAGAAAAGCCTTTTGTTGAAAGTTATCTGCCAATTTATTACTCCAAAACGAGATTCAGCGAGGGGCTAAGACTAATTTCCTGCCCTTTGAGAATGTGAAGAGCCATTTCAAACTTAACTTTGTGCTCCTTGTGTCTTTGTGGTGAAAAATAATTTGAGGCGATTGCCCTGCACCACTCCCCAATTCTACCGCACTATCCGCCTAATCTATGCTACAATGACAGTACTGACTGGTCAGTACTGAGTTGCGATGACCCAAGAATCCCCCGACCCCCGCTCCACCCGCGAACGCATCCTCGACGCCGCCCTGAACATCTTCAGCGCCAAGGGTTTCCATGACACCAAGCTGGATGAGATCGTCGCTGAAGCCAGCATAAGCAAGGGCTCGATCTATTTTCACTTTCCCAACAAGGAGAAGCTCTTCATCGCGCTGGTCGATCAATTTGCCGATGTCATAGAACGCCGCGCCCGCGAAGCGATCAATGAAGAAGCGCCGGGCATCCACCGCGTGCAGGTGGCGCTGGAGGCGGTGCTGGATACTTTCGGCAAATACAGACGACCCGCCAAGCTGCTTCTGGTGCAAGCCGTCGGTTTGGGCACGGTCTTCGAGCGCAAGCGCATGGAAGTCACTGATCGCTTCGCCCTGTTGATCAAGACGTATCTGGATGAAGCGGTTGCCGATGGATCGATCGCGCCGGTGAATACGCATATTGTCTCACACGCCTGGATGGGCGCCATCTACAGCGTCGTGATTCAGTGGGTCTACACCGGGGAACCGAGCCGCGATGAGATCATGGAGGCATTGCTGCCGCTGCTGCTGAAGAGCGTCGGTTACCAGGATTGATATATGGAATCCAGCGCATTGCGCGATGCTACGATCAATCAGCGTTACGGCCGTTTGCTCAGTTGCAGCCTGCCGGTCGACGGCATCAGTTTCGCCGGATTTCTAGCGGCCGCTGAGGGCCAGACGCGTTTCTATTGGGAGAACCATGACGACCACGTCGCTTTTGCGGGCGCGGGCACGGCTGTCGAGCTGATGGCCTGGGGAGCGGAGCGCTTCGACAAGATCGCCAATTACGCGCGGGAGCTGTTTGAAGGCGCGCAGATCGACGGGGAGGGCAATCCGCTGAGCGGTCCGCGTCTGATAGGTGGGTTCGCGTTTCGCGACGATTTCACGCCGGATAATACCTGGTCGATATACAGCCCCGCGTTTTTTGCGCTACCCCATTATCAACTGGCGAGTTGCGGCGACACCATGTGGCTGACGATTAACACACAGATTCCGCCTGAGGAATCGCCCGCTCCACTGATACCCGATTTGCGGGCTGCGCTGCAACAGAAGATCGCGCAGTTGAAAGCTGGCGAGTGGGCGCCGGTTGAGGGACGTCAGAGCGCGCTTGTCGACATCGATTATCCGATGAACTATCCTGTCTGGGAGAGGATGATCAACGACGCGACCGAGCGCATTCATGCCGGCACGTTGAGAAAAGTCGTATTGGCACGGGCGGCGGAACTTCGCTTCGATCAGCCGGTTAGGCTGTTGCCGATACTGCGCCAGATGGCGACGCATTATGCCAACTGTTACCGTTTTCTGTTTGAGCCGCGGCCGCGCTACGCCTTCTACGGCGCCTCGCCGGAACTGCTTGCATCAGTGCGTGGGCGGCAGCTCGACACGATGGGGTTGGCGGGCAGCGCCGCGCGTGGCGAAACTGCGGACGCCGACCGTCGTCTTGGAGAGGATTTGCTCGCCAGCGCCAAAGACTGCATTGAACATGAGATCGTCGTCGAAAAGATGCGCGATCGCCTCAGGCCGGTCACGGAATCGTTGGAGATTCGCCCACGGGAGCTGTTAAAAGTCAGCAATATTCAGCACATTCATACGCCGATCCGCGGGCTTCTGAAGCGGCCGATTGGCATTTTGCCAGTGGTCGAGGCGCTGCATCCGACGCCCGCGCTTGGGGGCGATCCGCGGGGAATGGCAATGAGGGTGATCCGCAAGCTGGAGCCGATTCCGCGCGGTTGGTATGGGGCGCCAGTCGGCTGGATCGACTCGCAACTCGATGGCGAGTTCGCCGTGGCGATTCGTTCCGCCGTTGCCCAGGAAGCGCGCGCCTGGATATACGCCGGCGCCGGCATCGTCGCCGACAGTGTTCCGGCACGCGAGTGGGAGGAGACCGCGCTCAAATTCCGCCCGATGCTCGACGCGCACAGCTTGAGGTGACCTTTTTGTCCACAAAGATACGAAGGTCACAAAGCCAGATTACTATCGGTGGAGAAACAAGTATGGTTGAAGGATCCAGTAGACCAGCGAGATTATCTTATCGGATTATTGGCGCTGCGATTGAAGTGCACAGTTGTCTAGGGGCTGGACTGCTAGAAAGCATCTACGAGGAAGCGCTTTGTGCCGAGTTTGAGGCTCGACGAATAGCCTTTGAACGGCAAAAACAGATCAAGGTTGATTACAAAGGACGGAGCATAGGCAACCTGATTGCGGACATAATTGTTGAAGATCGGGTGATTGTGGAAGTCAAATCCGTCAAAGAGTTGGCGCCGATCCACACGGCTCAATTGATAACTTATCTTAAAGTCGCAAAACTACGCACTGGTCTGTTAATCAATTTCAATGTCGTGCGACTGAAGGATGGCATAAAGAGAATCGTCCTTTAGTCAATTCTTTGTGCCCTTTGTGTCTTTGTGGTTGGAAATGACGATTGAGTGGCGAATCCAAGCACGCTCCACGCCAATACATTCGTTGACGCCTTGATCGGCGCGGGCTTGAAACGTGTCTGCCTAACGCCGGGGTCGCGGCATACCCCGCTTGTTCTGGCGTTTACGCGACACCGAGATGAGATCGACTTGTATTCGCATCTTGATGAACGCAGCGCCGCATTCTTCGCTCTGGGTTTGACGTTGGCAACAGATGAACCGGCCGCCATCGTCTGCACGTCGGGGTCTGCGGCGGCGAATTTCTTCCCGGCGATTGTGGAGGCGCATCAGTCGCGTGTGCCCTTGATCGTGTTAACTGCCGATCGGTCGCATGAATTGCGTGGTAGCGGGGCGAACCAGACCATCGACCAAATCAAACTGTATGGCGATTGCGCCGACTGGTTCTATGATGCGCCACTCCCCGAGAAAGATGCGCCTGCCATCACACTGCGAAATCTGCGGACGCTGGCGGCGCGCGTTTATGCCACGGCACTGAGCAAGCGCGGCGTCGTACATATAAATTTTCCGTATCGCAAGCCGTTTGAACCGGGCGCTGATGACGCCGAGGCGATGAAGATTGACAGGCGCGCTCCGATTCGCTTCGTTGGCGAGAGCGGGACGGGCTCGTCAGGATTGAGGACGCTCTTGAGCGAGGATGTCTTGCGGCGAAAGGGCATCATCTACTTCGGGCACGGGAGCTGCCGCAGCGAACTGGAGCGGGGGCGGATGCTGCCTTGGGCGGCCAAACTCTCGCGCCTCAGCGGGTTTCCCATCCTGGCGGAATACACTTCAAATATGCGAGCTGCGCCTGCCATCGGCGCTTATGAAAGCTTCATGACAGCGGCCGCAATGGACTTCTCCCAAGTTGAGGTCTTGATCCGATTTGGCGCGCCACCGCTGTCTAAGCCTATGCAGGACTTCCTGGCTGGCAATCAGCTTTGCTACCACATATTTTGCAGCAGGGCGGGCGAGTGGGCGGACGATAGCCATAGCGTCACGCAGCACCTGACCATCAATCCGGCGAAGCTCGATGTTTGCGAGTGGGACGGGTTTGCGCCGGCCGCTCAAGCCACGAAGTCCTGGAGCGAGCGAGTGTCGCGCGCCGATTGTGTCGCCCGGCAGGTCATCGCGCAGGAAATCGAAAGCGGCGTTTTTTTCGACGGCGCGGTGCTTCACGATGTCGTCGACTTGATGCCGGCGGGCAGCGCGCTCTTCGCCGGCAGCAGTTTGCCCGTTCGGCATCTCGATCAGTTTGGCCTGTCGAACGGGAAGCCTGTAATCACCTATGCCAATCGCGGCGCGTCGGGTATCGACGGCAATGTCTCAACCGCTTTGGGAGCGGGAGCGGCGCGGCCCGATTCGCCCTTGGTGGCGGTTTTGGGCGATATCACGCTCTACCATGACATGAACGGCCTGCTGGCGATCAAACGCTGTGGCGTCCCGCTGACGATCGTGTTGCTCAACAACGAGGGCGGCGGGATCTTTCACCGTCTGCCGATACGCGAGTTCGAGCCGGACTTCAGCGATTACTTCTTCACCGCGCATGGCCTGGATTTCGCGCGCGCGGCGGCGCTCTATGGCTTGCGCTATATTCGCGCCGACGACCGCGCGTCATTTCGGAAAGCTTTTAGCGAGTCGGTCGGCGGAGCGGAATCGACGCTGATCGAAGTGCGCACCGATGCCGGCGCCGATCTGAAGCGGCGGAACGAGATCATGGCGGCGGTACACCAGAAACTAAAGAGGATGAACTCATAAGACACCTTGGTAGAGAACAGGAGACGACTAGATGGTGACGAGCAAAGAAGAGCAAGCACAAATCAAAACGCAGGATTTGATGCGGCTGGCGAATTGGCAAGAGGTGAAAGCCTATGACGACATCACCTATCACAAGGCGGAAGGGATCGCGCGGATCGCCTTTGACCGACCCGATATCCGCAATGCCTTTCGCCCCAAGACGATCGATGAAATGACCGAGGCGCTGCTGCAGGCCTGGAACGATGGCGAAGTCGGCGTCTTGTGGATCACGGCGAATGGTCCCAGCACCAAAGACGGGGTCTGGTCCTTCTGCGCTGGCGGCGATCAAAAGGTGCGCGGGCATTCCGGTTATGTCGGCGATGACGGCGTGCCACGCTTGAATGTCTTGCAGCTGCAGCGCTATATCCGCAATATCCCCAAGCCTGTGATTGCGGTCGTTCCCGGATACGCGATCGGCGGCGGGCATGTCTTGCACGTCTGCTGTGACCTCACCATCTCCAGCGACAATGCCATTTACGGACAGACCGGTCCCATCGTCGGCAGCTTTGACGCCGGCTTCGGTTCGTCGTTTTTGGCGGCGCATATCGGGCAGAAGAAGGCGCGCGAGATCTGGTTCCTCTGCCGTCAATATAGCGCTGCCGAAGCCGAGGCGATGGGCATGGTGAATACGGTCGTGCCTTTGGCGGAGTTGGAGAAAGAAGCGCTGGGTTGGTCGCGCGAGATCCTGAGCAAAAGCCCGATCGCGCTGCGTTTCATCAAGGCGGGCTTGAACGCCGAGTTGGATGGGCAGACCGGCCTGCAAGTGCTGGCTGGGGACGCGACCATGCTCTTCTACATGACGGAAGAAGGCAGCGAGGGCAAGAATGCCTTCCTGGAAGGGCGTACGCCCGACTTCAGCAAATTCCCGCGGCGGTCTTGAGCGTGACGGGCGGATAGCTGGGCGGGATGCAACACAAATGAGCGATCTTCAGCGGCCGTTGAACCCGGAAGCGGACAAGATATTCTTTGCTATGGGGCAAGCGGGGTTGACCTTCTCCCAAGTCAATCGCCTCGTCTCGGCGACCTGCGCGACGATTCTGAAACGGGCGGCGCTTGCGCCTGGCGACAAAGTGGCGATCCTGATGCCGAAGCCCCCGTCATTCGCGCTGGCGCTGCTGGCATTGATGCGCATGCGGGTTGTCAGCGTGCCGTTGAATACGCGACTGAAGCCCCGCGAGCTGGCCTGGCAGGTTAAGAACGCCGAATGCCGGCTGATACTATGCGAACCGGAGACGCTGGCTCTAACCAGCGAGATGGATGCGGATGTGTTTAAGCTGCCAGCGGCGAGCTTGCGCGATCCGGTTTCAGAATTCGCTGATTATGGCGCCATGAAGTTTAATGATGATTTCGCCATCATTCATACCTCCGGCACTAGCGGCAGGCCGAAAGCGGCCGTCTTGACGCATGGCAACATTTATCACAGCGCGCTGGCGTCGGCGCTGAAGCTGGAAAGGCCGCGCGATGAACGCTGGTTATGCGTCTTGCCGCTCTATCACGTCGGTGGGCTCAGCATTATTTTGCGGTCGCTGATTTACGGCAGCGCTGTCGAGTTCGGTCCGTCAGCGCCGTTTGATGTTCAGGAGACCAATCGCGTATTGAGCGAGAACCCGATCACCCTGGTGTCACTCGTGCCGACGATACTGCAGCGCCTGCTGCAGGCAAAGACAGAGCCTTGGAATCGGCATCTGCGCCTCATCTTGCTTGGCGGAGAGGCGCCGGCCCCCGAGCTTGTGGCGCGCTGCATCGCGGAACGGCTGCCGATCGCAACGACATATGGGCTCACGGAAGCGGCATCACAAGTCGCAACTGCATTGCCGGATTTGGTCTATAAGAAACCCGGCAGCGTGGGCAAACCGCTCATGACGGCGACGGTGCGCATCATCGACGAGAATGGTGTGGATGCCGCGCCGGGGGTCCCGGGCGAGGTGCTTATCAAAGGCGGCAGTGTAATGCGCGGCTACTATGGCGATCCGGATGCGTCGCACGCGGCAATACGCGCTGGCTGGCTGCATACTGGCGACATCGGTTATTTCGATGAAGATGGCGATTTGTTCATCCTGCAGCGGCGTGAGGATCTAATCGTCAGCGGCGGCGAGAACGTCTATCCGGCTGAGGTGGAGCGGGTTCTGCGCTCGCATCCTGACGTGGCTGAGGCGGTCGTGTTTGGCATCCCCGACGCGGAGTGGGGACAAGGCGTGGCGGCGGTCATTGAGCGCTGCGTGGGCGCGTCCGTTGACGGGGCTGTGTCGGCGGTCGGTCTCGGCGGGCAGTGTCGGCGGGGCAGTGTCCACGTGCCCCTGCACGACCCGGGCGAGCCTACGCCCCCCTCGTCCGAAGCGATTATGAAATACGCGCGCGAACGCTTGGCGGGCTACAAAGTTCCGCGGCGGGTCGTATTTGTGGACGCTTTGCCACGCAGCGCAGCCGGCAAGATTCAACGACGGGAAGCGCGGCGGCTCTTCGATGACGCGATTTCGAGCGGCTAATAGCGGACATCACTATAACATTGAGATCAGCGGCGCCGGCGATCCGCTTGTGTTCCTGCATGGGTTCAGTGGTGACAATTCGACCTGGCGCACGGTCATTGGGCAGCTCGCGGAAGGCTTTCAGTGCATCGCCTTCGATCTGCTTGGTCACGGCGCGAGCGATGTGCCGGACGATGTGGCGAGTTTTCGCATGGAGTCTGTTGCCGCAGACCTCATCGACCTGTTGCGCCAACTGGAGGTGATGAATCCACACCTGCTCGGCTATTCGATGGGTGGGCGGTTGGCGCTATACCTCGGGCTTCACTACGCAACTCTTTTTCGTTCACTGATCCTGGAGAGCGCTTCACCCGGCTTGGCTGCCGAGCCAGCGCGCGTTGAACGCCGCCGCCGTGACAACGAGTTGGCGGATGAGATCGAGGCGAATGGCCTAGCGTGGTTTGTTCAGCATTGGGAGAGCCTGCCGACGTTGGCGACGCAATCTGACGGGCTAATCCGCGTGCAGCGAGCCCAAAGATTGTCTAATAGTCCCAGGGGCTTGGCGAACAGTTTGCGTGGCATGGGCACAGGCGTGCAGCCAAATCTATGGGGACAGCTTCCGAATCTCTCCCTGCCGACCTGCTTGATTGTTGGCGAGCGCGATGACAAGTTTCGGCGAAACAACCAAGCCATGAATGAGGCAATACCGCTGTCGAGCCTCTCGATTATCCCGTTAGCCGGGCACAACACGCATTTGGAGAATCCGGAAATGTTCTGTCAAACAGTCCGGTGCTATCTACAGCGCGTCTAGTCGATGACTACTGTCGGCGACGAAACTTTCGCAATGCGCGCGCGCTGACCCGCTAGCTACAGAAAAGGCCGGTGAGCTGCTGCCGGCCTTTCCACCAAACGCTAAGGAAACTCTGCAACTTATCCTTCAATGTGCCCGCCGTCGCGCAGGATTTGCAGGATTTCCGCTTCGATCGTCGCGGCGGTTTCTTCGACTGTGGCCTCTCCAGAAATAAATGTCGACAGGTTGCGTGGCAGTACATCGCCTCGAACCATGCTGCCCCATTCCGGAATGCTTGGCGTGGAGATAATGTTCAAGCCCACAATGCCGGCGGCAATGTCGCCCAGCCAGGGGAAGCGTGCCAGCGCGCGTTCGTCCTGCAGGACCGAAATCCGTGCGGGCGAATTGCCCAATGTCGTTTCGGTGACGCCCAGGACGCCGCTTTCCGTACTGGTCAGGCAGACCAGCATCTCAAAGGCCTTCTCCGGATTCTCGGTTGTGCTAGAGAGGGCGGGACCCCACTGACTCAGGAACCCTTTCGGTTCCTCGATCCCATCATCCGGCAAGGGAAGAAGCTGGAAGCCGATGTTGCCGGCCACTGCCGAGGTTTCCGGATCGTTTCCGTACAGCAAGACGCTATTCCAGGTGACGAGACTATAGTCGCGCCCGGCGGTGAAGTTGGCGTTGCCCTCGACCCAGCCAGCCGTGAACGAAGCGGGATCGGCCATACCATAGAGCATCTCCATATCAGCCAGCACAGCCCGGCCTTCCGGGGTATTGACACTCACCTCAAGCGTGTCATTATCAGCGATCTCGATGCCGTGCATGAAGTTCAGCGCTTCATGCAAGATGTTGATCCAGCCGGCACGCAAGCCATAGGCGATATTGCCGTAAAGACCCTCGTCCGGGCGGTGGAAGAAGGCCACTTGGTCGTAGTATTGCTGCCTGCTCCGTGGCGCGGCCAGCTCATAGCCATAGGCTTCCATGAAAGCCGCTTGTTCATCCAGGTGACCGAGCAGATCGGTGCGATAGAGGATGCCTTGATATTCGTTCAGCCAAGGCACCAGCCAGTGCTTGCCCTCATATTCGGTCAAGTTGAAGAAGGCAATGTCGTCGGGATTCAGCGCCTCTATATCGAAGTCTTCCAAAGGCAATAGGTATTCAGCGGCGACGAACTGCGGGATCTTGCTGATGGGGATGTAGGCAATGTCGTAGAGGCCGCTGCGAACGGCCGCTTCCGTCGGCAGGATCGAGTTGATCCACTCGCCGGGCGGCAGCTGATGCGCCTCGTAGTTGACGCCGACTTCCATCGCGCAGCGGTCGGCATTGGCGATCAAGGCATCCGCGTGCACACCGGTTTCCGAACCGATCGAGATCGTCACCATGTCCTGCGCTTGCGCCATGGGCAGCAGCAAGACGAGCAAAAGTAGAATTACAGTCCTATTCATTGTCTTGTCTCCGTATCAAATATATAACTTCGAACAGTGATTGATTTACTTGGCTTATAGTGACCCTCCTTTCAACATAGCTCTCATCTGCCGGAGCCAGATACGAGCCCCATGACCAGGTGCTTCTGCACCAGCAAGCCGGCAATGACAATTGGCGTCGCCGAAAGGACGCCGGCTGCCGCCAGCTCGCCCCAGGCGATATTCTGGTTGGTCACAAAGGTATACATCGTCACTGGCAAGGTCCGCGCATGGCGCGCCGTCAACGTGACCGCCAGCGCGAACTCGTTCCAGGATGACAGCAGCATAAAGATGGTGACCGACGCCAGACCGGGGCGGATCAAGGGCAAAACGACATGCCATATCACGCCAAGGCGTGAGGCGCCATCAATCATCGCCGCATCTTCAATCTCATCCGGAATCGCCGAAATGAAACCGACTAGCATCCATATCGCCAGCGGCAAGGCGAAGAACGTGTAAAGCGCCACCAGCGATCCCTGCTTGTCGTAGAGATTGAGGCCCCGCGCCATGGCGAAAAGCGGGATGATGTAAGCGACCGGGGGCAAGAGCCGCGCCGTGAATATCACCAGCATCATCAGCGATCCACCTACACGAAAACGCGCCATGCTATACGCGGCCGGGGTGCCGAGTACCGCCACCGCGGCAAGCGTAAGCCCGGCGATCATAAGCGAATTCTTCAACGAATTGATCACCTTGGCATCGCTGAACAGGTTGATGTAGTTTTCCAGCGTTGCCGGTGAGGGAAACCAGATCGGGGGAATAGCAAACTGCTGACCCTCGGTTTTGAAGGAGCTGACGATCAACCAGTAGATGGGAAACAGAAAGACGACCAGCAAACACAGCCACATGGCGTAGGTCAGAATGCGGTTGGCGCGGCTCATCCTCTGGTACATGCTAACCCGCCTCGCTGAACATCAGGCGCGCATAAATGAGGCTGACAATGAAGGCGACGAGCAGCTGCACCACCGCGATGCTTGAACCATATCCGATATTTAGCGTGCGGATTCCCACCCAGTATTGGTATATCGCTAGCACTTCTGTTGAATCACCGGGACCGCCACCCGTCATGATGAAGATCATTTCGAAGGCTTTGAAAATGAAGAGCGTCGTCAAGAATGCCGAAATCAGAATGGCGTATCGTACCAGGGGCAATGTTATGTAGCGAATAATCTGGATGCGATCCGCGCCATCAACGCGCGCAGCCAGGTAAAGTTCTTCCGGTATCGTCTTCAAACCGCCCGTTACCACCAGCATCGTGCCCGGAACGCCATTCCAGACGTGCACGAGTATCAAAGCGCCGAGAGCTGTTTTGGGGCTGCCCAGAATCGAAGTCTGCGTAATCGCATCGAAACCAAGAGAATCGAGCATTTGGGCGATCACCCCGATGTTCGGCGCCATCATGAAGCGGAAATTGAAGCCGCTTATGAAGGGCGCGGTTAGCCAAGGGATCAGCAGAAGCGTGCGCACCAGACCTTCGCCACGGATATTGCGATTCAGCAGCAGAGCCAGGGTGACGCCGAGTAGCGTCTGAATCGAAGTTGTCGCGATAGTGAAAACAGCCGTTATGCCCAGCGATGAATAGAAGCGCTGATCCGCCAGCAGCTTGCCGTAATTGTCCAGCCCGATGAACGTCTGCCCCAAATCCAGGCGGGTCAGACTCCAGGCGGTCATCGAATTGTATAGCAGATAACCTGTCGGATAGATAATGCCAGCGATGATGAAGACAAATGCCGGCAATGCCAGCGCATACTTCACGCGCTGGGCGCCGAACAGGCGGTTTCCCAGTCTGACATTCGGGAGAGTCATTCCAGGTGAGGCGCCAGTCTGCATTTTACGTTTGCCGACTCATCAAGAAAGAAATCAACGATTTATTCAAATTCTAGGATAATCGATAATCGATAATATAACTATCGCAGTATATACGCTTAAATGCGCCTTGTCAAATTTTCCGAGATACGGGGAGTGTCTAAATGGCTGGACTCTGCTTTTCTAACCCCATCCCC
>JAAXID010000037.1:0-8255 GCA_012270545.1 Anaerolineae bacterium | reverse complement strand
ACCTCCTCGAAATTAGACACTCCCGAGATAAAGGAAGGGTGAATTACGTGGATATATTCCTCGGTCGCCTCAAGTTTGTAGAGCTTGATTGGTATTACAATTTGAACACCGAAATTCTACCCCCAGCCCCCGGCCCTCCTCGCCATCTTTATGGCGAGCATCCAGCTAGCTGGGGAAGGTGAGCGAAATGCACGCGAATACGCAGGTTTTAGTAATCCCTGAGCTGTATAACCTATAGAATCTGCGATATGGCATAAACGCACTGCCGAAGCGGACGCTGCGCCTTATTCTTCACAGGCGCCAAGACCACTGTTGGCTGGGTCTGTTGCTACCGGTCAGGGCTCCCCCGCGCTCTCCAATGCGTCGTCCGCGGCGAGATTCCAACTCGCTGAAAGGTAGATGATCCCGCGATGCTCCATTTGCTCAATCACTTCGCTGCTGGCGCGTACATTAAAAGCAAAGGCGTAGGACACAGAATCAATCACAGGACCAGCAGTCTCCCTGGCGACCAGATTGATCCAATACTGGCCTGGCAGCAGGTTGATGTTGTCTACGCGGCATTCCAACACGCTGTTCCGCTCCAGGACAAGTGATCGGCGGGAAGCCATCGGCATTTCAATATAACTGACGACCGTGCTGGCCGGATCCACGATACGTAGCGAAAAGCGATAACTCGGCAGCGCCTCTTTGACGTCCAGGCTGATACGAAAGACGACAGATTCGCCCGTCGAGAAGCCGGTAATTTCGCGGCCGCTAACCGCGTCGTGCATGCTGATATCCATAATGCGCAAGGCGCCGGTGCCTTCACGCAGATCGGCCGCGACCTTGTCTTTCTCCCCAATGACCGTCGACCGGTCCATCGCGACCTGAAAGTAGGCGCTGAGGATATCGCTGGGCGAGCCAGATGCGGTGATTTGGCCATCTTCCAAATACAGCGCCCGCTCGCAGATCCGTTCGATCGTATAGGGACTGTGGGTGACGAAGATGATGGTGACGCCGCTGTTTGATAATTCATCCATGTGATTGAGGCATTTTTTCTGAAAGTTGACATCTCCTACCGACAGCACCTCGTCGATCAGAAGAATATCAGCTTCAACGTTTACGGCGACGCTGAAGCCGAGGCGCGCCTGCATGCCGCTGGAATACTGCCATACCGGCTTGTCCAGCCAATCGCCTAATTCAGCGAAGTCTTCAATTTCCGGCAGTTTGACGTCCATCTGTTGCGAGGTGAATCCCATAATGGCGCCGAGCAATTTGATGTTTTCGCGCCCGGTCAAGTCTCTGTGCATGCCGGCGGAGAGCTCAATCATCGGGAAGAGCCGCCCGCTAACTTGCACTGAGCCGTAAGTTGCCGGGCTTACACCGGCGATTAGTTTGAGCAAGGTGCTCTTCCCCGCCCCGTTTTTGCCGACGATGCCCAGCGATTCGCCTCGTCTGACCTCGAAGCATATATCGCGCAAAACCCAGGGTCCGTATGCGGCCTGATCGCCATGATATTCGCCGCGCAGCTGATCAATCTGACGCTGCAGCCAGGGGCGCAAGGGCAAGCCGTATCGCTTCCATACCCCATGCACCTGTATGGCCAAGTCGCCGCTCATAGGCGATTCCACCGTCATCGGCAATCTCGTTTAGAGTACATCGGCAAAATATCGAGACATGAAGTGAAATAGCGGGAAAGTTATCACAAGCACAAGTCCGATTGCCAAGGCGCTGATAAACAAACTGCCGACATCCGGCGCTTGACCAAATACCAGTACTTTGCGAAACCCGTCGATAATGCCGACTGCGGGATTCAGCGTATGTAGGAGCGGCCACTGGCTGAGCAGCTCCTGCGACGAATACATGACCGGCGTCAGGAAAAGCCAAACCTGCATGATGTACTGGATGCCATGCAAGACATCGCGGCGATAGATCGTGAAGGCGGTTAAGCCTATCCCCACCGCCCAGGCCAAAGCGCCGGCCATCAGGACGAGCAGCGGCAGCCACAGCCAAGCCCAAGTGACCGGAATTCGGAAGATCTGCAATACCACAATGAGGACGATGCCAGACATGAGGAAATCGAAAGTCGTCGTGAGCAACACGACGAAGGGAAAAATCTGGCGCGGCGCCGCCATCTTGCGCAGGATCGTGCTGTTCGCCAAAAAGCCATGGGGAATGCGAACGACCGAACTCTGAAAAAATGTCCAGGGTATGGTCGCCGCCATCACGAAAGCAAGCCGCGGCGCGCCTTCACTGCTCGCCCCAACTAAACCGCTCAAGAAACTGAGTATCACAGTGGATAGAATCGCCGGGATGACCGCCCAGAGGGGACCCAATATGGTGCGCCGATAGCGCGCGCGTACATCGCGGCTGACCAGCGAGATAAGCAGGTTCCAGTAGCCCTGCCACTTCCCCGCATTGTTCCGCGCTGGATTGTTGTTCGCCCACTGGCTCATGACATATCGGCAGTTATGCGCAAGCTGATTGTCCCGCTATTATGGCGTGTATCAATCAAATGGACAGGCTGAAATCCCGCCTGAGATTTTCACGCTAAATCACTCCTCGACCTCAGTAGCACCAAGTTAATCATGCGAAACGGGATTGGCAATTTATAGTCAACTGGGCGAGCTACCGGCTCGCCTCTACACCCTTTCGTTATTTTGGCAGTATCTTTCTTGTGGCAGTCATTCTCGTTACTTCCTTGGAATTACTTCTGCTGCTCAACATGAACACGCCGAAGCAGGCTCTCCATCCGCGCGAGGACCTGTTCGCGCTTCGCCCTTTCGCCGCAAAGCGCCCGTCCGAAGTGTAGACTGATGACGGGGTCGCGGTAAAACGGGAACATCATTTGGAAGGTCGCCGCCAGAAAATGCCGTCTGTCGCTCTCCCTGTATTGCCGCACGATGGGGTTTCGCAGCGCCCTTCGCGAGAGCAGGCCGCCGACGGCAAAGGGCACAATTGCCACATCCGGAACATGGCGCGCCAATAGTTCGATGCTGCGCGACCATTGCGGCAATGTCTCCAGCGCTGATTCCAAATAGAACCCCGGATCGGCTTCGATTTCCCCGCGCGGAAAAAGCAGCAGTGACTTTCCCGCCTTCAGATGGCGCAGCGCGGCTCTAAATGACGCAACCGGCTGGCTGTGATCGACGAGAATGACGTGGCGCCGCATCGCCCGCAAGCCCGGCAAAATGCCAAAGTCATTCGCCAGAATTTGCGTATCCCGCCGCGGCGAAGCCGATAAAAGCGCATGTGCATCGCCCAAGCCGGCGTGGTTGCCCACAAATAGAACCGGTCCCGTCAGCGGCACATTGTCGGCGCCATGGATGTGGATGCTCTTGGACCCGATATCGACCAGCCACTGGCTCGCGCCTTTCAGGTGACCATCGCGCGCGATCATGCCTTCCATCTTGAGGCCGAGGCGGGTGAGCTCGAGGACGAAGGGCGCGCAGACGATGTGTAAGGCGGACTTGATGAGGGGATTGCTGAAGCAGAAGGCCCCCACGACCGAGGTTGACATGGCGCGGTAGAGGTGTAAGAAGTGGAGCGGCAAGTGGGCTGGGCGAATGGACATTTCGACTGGTCTGACGCCGATAGCGTTTAGAATCGAAAATACTGATTGGGACTCTATCCCCCGCCCGTCATCAGCAGACCGAGATGCTCGATATCCACATTGACGTTCTCGACCTCGCCCACGATCCGCCCCTCATACATGACCGCGATCCGGTCGGATAGCGCGCGAATCTCATCGAGATCTTCGCTGATGAGCAGGATGGCGGTGCCGTTGTCGCGCTCTTGCAATAGGCGCTGGTGGATATACTCGGTGGCGCCGATATCGACGCCGCGCGTCGGCTGCGCCGCGATCAGCACGCCCGGATCGCGCGACAGCTCGCGAGCCAGCACCAGCTTCTGGATGTTCCCGCCGGACAAGCTCTTGACCAGCGTTTCCGTGCTCGGCGTTTTGATTTCGTAAGTCTCTATGGCGCGGCGACAGAATTCGCGAATCTTGTGGAAGAGCATGAAGATCTTGCCGCGGGTGAACTTGGGGTGCCCGTGATCTTGCAAGACGTAGTTCTCGGCGACGCTGAAGGCTTTGATGACGCCATCGAGCATGCGCTCTTCCGGGATATGCGACAGGCCGATGGCGTTCAGCGAAGACGGCTGCGCGTTGCTGACATCAATTCCATCAACCGTCACCCTGCCGGCCGTTACGGGGCGCAAGC
The DNA here is from genome assembly GCA_012270545.1 of Anaerolineae bacterium. Taxonomy (GTDB): domain Bacteria; phylum Chloroflexota; class Anaerolineae; order Aggregatilineales; family Phototrophicaceae; genus UBA6055. The sequence continues at coordinate 4,053 of JAAXID010000037.1, read as the reverse complement.
CCGCGATGCACTGCGCCAGCTCCTGCTGACCGTTGCCGGATACGCCGGCGATGCCAACAATCTCGCCAGCGCGCAGACGCAGCGATACATCGTCCAAGCCCACCGTACCGCGATTGCTGAGCGCGCTGACGCCGTTGAGTATCAAGCGATCAGCGCGCGGGTCCGGCGGATTCTTGTCGTATGCGAGCAGTACCGGTCGCCCGACCATCATTTCCGCGAGTTTGGGTCGGGTCGCCTCTTTGGTGGGGATGGAGTTGACACGACGGCCATCGCGCAGGACGGTGACACGGTGGCTGATCTCCAGCACCTCGTGCAGTTTGTGCGAGATGAAAACCAGTCCATGCCCGTCATCCGCCAACTGCTTGAGAATGCGGAACAAGCCGTCCACCTCTTGCGGTGTGAGCACGGCGGTCGGCTCATCGAGAATTAGCAGCGCCGCCCCCTTGTAGAGCGCGCGCAGAATCTCGACCCGCTGCTGCTCGCCAACAGCCAACTGCCAAATCGGCAAACCCGGATCGACCTTGAGGTTGTATATTTCCGAGAGTTCCAGCACACGGCGGCTGACCACATCCAGATCGAGGCGGACGCCGCGTGAGGATTTCATGCCCAGCGCGATATTCTCCGCAACCGTCAGCGATGGCACTAGCATGAAATGCTGATGAATCATGCCGATGCCGTGCTGAATGGCATCTTGCGGGTTTCGAATCGTCGTGTCGACGCCGTTGATGCGAATCCGCCCCTCATCCGGATGGTAGAGGCCGTATAACATCTTCATCAGCGTCGATTTGCCCGCGCCATTCTCGCCCAGAAGCGCGTGAATCTCGCCAGCCTGGACATCAAAGGCGATATTGTCAGCCGCGAGCACACCGGGAAAGCGTTTGACGATTCCGATCATCTCGAGCTGATTGATGCGCTCGTGACCTGTGGGCAGCACGTTTCCTTTGACATTGTTGATCTCAGACATTCACGACTACCCTGTCTGCTAACGAAGATGTTGTAGGGGCGAACCGGTGACTCGCCCTTTTCAACATAACTGTATTGCAGGGGCAACCGCTCGGATCGCCCCGTAGACTCAAATACCAACAGTCAGCCGGTCTAGCCGGAAAACTCCATGACCAGGCCGCCATTGGCCAGCGTCAATACATAGGATTCGCCGCCCAGGACACCCGCTTGGATATGGCCGATCATTTCCGCCAGAATGACATCCCAGCGATAGATCTGGAAGGCGACGCCGGCGGCGCCTGCGAGTTCGGCTTGGCTGGCTTGGGTGCCGAACCAGCGCACGCCGTTTTCAATGGCGACCGCGATTGGACCAACCACCATCTGCGCTGTGCCGGTCATGATATCCGCGCCATTGGCGATATGGGTTTCCGCCGCTTCGGTCGCCAGCGGGACATCGCTGAAGGACTGAATGTAAACGACATTGACGGTGGCAGCCGGATTAGAAGCGCCGGCGCCCGCCACGAAGCCATCGACATAGAGCTTGGCATCGCCCACTTCAATTGGACCGACAACGCCAATGACGCCCGATTCGGTCATCAATCCTGCCATCACGCCGTTGACGAAACCGCCTTCGTCGGATGCGGCTGTGTAGGCGAAGACATTGTCAAGGCCAAAGGTGTTTTCGTCGGTGCCCCAAGCGAAGGAAACTTCGGGGAATTCCTGAGCGAGCTCCTCGACGACCGAGCCGAATTGCGAGCCGTGGGCGATCACGAGATTGTAATTGCCGGAGGCGGCCCACTCGCGCAAGGCGACAGCCGCATCATCGACGATGAAGGTGCCATCCTGAAAGTCGAACTGGAAGGCCTCTTCCCCCATCGCGCTCTGAATCGCCATCAAGCCATCGTACATGCTTTGGCTGAAGGCGAGATCGTTGGTCGCGCTGGGCGCGACGGCCGCAACACGAAAGACGTCTTGCGCCATCGTCGGCATCACCCCAGCAAACAGGGCGACTATCAAGCTAAGCAGTAGAACTTTCTTCATGGGTATTCTCTCCTTTACTGGATACTAGGCTTTAAGCCGGGCAACCATGCCCGCGAATAAACAAACGCATGTCTCATGCCCTACCGCCAAGACCTAATCTTCACTGTCTTCCTCATCCTCATCGTCAGACATTTCAGCTTCGATCATCTCCGGGATCGGCACAATATCGCCCGAGATGATACCGGCGATGGTCTCATCCGCGATCGCCATCAATTCTTCGCTGATTCCGAAATCCTTGTCGAACTCCATCACCAGCCCTTCGTTTTCGAGCGTCAGCTTGTAGTATTCGCCGCCCAAAACGCCGGCCTTGATGTTGCTGATCATATCCAGTAAGAGGACTTCCCACTTGTAAATCTGAAAGGCAACGCCGATGTCTTCGGACAGTTCATCCTGGCTGGCATCGGAACCGAACCAGAGCACGTCGTTCGCAACAGCGACCGCAATCGGTCCGACCACCATCTGCGCCGTGCCGGTCAAGATATCCGCACCGTTGGCAAGATGGGTTTCGGCCGCCTCCGTCGCCAGTGGCACATCGCTGAAGGACCCGATGAATACAATGTTTACTTCGATAGCTTCATCGACAGACGCGACCCCGTTGGCGAAGCCATCGGCATACAACTTGCCATCGCCGACTTCAATCGGTCCTACCAAGCCCACTACACCGGTCTCGGTGAGATGAGCGGCCAAAACGCCATTGAAGTACCCGCCTTCGTCTGAAGCAGCGGCATAGCTGTACACATTGTCCATGCCGAAAGTGTCTTGTCGCGTTCCCCAGGCGAAGGACACATCGGTGAATTCAGCCGCCAATTCCTCCACAATCGGTCCGTATTGCGAGCCATGCGCGATCACCAGCTGATATTCGCCCGAGGCGGCCCAGTCGCGCAGCGCAACCGCAGCGTCATCCACGATATAGGTGCTGTCTTGAACTGTGAACTCAAATGCCTCTTCTCCCAGTTCCGCTTGAATCGCCACCAGCGCGTCGTACATGCTTTGGCTGAAGGCGAGATCGTTGGTCGCGCTGGGCATCAGAGTTGCAATGCGGAACACATCGTCATCCGCCAGCGATGACATGCCCGATATTACGAACAGAACCAACAGGCCGATTGTCAAAATCTTCCTCATGACTGCTCCTTTGCAAAGAACCGTTTTACAATCTCTGTGTCCTCTGTAGTTTAAATTCTGTCCCATGCTCGCTATGCCTCCGCAATAGTCAACGTAAGCGCCACAAATCTATTCCCCGCGCTCGTAAGGTTTCGTCAACGCCGTTGGCTGCTCATGCCGCTTGGTAGCGAAGACCAGCGCGATGATCGTGATCACATAGGGCGCCATGACGGCGAATTCAGAAGGAATGTCGGCGCCGACAACCTTGATCTGCAACTGCAGAGCATTGACGAAGCTGAAAAGCATGGCGCCGGCCGCCACTGTATAGGGCCGCCAGCCACCAAAATATACCAAGGCGACGGCGATGAAGCCCTGCCCGGCCGTGAGATTCTGCTGGAAGAGATTGATCAGCGCGATTGAGAGCGACGCGCCGGCCAAGCCGGCCAGCATGCCGCCGATTGTGGTGGTGGCATAGCGGACGCGCGCCACGCTGACACCCATCGCGTCAGCCGCCTCCGGATTCTGCCCGACTGCGCGAATCATCAAGCCGAAGGTCGTGTTATTAAGCACATAAGCCGAGATCGGCACCAGGGCAAAAGCCACATAGACGAGCAGATTGTGGTGGAAGAATATCTCGCCAACTATCGGCAGCTCGGTCAAGATCGGGAAGTCAATCCGGGGGAAACCGTTGACCGATTTCGGCGTTCCCACCCACTGCTGGAAAAGAAGCTCGCTCAAGCCCAGACCAAAAAGATAAACGCCGATGCCGCTGATGCCCTGCTTCGCTTTCAGCGTGACACTGACAAAAGCCATCGCCAAGCCCATCAAAGCACCGACAACCAAGGCGACCGCGACGCCGAGCAGCAAACTCAGCGGCTCGCTCAGCGCCCCGTTCTGCTGCGCTACGTGCACGGCGTAAAAGCCAGTGAAGGCGCCCATCAGCATCATGCCGTCGACGCCGAGATTGAG
>JAAXID010000244.1 GCA_012270545.1 Anaerolineae bacterium | reverse complement strand
GTTTGCGATCTGAAATCCGGCCGCCGCGTCGGCCTCGGCGATGGGGATCAGATAGACATCTGGACGCTTAAGTGAGGCGCGCTCCCCTTCGTCGAGCAGGCGCGCGATACGTTCAAGGCCATAGGCGAATCCCGCCGCCGGCACGGGCTCGCTCCCGCCAAGAACGCTGACCAAATTGTCGTATCGCCCACCGCCGCAAAGCTGTAGCGATTCGCCATCGGCCTTCGGACAATGAATCTCAAACATCAAGCCGGTATAATAATGCAGACCACGGTTCAAGCCGAAGTCGAGTTCGATCTCGCCACGAAGCGCGCCGCAATCAGCCAGGCAAGCCAGGGTGTCTTCCAGCGCTGAAATCGTATGCCGATCGAGGCTGTATTCAGCCGCCAGCGCACGCGCCCGCGGCAACACATCAGCCGGTGGCCCGCGCAGTTCACCGAGCCGCGCCATATAGTCCAATGCGACCTGCAGTTTCGGTCCTTGCTCGACCTCGCGGATTTTGTGCAGCAAGCGGTCGATGACCTCGCCCTCGTCGCGATTGGTGTCGATCCGAATATTCAGGCTATGCAGGAAATCAGCGATTGCTTGCCGCGCCTCACCGTCTGTCATTTCACGCAAAACTTCAATGAGTTGCTGGCCGGAGGCAGTGTCCGATCCGGCCGCCGCTCCGCCATCAGCGACCGCGACATCGAACTCGGGGAAAATGTCTTGCAGCGAATCGATCACATGTTTCAGGCCGCGCTTGCGCAGGTTTTCCATGTTGCGCAACAAGTGGTTGAGCAGTTGCTTGCGCAAACCCAATTGCTGCAAGAAGCCTTCCAGCGCGGCGGTATGGCCGATCACGAGCTTGTAGTCGTTTATGCCAACCTGCTCCAGGCCGCGGCCGGCCAGATGCAGAAGTTCGGCGTCGGCTTTCGCGCCGCCAGCGCCCAGCAGCTCCGCGCCCGTCATCGTGAATTGTCGATAACGATTCTGCTGCGGCTTCTCATAACGGAAGACCGGTCCCGAGTATTGAATGCGCAGAGGCAGCGGTTCGTCCTGCAAGTTTTCAACGTAAGCGCGTACGACAGAAGCCGTGAGCTCGGGGCGTAAGGCGATGCGCCGATTCTTGAATTCGAATTCAAACAGACGCGCGCTGATATCTTCGCCCGACTTCCGCAGGTAGAGCTCGGTATTCTCCAGGATCGGCAAGTCGATCGGCACGTAACTGTAAAGCCGAAGATGCCGTTCCAGCGTATGCTGAACCCAGCGGCGCTGCGCATACTCGGCGCTGAACACATCACGCATGCCGCGCAAAGCGGTGATTTTGTCCGCGGATGTCATCGCTGTCTTGCCGCCGTCCCTCAGTCTTGCCGGACGCTTTCCAATAGCAAAGGCTACCACTGAATCGCCCGGTGGCATAGAGCGCGCCGCGCCTCCTCACGTGTGCGCCGCAAATTCCACCCGATGATCCTCGGCGTCGTCCTCGATGAAGCGGGCCAAGGCCAGACCTTCCGCTTCTATCGAATCTAGGATGTCGTCCGCCTGTTTCTCGAACAGCGTCACGCGCAATGTCGCCCTCGTCTTATCCCGCTCGACTCGCCAAATCGCGGCTACAAATCCGCCGATGATGACCGAACCCAGCACGCGGCCCGCCGAGACGAAGACTTTCTTGCGCTGCGCTTCAGGCAAGATTCGACTCCGATCTTTGTAGGCGATGAGAATGTTATCGTATTCGGGCAGAAAGCGTATCGGCGCGGCAACATCTTCGTCGAGAATCGACTGATCTGGCAAATCATAAAGGAGCCGTCCATTCGCATCGCGATAGACAACAAGCGTATCGAGTGTCGACCCGAGCTGGGTTTTCAAGCGCGTCATGCCGGTCCAAGTTTGGAAGTCCATTAGGTCCGCCGGACCGAAGGCGGCCAGATAGCGGCGAAACAGCGATTCCAGATCAGAGGGGGCCGCCGCCCCCAGCCAGCTTTCCGCCGTCGTATAAGTCGCGCGCGTACCCACGCCCCAGGTCCCACTGGGCGGGACTTGCACCAGAGGCAGGTAACTGCGCACAGCATAAGCCATCGCCTGCTTGTCCTCATCCGGTTCATGCGCCTGCAACACCTCGCGCAAGGCGCCGATAGCCGGCCTCTCCGCCTCGAGATAAGGTTTGGCGATAGAGATTAGCCGCTCGATATCCAGTCCTTTGGCGCGCGCGCCGAAGAAAGAGCGTAAACCCCGCGCCAGCGCCGGCTGGATGAGAGCCTGGAACTGTTGGTGATCATCGGCGGTGACTAGGTGCAAAGTCGAGCGGATCCAGGGCGCCCGCACCACCTCCCGTGATTCCAGCGCAGCCGTGAGCTGAGGCTTCTCAAAACCGCGCAGTCGCGTCCACAAACCAATATAGGGTGGATTGGGAATCTGCGATTGCATGCCACCCAAGGCTTTGATCGCCATTAAAGGATCGAGGTCATGCCGCCTCAGCAGCAACTGCCGCGTCAGCAGCGTGCAATTCAGTTGACTGAGGGTCAGGGTTTGTGGCGGCATCTAGCATTTCGGTTATTCGACAGCCCGGCGACAGTATAACAGGCCGATCGATGACCACCAAAAGACAGAGCCCACCGACGTTGTGCGGGTAAACATAAAACTTGATCTAGAATCCAATCGACTGAATGGCGCTCTCTAAAGCGGCGTGGCCACCGCTTCTTCTGCGACATCTTGCGCGGTCTCGGAGCCGAAGAGCCGGCGCAGCATAAACAAGACGCAACCGGCGAAAAGCGCCATAATCGCCGCGACATGCACCCGCGCCGGCATCTGCCGCACTCGTCTAACCACGCCGGGCTGTCCAGCGAGCAGATCGGCCCGCAGGCTGTCGGCGTATTCTTGACCTGGATTCAGCGGCGTTAACGACGTATGCAGCGACTGAATGATGTTCACGAATTCCTCCACGTCGTCCGGCAAATCTTCGGCTTGCGCCAGCAACGGGTCGGCAGCATCGCCGTTTTGCAGCCGCGCTGTGATGGCATCCAGCAAATTGCCCGTATGGATATCCGCAGATCTTGACATGGTTCGCTTCAACCCTCTTCTCCACCCAGTCGCCGCTTCAGCTCGCCCTTCTGAATCACCCCCATCTCGTCGCGCAGCGCCAGCAAGGTTCGATGATAAAGTGATTTGATGGCGCCTTCCGTCCGTCCCATAATCACGCCGATTTCCCCGTTCGACATTCGCTCGACGAATTTCAGCAGCAGCAACTGTTGCCGATCTTCCGGCAAACGGCGAACCGCTTCCAAGAGTTGGTGCCGCTCCTCCAGTTCCTCTGCCAGGCGGTCGGGCGCTTCGGACTTTAAGGAATGCACCACATATTCATCCAACGCGATGATTTTCCGTCGGCTCTGATCGCGATGCCAGTTGGCCACAAGATTATGCGCGATCCGATACAGCCAGGCCTGAAAGGGCACTCCCTTCTCGACATAATCGCTGATATGTGACAGGGCGCGAAAGAAGACTTTGGCTGTCAGGTCTTCCGCGTCATGTACGTTGCCCGTTCGATAATAGACATAGCTGTAGATCTTTGGCAGATAGCGCTCATAGAGTTCGCCAAAAGCCGCCTTGTCTTCCTTCGCCAGCGCGACCAAATCTCTATCATCGAGTTCCTTGAAGTCGATTCGCCGTGAGAATGGACGTTTCATTCTGTATTTGTCTAAACCCGTTTCGGCTATGGGGGTTACGCAAATTCTGCGCGTTAGTTGCAGGTTCGACGCGAAGCCGTTAACGCTTGAACTTCGTCGAGTGATGGCAGCGAGGTCATTGTACCTCGCCGCGTACAGGCCAACCCGGCCGCTGCCGACGCGAAGGCAAGTGTTTTGCGTACGGGCCAGCCCTGCGAGAGGCCATGGCAGTAGGCGCCAACGAAGGCATCGCTCGCCCCGGTTGTATCCACCGCAGCGAGCTTGAAGGCTGGCTGCTCGGCTCTACAAGCATCTTGATACAAAATGCTGCCCGCCTCGCCGATCGTCAAGACGACCGTCCCGATCCCATGGCGCAGCAGCCCGCTCGCCAGTTCATCCACGTCACCTGATTCACTGTCGAGGATCAGCTGCGCTTCCAACTTGTTGGGGATGATCACATCGACCAGGCGCAGATAATCGATGACAAAGGCGTCGCGCGCGAAGAATGGCGCCGGATTGAGCACGGTTATGGCGCCCGCCGCTCTTCCCAGCCGCAGCGCAAACAGCACCTGAGGCTGCGGGATTTCAAAGTCGAGCAGCAGGATATCGCCCTCGCCCAAGTCGGCAAGCGCCTGACGGATATGATCGTCGCTTACCACGCGGCTGGCACTGGGAGCGCCGATGAAACCGGGCAGGCTATCCTTGACGATTATGCCGGCGATGCTCGTTCTGCTCGATCTCAGCTGTCGCACGCGATCGACATTGACGCCTTCCCGGCGCAAGGCCGCCAGCATTTCAGCGCCAAAGACGTCAGCGCCCACGCAGCCCACAAGACGAACATCTTCAGCTCCCAACCGACGCGCGGCGGTCGCCTGGTTCAGCGCCTTGCCGCCCGGCGATAGCGTTACTTGGCTGGCATGCACCGCCTGATTGGGGGCGACCCAATCCGGCACGTCAAATACAATATCGTAGACTAAAGCCCCAATGACGTAGATGCGCGGCACTATGTATCATCCGTTCCCGTGAGTGGATTGTAATCTCGATTGTAACACGGAGAGCGATGCAAATTGGATGTCCTTCAAAAAGCAGCCGAGTATAACAGCGCTATAAGACTATGTAAAGGTTTCGCTCGGAGTGGTGACTTCATTGATACAACTCTTGCTTGCCCTGAGAATGTAGGGGCGATCCTCGGATCGCCCGAAGCCTGAATTTGCCAATGCGGGTGACTCACAGAGTCGCCCCTACATCTAGGTTACCTTAGACAGGATTATAGGTTGCCATATCCGCGCAAATCACCACTCCTGTTCGCTAACTAATTTGAATTCCCGCGGGTAGGGGTTATACTGGATACAGTTAACCAAGCCCCTTGAGTGCCGATGGTGACTTTCCCCACGGTTGCCCGTGCCCTTAGAACCCGAAGCGGCAGGCTACTAATCGAGAACGTGACGGCCTATCTATTCTTGGCGCCGGCTGCTCTACTCATTCTCCTCTTCGGCATCTTTCCAGTGGCCTTCGCCTTCTTCGTCAGCCTTCATCGCTGGCGCCGCTTTCCTGACGAATACATCGGCTTGGCAAACTACGAAAAAGCCCTGGGGAACCTGGGCTACATCCTCTTCTTCTGGCTGGCAATTATTGCATTTGCCGCGTCAGTTTTGCTGGCTAGACGCCTGCGCAAGCGGCTGCGAGAGTCCAATGACTACCGTCGATTCGCGAGCATCGCAGCTGGCATTGTGGCCGGATACGCCGCGCTCCTTGTCATTGACTGGTTCTTCAAGCTGATTCCCGTGATCATGCTGATCCCGCGCCAGGTCCGTGGACAAAACACCTCACTTGCCCTGTTTATGCAAAAGCTGGGCGAAAGCTTTACCAGCGCAAACGTATACGCTGCTGGCAACCTTATGCTCGGCGGATTGCTCATCGCACTCCTAGCCATTTTGCTGGTGGCATGGCGCTTTCGCTGCGCCCAGAGCGGTCAGTTCATCACGCTCAGCGCAATGACGACCGCCTTGCTTGGGGCTGGATTCTTTCTGCTCCAGCTGACGTTGGCGGAAACGGAGGCTGCGATTGCGGCCGCGCGCGAGACGGGCGAATCGCTGCCGATTTGGTCACAGCTGGTATTGATCAGCGCCGGCATCGCCTTGATCGTCGCGGCTTGGGCAGTCTTTCGACGCGGCATCAAAGACTACGACAATCGGCGTTTCGTCTTGCTAATCGTCAGCGGTCTCATGCTGGCAGTCGGCGGCTATCTTCTGATGGCGGAGGCGCCGGCGGCATTGGCCGCGGCCGATGACGACCTGCTGCAAGGCTTCTGGATCACGATCATGTACGCCATGGGGACCGTGCCCGTTCAGCTGTCAATTGGCTTGCTGCTCGCTTATCTGCTGTTTCAGCCTATTCGCTTTCGCGCCTTTTTCCGCATGGTGTATTTCATCCCTTATATCACGCCCTTCGTCGCCACTTCGATCGTCTTTCGCATCATCTTTGAGGCCCGTAAGCACGCGCCGGCCAACCGAATCCTCAGCATCGCTGGCATCGAACCCCAACGCTGGATACTCGAACGCTCGACAATAGGCGATCTATTGGGTTTGCCCGATTTCCTCGCCGGACCGAGCCTGGCGCTGATCGTCATCATGATCTACTCGACCTGGACCTACATCGGTTATGACGCGGTGATTTTTCTAGCCGGACTGGGAAACATATCGGGTGAACTCTACGAGGCGGCGCGCATTGACGGCGCCAGCGGATGGCGCATCTTCCGCCATATCACCCTGCCCCTACTCTCTCCAACTGTTTTCTTTCTCTCACTTGTAGCGATCATCGGCACCTTCCAGGCCTTCACCCAAATTTGGATACTGCGCACGGGGGCGGTTGGCAACCGGGTCAACACAGCGAGCGTCTATATCTTCGACGAGTTGCAGAACAGCAATCGCTACGGTTATGCCTCTTCGATGGCTTTTGTCCTCTTTGCCTTGATCCTGCTGATGACGCTTTTCCAGAATCGGATTATGGGGAGGCGCGTCTTCTATGGCTAGCGATGTGAACAGCCTGCGCTCTGCGCCCAACGGCAGGCTGCCAGTCGAAGCTCCGCGCAAGGGCGTCTCCTGGAGCAAAATCGGCATTTATGCCGTACTTTTCGCCGGTGTCATCATCGCGATCGGTCCTTTCCTTTGGATGATCAGCGCGTCCTTCATGACGATCAGCGAGGTTAATCTTACACGCTTGCTGCCCAAGACGCTGCTGTGGGAAAACTACGCGACCGCCTTGCGCCGCGCCAACTTCCTGGATATTGAGATCGCCACTGATCCGCAGACCGGCCTTCTGCAATCGCTCAGCATCTCCGGCTATATCTGGAACAGCGTTCGTATCACGCTGATCACCGTGCTTGGCTCGCTGACGGTTTGTATCCCGGCCGCTTATGCCTTCGCCCGCATGAAGTTCGTGGGGCGCAACTTCCTATTCGCGCTCTTCCTTTCCACGATGATGATCCCCGGAATCGTAATGCTGATACCGCATCTCTTGACAGTGATCTGGCTTGGACGGCTCAGCGAGAGCCTGTTCGGACCCGTTGGCGCCTGGTTCAACAATTGGCCCGCGCTGACCATTCCCTTCTTCGCATCGGTCTTCAACATCTTTCTGCTGCGGCAGTTTTTCATTCAGATACCCGACGATTTGTGGGAAGCGGCGCGCATTGATGGCGCCGGTCATCCGCGATTCCTCATCAGCGTCGTGCTGCCACTCTCCAAAGCGCCGATCATGACGATCGTCACGCTTGGATTCATCGGCTCCTGGAACGCGCTCATGTGGCCGTTGCTGGTGACCATTAACGACGAATGGCGTCCGATTGCGGTCGGCTTGTCAAACTTCGTCACCGCTGATACGCCAGGCGACCTCAATTTGCAGATGGCGGCATCGGTAATCACGGTCATTCCGATTCTGGTGCTGTATTTCGTGGCGCAGAAGCAATTCACGGAAGGAATCGCCCAGACAGGCATTAGAGGATAGCAATGAGCGTTTCATTGCGCGCAACCCGTGATACTATGTTAGCAGTTAGCCCAATTTCGGGCCTATGTCAGTCTATTTGTCTGCTAATTGCATTGATCAATAAAGGAGCCATTCTCATGAACCGATTTCTACTTGCCGTACTAATGTTGCTTACGCTGGGACTTGGTCTCGTTCAGGCGCAGAGCGACATGAACTACGAAGGCATTGACCCAAGCGGACAGACAGTCGTCTACTGGCATCAGTATTCCGACGACAGCTCCCAAGCCGAGACGATGACGGCGCTTATCGAAGACTTCAACAGCAATAACGAATACGGCATCACCGTCGAAGCCATTCACCAGGGCAGCTACAGTCCCATTCAAGACCTGATGAATACGGCGATCTTGTCCGGCGAACTGCCAAACCTCGTCGCCGGATACGCCAACGCCGTCGCTGGCTGGGCGAACGAAGGCGTCGTCGTCGATATCAATCTGCTGCTCAACAGCCCGGAATGGGGCATCTCGCCCGAAGAACAGGCGAACCTGAACTTTGACCTGCTGAACGTCAACCAACTGGACTTCCCGCCCTTCTATGGCATGAGGGTCGCTTGGGCCAATCAGAATTCGCTCAACGTCTTCTACACGAATCTGGACATTGTCGAAGCTTTAGGATTCGAACGGCGCCCACCTCAGACGCTGGCGGAGTTTGAAGAGATCGCCTGTGCCGCCGGCGCCAGCGACATGTATCAGGGCTACCCATTGGATACGGGCACGTCGCACTTTGAGAGCTTCATCGCCGCCCATGGCGGAGCAATTTACGACGGCGACATTGACGCATACATCTTTGAATCCGCTGAGGTCGTCGCCGCGCTGGAGCTGTTCACGCGCATGCTCGAGAATAATTGCGCCTATCTTTTCGCCGAGCGCTACCAGAATACGGGCGACTTCGCCATCGGCGTCACGCCCTTCGCCGCCGGCAGCTCGGCCGGCATTCCCTTCATCACTTGGGATGCCGCCACCGCCGAGATGACCGATGAATGGGTCGTCACCGCTTTCCCCGGCGCGGAAGGCGTCGGCGCGACAATTCAGCTCTTCGTGCCCAGCCAAGCCATCTTGACGGCGACGCCGGAAGCCGAGCTGGCCACTTGGCTCTTCGTCAAGTACCTGGCGGGCAAAGACGCACAGCTGGCTTGGTCCGGCGCCACCGGTTACTTCAGCATCCGCAACGACATTGAAGTGACCGAAGCCGATTTCACCGAGCCGCGCATGCCCTATGCCCGCTTCATTGAAGTCAGCGGCATACTAAGCGATGAATCGGTCAGCGTATACTCGTCGCCCGGTCTGCCGAGCTATAGCGCTGTGCGTGGAATCGTGCCCAACGTGATCGCGGAAGTGGTGAACGGCGATGCCGCCCCGGCCGATGCCTTGGCCGAGCTCAATGCGGAAGCGGCTGAATTGCATGAGGATCTCGACGCTTAGCCAGGAACCAAGCTCAGCTAAAGAAGCCCCGTCATCCGACGGGGTTTCTGCTTTAGCCAGCCTTGGCATCCCAGCCTAAGGTTTCTGTCTGCGGCACGCACGCCGTCGCAGCCGTAACGCGGACGGAGGTTTTATCGAAGACTGGATTCCGAGAGTGGAAACGGAACGGCTCTCTCTCAGTTCAAGTCGCATTTACAGATAATCATTATAGTTAAGCTTCAATTAAAATTGTTTGTCTTCCGCTGATAATGTGTTCATAGGCGGGATAATGCAAACATTTGCCCCTTCTGGCATTTGACGCGCCTTAATTTATATGTTACAGTTAACTTGTACGAATTATTTCCACTAGCTTGCCTGAATCTATTATTTGCGTTCAATGTCAGTGACCTCGCTTGGCATTGCGCGTAACCTGCCATGTAAGCTACGAGCGGAGTGTTTCCCGCCGATTGCCAAACAGGAAACAAGTGAGACAAGCGGCATCCAACCTACCTGCCTCGCCGCGGCCAAGTGTTCCAGGAAGAATTGAATGAATATCGCGAATCTTGAAGCAAAAACGCTGCCCGAACTGCGCACGATGGCGCGCAACCACAACCTGCCCAGGTTCAGCCGGCTGAAGAAGCAGGACCTGATCATCGGCCTGCTCCGTCAAGATGCCGAGCGGCGCGGGCATCAGCTGCGCGGCGGCGTCTTGGAAGTCGTCGACGACGGCATTGGATTCTTGCGCGCGGAAGGTTATCTCCCTGGCAAGAACGATATCTACGTCAGCCAGACGCAGATCAAGAAATTCAATTTGCGCACCGGTGACATGGTGATTGGGCAAGTACGCCCGCCAAAGGACACCGAACGTTACTATGGTCTATTGCGCGTGGATTCTGTCAACGGGCTGAATCCGCATGAAGTCAAGCAGCGCTCCAACTTCGAACGGCTCACGCCGATCTTCCCCGAGGTTCGTTTCGATCTCGAGACGCTCCCGCGGATCATGTCGACGCGCATGCTCAATCTCATCGCGCCGATCGGTTTCGGTCAGCGCGGCTTGATCGTCTCGCCGCCCAAGGCGGGCAAGACGACTGTGCTCAAGGATGTCGCCAACGCCATCAGCACCAACTATCCCGAAGTGCATTTGATGATGGCGCTCATCGGCGAACGCCCGGAAGAAGTCACCGATATGGATCGCTCGGTCGACGCCGAGGTGATCGCCTCGACATTCGATGACCCAGTGCACCATCATGTGCGTGTAGCCGAAATGGCGCTGGAACGTGCCAAACGTCTCGTGGAAGTCAAACGTCATGTCGTGATGATGCTGGATAGCGTCACCCGCTTGGCGCGCGCCTACAACCTCGTTGTGCCGACCAGCGGCCGGACGCTTTCCGGCGGTCTCGATCCCTCGGCGATTCACCCGCCGAAGCGACTGTTTGGCGCCGCCCGCAATGTCGAAGAAGGCGGCAGCCTCACCATCGTCGCGACCTGCCTGGTGAACACAGGCAGCAAAATGGACGATGTGATCTACGAGGAATTCAAAGGCACCGGCAATATGGAGCTGCACCTCAGCCGTAAGTTGCAGGAACGGCGGGTCTTCCCCGCTTTCGACATCGATCAGTCCTCCACTCGGCGTGAAGAACTGCTGCTCGGTCCCGATGTCCTGCAACGCGTCTATACGATGCGCCGGATGTGGTCGCACCTGGCGGAACAGCCCGAAGGCATCGTCGGCGCCACCGAACAGCTGCTGCATAACTTCCGCCTTTACGACACGAACGAGCAATTCCTGAACAGCTTGAGCGGCGGCAACGGTCGCTAGTTTCAGCTCACTCATTCACATCGTGTCAGCGCCAAGCCAATGTCGGGAGTGCAAATATCGAGGATATGGCAATCCATAATCCTCTCTCAGGAAATGATAGATGTAGGGGCGGCCGAGGATAATATCCACGCGATTTGCCGCGATTTCCAACAATCAGTTGACAAGTGGCCAAGGTTGCGCTAAACTCAGTGGCAGCTTTAGGAATTTGCTGGATTTCATCTGTGATTTGCACCTGCTGTTGCGCCTGTTGTTGTCAGACAGTATCGACCGATAGTCGTACGGTGGAACTTTGCTAGATCGCGATTGACGCGCAGAAAGCAGAATCAAGATGCCCCGTATCGACACGGGGCTTTTTATTTTAGCGCTCTCTAAAGGAGCAACAATGATCGTCAAAATAATGTCCTGTTGTCCCCTATGTTGTTGTACCGTGCCGATTCGGCAGGGTTGTCCGAGGCTGGCTCAGCGATGTAGCCGGTGAACGTTCAGAAATCTTGGGGCGCTTCGGACAATCCGAGGCGCTCGTTGCTTTTCGCCGCAATTACTCTAGCCCGGAGACAACATGTTAACGACACAGATTCGGACTTACGCCGAGCAACTTGAAACAGCTAGCCCGCTTGAAATCCTGACCTGGGCGAGCGATGCATTCGGCGAGCGACTGGTCATCGTAACCAGCTTTCAGGTCACCGGCATCGTGACCCTGCACATGATGCAACAGATTGCGCCGCGCAGTCCCGTGCTGACGCTGGATACCGGTCTGCTCTTCCCGGAAACTCAGGACCTGATAGACAAGCTGGAAACCCGTTTCAACCTTGACCTGCGGCGCATCAAACCGCGCCAGACAACAGCGCAGCAGGCGCGCGATTATGGCGACCGTTTATGGGAGCGCGACCCCGATCGCTGCTGCCATATCCGCAAGACGATTCCCCTGCGCGATGCGCTCGTCGGTTTCGATGCCTGGATCACTGGACTGCGCCGCGATCAATCGCCCAACCGCGCGGCCACGCCAATTATCAGCCGCGACGCGCGCAATAGATCGATCAAAATCGCGCCCTTTGCCAATTGGACGGAGGCGGCCGTCTGGCAATACATCCGTGAGCACGACTTGCCTTATAATCGGCTGCACGATATTGGCTATCCCAGCATCGGCTGCTGGACTTGCACCAAAGCGGCCCGCGAAGATGATGATCCGCGCAGTGGACGCTGGTCGAATCAGGGCAAGACCGAGTGTGGCATTCACGTTCCGCTTCCGTCACTCCTGGTCAGTGGCGTCAAGGTTTAGACTGATGAGCGGCTACCCCATCATGATGCACCTGCAGGACAAGCCGGTCGCTGTTGTCGGCGGGGGCAGAGTCGCAGCGCGCAAGGTTAGGCGCCTCTTGAAAGCGGGCGCCCGCGTCATTCTGATCAGCCCAGAGATTGCGCCAGCTATGCACGGACTATTAAACGAGGGCGATGTCCTGTGGCTCCAGTCCAAATATCAGCGCGACATGTTCAACGACTATATGCCAATTTTGGTCATCGCGGCGACCGATGACGAGCGCGTCAACCAGACAGTTGCCCAGGATGCGCATCGTATTCGCGCCCTGTGCAATGTGGCGAACGGCAGCAGCGCTAACAGCGACTTCAGCAATATGGCGCTGATTGATCAGCCGCCGCTCACCATCGCGCTGAGCACGGGCGGCAAATCGCCGGCGCTGCTGCGCGCGCTCAAAGCAAAGCTAGCTGACGACATCGGCGAAGAATATGCCGTACTCGCCGATTGGCTGGGCGCAATCCGTGGCCTCACGCGCGAAGCAAACGGGTCGCAGCCGACGCGCCAAGCGCTTTACGAAGACATCCTGGATTCGGACGTGCTTGCGCTATTGCGCGAGGGCAAGCCCAGTGAGGCTCGTCGCATCTTCCAACAGATCGTAAAGACGGGAACGCCCAGATGAGCGGGACGGCACTGATTCTGGCCGGACACGGTTCCCACGTCAGCGCCAATACGGCCGGCATCGTCTGGAGCTACGTCGACCGGCTGCGCAGTTGGGGCGTGGCTGACGAGATTACCGCCTGCTTCTGGAAGGAAACGCCGGCCTTCTCCCAGGTGCTGGACGCGGTCGAAGCAGATGATGTCGTCATCGTGCCGGTGTTCACCGCGCGCGGTTACTTCACGAGCGAAGTCATACCATCTGAAATGGGGCTCAACGGCAGCGAAACCATACGCGACGGCAAGATAATCCACCTGACCCGGCCTGTCGGCGAACACCCTCACTTACAATCAGTGGTGGAGCGGCAGCTGCGCGCAAGCCTGGAAAAACTCGGATTGTCACCAGCCGATACCGCCGCCGCAATCATCGGTCATGGCACGCGCCGCAATCGCCAAAGCCGCGATACCGCGCGCTACCAGGCGCAGCGCATTCGCGAACTGAATTGGCTCAGTGAAGTGGTCGATGTCTACCTCGACGATGAGCCGGATATCCCGAGCGTGTACCAGCTTACGCGCACCCCCAATATCATCGCCCTGCCTTACTTCGTCGCTGAGGGTTCTCACGTACGGCATGATATTCCGCGCGCGCTTGGCATCGCGGAATTGGATTCGGTCAATCGGGTCAATGGCCGCTCCGTCTACTACTGCGAGCCAGTCGGCTCCGACGAATCCATCTGTCACTTGATTCTCGCTCTGGCGCGCGAAACCGGTCTGCCGTTTGAGCCGCAGGAAGCTATAGGCGAATGGCGCGGTTTTCCCCGCGCGGGAAGAAGCACCTTGCTTCAAGCCCTGGAATCAGAGAGAATTCTAAAATTTGGTCAAGTGATGGTTAACAGAAAGCGCGCCTGGCATCGCGAAAATGAGACCGGCGGCGAAGTGTTCTCGTCACCGGCAGCGTTGCGGGAATACGTTCGAGAAGCGCCTTTCCGCCCGCTTGCATCAAGCGCGGATTTGCCCGCTGGATGGCGCGTCGATCTGGACGATGCCAAAGACGCGCACGCGGTGATCGAGACCGCTTATCCCGGTCTGATTGCCGACTGGGCGGCGAAGGAGCGCGGCGCGCTGAAGATCGAATCGCTGGAGGATATCGGAAAGCGACAGAGCGGCATGTTTAAGGACATTCATCGTTTGCCGCAAAACGTGATTATGATTGCATTGGACAAGGTCTGCGGCAATTGTGTGCGGCAGCCGGCCTGGTGGCCCGAAATGAGCGACGAAGGAAGCGATCCGCCCTGCCGATCCGCCTGCAATCTGTGGCTTTCAACCGCTCGAGGCTTGGGAGATACTGCGTCATGAGCGCCGGAATGGTTTATCTGGTCGGCGCCGGTCCCGGCGATCCCGATTTGATCACGCGCAAAGGACTCCGTCTTTTGCGGCGCGCGCATGTCGTCATTTACGATCGCTTGATTCCGCATGAGCTGTTGGAAGAGACCCGCCCGGAAACCGAACTGATAGACGCGGGCAAACAGCCTACACGTCATCGCTTGGCGCAAGAGAAAATAAACGCCATCCTGATTGACCGCGCGCGAAAGGGAAACACAGTCCTTCGTCTAAAAGGTGGCGACCCGCTGGTTTTCGGCCGAGGCGGAGAAGAGGCGCTTGCTTGTCGCCAACATGGCATCCCCTTCGAGATTGTACCCGGGGTTTCGAGCGCCTTTGCTGTTCCCGCTTACGCCGGCATACCGCTGACTCACCGCCACCTCAGCAGCGCATTCACAGTAATCACGGGCCATGAAGACCCGGCCAAGAATGACAGCGGCATCAACTATCGAGCGCTCGCGCAAATTGGCGGCACGATCGTCATCATGATGGGCGTCAATCGACTAGGCGAGATAACCCGCCGATTGCTGAATCATGGCATGGACAGTCAGACACCGGCCGCCATCATCCAATCGGGTGCTACCCCGCGCCAGCGCACATTCGTCGGCACGCTCGCCACGATAGCGGGCATCGCTCGGGCTCATGACATTCAGCCGCCTGCGATCACCGTAGTTGGCGATGTTGTGCGTCTTCGTGAGGATGGCGTCGCCTGGTTCGACTTGTTGCCGGACGATGTCTTAAATGCAACTATGGCGCCGGCAATGCTGCCCTGAAACTGCAAAATAGTGAGGCAAAGATTCGCTGAACAATGCTTGTGAAAGGAATCGAGAGCAGATGAGGACCTGGAAAGAGATTCTGAAGGATGAGATCCCGGCTGAAATGGGGAAGCTCATCGACACGTACGAAGCGCAGATGGAATTGCGCAAGCAAGGCAAGCTCGACGAAAAAATCTTCGCGGAAGCGCGCCTGCGTAAAGGTGTCTATGGCCAGCGCTACGACAACGGCCAGCGCCATGATGGCGTCCGCACCCGCGATCTGGACTACCCCTCGGGCGAGGTCGTCAAGGGACCGGATACGCTTTGGGACGCGCCGGGCATGCAGCGCATCAAGATTCCTTATGGCGGATTGACCGCCGAGCAGTTGGAAGTGCTTTCCGAGCTCGCGGACGAATATTCGGACGGCATCCTGCATATCACCACGCGGCAGGATATCCAGCTCCACTACGTGCATATTGACGATACGCCCGACTTGATGCGGCGGCTGGCGGCCGTCGGCATCACCACGCAGGAAGCCTGCGGCAACTCGGTGCGCAATATCACCGCTTGCACGCTGGCTGGCGTCTGCCACGATGAAGTCTTTGATGTCAGTCCCTACGCCGATGCGATGACACAGTTCCTGCTCAACCACGACGATGTGCAAGACTTCGGCCGCAAATTCAAGGTCGCCTTCTCCGGCTGTGCGGACCATGCCTGCGGATTAGTCAAGATGCACGACTTGGGGCTGCTGGCGCAAACGCGCGAAATCGATGGTGAGACCGTGCGTGGCTTCACCGTCTTCGTCGGCGGCGGCCTGGGCACAGTCCCGCATCAGGCGAAAGTACTGGCGGAATTCTGCACGGAAGAAGCGCTTCTGCCACTGACGCAAGCGGTCGCGCGCGTCTTCGCCCGCCTGGGCGAAAAGAAGAATCGCAACCGCGCTCGCATCAAGTTCCTGGTCGCCAAGCTCGGCATCGAGGAGTTCAGTCGGTTGGTGTTCGAGGAGCGCCGGAGCCTCCCTGATGACCCCCGCTGGACCGGCTACCTTGACCGCCTTGAGGCCTTAACCGAGAGTCCTGCCCAGGCGCCGGGCGCTGCCGGTGAGACCCCTCATTCGGAGGACTTCGACGCCTGGTACGAGACCAACGTCTACCACCAGCGCCAGGCCGGCTACGCTACGGTCACGCTCAATCTGCCGCTGGGCGACCTGACCTCGGAACAGGCCTGGGAACTCGCCGATATCGCCCGGCGCTACACCCCCGACACGCTCCGCACCACGGTCGAGCAGAATATCGTGCTGCGTTGGGTCCCCGAGGGCGACCTGCCGCTCCTCTACCAGGAGCTAGCGGAGGTGGGGCTGGCAGCAGCCGGTGCCGGCACCGTCGTCGACGTCACCGCCTGCCCCGGCACCGATACCTGTAAGCTGGGGATCGCTTCGTCGCGCGGCCTGGCCGCTGAGCTGAGGAGCCGCCTGGCGGCGCAGAATGGGAGTCTGGAGCGGGCGGTCGAGGGGCTTAAGATCAAGATCAGCGGCTGCTTCAA
>JAAXID010000145.1 GCA_012270545.1 Anaerolineae bacterium | reverse complement strand
AGTCCCTGGCTGGCGCTCTTCATCACCATTGGCTTGCTCTCACTCGGCGGGATTCCACCGGCGGCCGGTTTCTTCGGCAAATTCTTCCTCTTCCAGGCGGCGGTGAATTCGAACCTCGTCGGCTTGGCACTCATCGCCGTGACGAACGCCATCATCGCCCTCTACTATTATCTGGTCATCATCAAGGTGATGTATGTCGATATCGGTCCGGACGATGACAAACCGATCGCCATTCCGCGCGCCTATGGCTGGTCGCTGGGCATCACCGCGCTCATCGTACTTCTGCTCGGTACGGTTGCGGTTACTCCGATTTACGATTGGGCGGCTTTGGGCGCGGGTGGTCTGTAATTGCAAATCGCTGTGGCTATGCCAAATCGTTTGTGATAAAATTCTCGAAGTTTGCCGAGGGAGCTGATCCGCCCTTGATTTTCTGATGACAAGACATGCGCTAGATGAAACCGGATAACAATCCCCTATCGACATACGGTCTCGTTGCGGGGGTGGTGGGACAAGTGGGATGCATGATCCTACTCGTCATTCTGGGAACATTGTTGCTTGGCATGGCTCTGGATGAAGCGTTTGGGACGCGCCCGATATTTCTTTTCATCATGTTGTTGGTGAGCATTCCAATTAGCAGCGCGGCAATTTTCTTTTACACGCGGTACAAAGCCAAACAGCTTCACGGCACGGCTGGAAAGAAGGAGGAAGATATAAGTGAATAGCTTTTGGAACGGAAAACGCCGTTTCGTCGCTTTGCTCATGTTCCTGGCTGGCGTATTTGTCGCTCTTCGCGTGCCACCGGTCATACCCTTCATTCAGCTGCCCGGCGAGAAGTTCCCTGAAGGCTTCGATATCCCCTTCCTGGATATCCGCCTGACGAACACCTTTGTCGGCTCGGTTATCGTCTGGATTGTGCTGCTGCTCTTCGCGGTATACGTAACGCGGCGTCGTCCTAAAGACGGCAACGAGGTACCGCCCGGCGGCTTCTATTACCTGTTTGAAGTGCTCTTCGAGGGCCTGATGGGTTTCGTCGGCGGTATCGCCGGCGGCCGTCACTTCCGCCTCATCTTCAACATGTTCATGACGATCTTTCTGGTCGTCTTGATGGCCAACTGGATGGAACTTGTACCCGGCGTCGATACGATCGGCTTCATCCATCCGCACGTCAAGGAGAAGTACGATGCCGAGAAAGACGAATACAAAGTCGTCACCACCGACGGCTACGAGATCTACCAGGGTTTCCTCGGCATCTCATACGTCAACGGGCAGTGCAACTGGATTAGCCCGGCGGATGAAGCGGCGGCGGACGAAGCGGCTATGGTTTCCGCCTCAGCGGCGGCCGCGGTGGCCGAGCAGGCGCTGACCGAAGATGCTGCCTACGCGCGTTATCAAGCGGAACACGGCGACGATGCACACGCGGAAGAAGTGAGTGATGCCCACGGCGACGATTCGCACGGCGAACAGACCGTTGAGTCTGATGCCGTCACCGCCGCGTACGATGAAGTCCTGGCGGCGCGTGTGGCTGAGAAACAGGCGCGCGCAGATCGCGGCTGTTACACTGGTGTCAATCCGGTCCCCTGGGCCGGGGATGACCACGCCGATGATGATCATGGCGATGAAGAAAAAACGGACGAGGTGAAGCACGGCATTCCGCTACACCCGGACCCCAGCGGCGAAGAAGCGAAGCTGGTGCCCTGGGTCGTTCTGCCCTTCGTCCGCGTCCCCTCGACTGACCTGAACATGACGCTGACGATCGCCTTGATCTCCTTCATCATGATTCAGTACATCGGCTTCAAGGCGCTCGGCATCGGCTACCTGACCAAGTTCTTTAACTTCGCCACGCTATTCAAATCGCCGCTTGGCGGTATTGACGTGGCGGTCGGCTTGCTGGAACTCATCGGAGATTTCGCCAAGATTCTCTCGTTCAGCTTCCGTCTTCTGGGCAATATCTTCGCCGGTTCGATTCTGCTCTTCGTCATGAGCTTCCTGATACCGATCTTGCCCTGGCCCTTCTTCATCCTCGAATTCTTCGTCGGCGTCATTCAGGCGCTTGTATTCGCGCTCTTGACCGCGATCTTCATGAACCTGGCGACCATCAGTCACCATCACGATGATGATCACGATCAGGCCGAAGCGCATTAGTCACTCAACTCGCATTTAAGCGCATAACTGGAGGAGACATAAATGGATCCACAATCAACGATTATCCTGGGTAAAGCGATTGGCGCTGGCTTGGCCATGATCGGCGCCGCCGGCGGTGGCATCGGCATCGGCCTCGCGGTAGGTGGCGCTGTACAGGCGATGGGACGCAATCCCGATCACACGCCTACGATTCAGACGAACATGATCCTCGGCGTCGCCTTCGCGGAAGCGGTCGCCATTTACGCCCTGGTTGTGTCGCTGATTATCCTCTTCGTACTCAGCTGAGCTGGGTTGGAGACGCATAGGAGGAGATTATGAGCGTACTTGACAACCTTGGCATCAATCCCGGTTTGATGCTGATTTGGGCGATCGCCTTCATCGTGCTCTACACGGTGTTGACGCGCTTCATCTACGACCCCTTGACCAATGTGCTGAACGAAAGGCGCAATCGCATCGCCAAGGGTTTGGAAGATGCGGCGGCGGCGGCGCGCGCCCGTGAAAACGCCGAAGCTGAAGCCGAAAAGATCTTGACGCAGGCGCGCAACGAAGCGCAAAAAGTGATTGATGAAGGGCGCGGCCGGGGCGAAGATGTCGCCGGCACGATCGAGAGCGGGGCGCGTCAGGAAGCGGCGAGAATCCAATACGATGCCCAAAACGAAGCGGTCGCCATTCGCAACGCCGAACTCGGCAATTTGCGCGATCAGGTGCTCAATATCTCGGTCGCCGTCGCCAGCCGCATTCTAGGCGAGAACATCAGCAAGACCAAGCAAAGAGCCTTGGTCAACAGCTTCATAACCGACCTGCCCGAAGGCGCCAAAGGCATAGGCGGCCGCGTTGAAGTCGTCAGCGCCATGCCCTTGACGGCGGTCGAGCAGCGCAATATCAAATCGGAAGTCGGCGCGGACGAGGCGGAATACACCGTCGATCCCTCGATTCTGGGCGGATTGATCGTGCGTTGGCCCGGCGGCATGGTCGATGGCAGCGTCCGTTCACAGCTCAATGAGCTGGCGCGCAGCTTGAACTAGCCACATCACACAATCGACATTTCAGACGCGCTGGCTCGCCCCCGGCGCGTTTGTGTTTGTCAGCACTCTTCAACCGTGATTGAATAAGAGAGTCGCGCATTACATTCGGTGGTCACAGGCCGAAGGATATGTCGAAGTCATTGCAGGAACTGCTCGCCACAATCCCGGCTGATCAGATCCGCTCAACAAGTGGCGACCTTGCGACGCCGATCATCGCGCCGGTTGCCGAATCGAGTCTCGATATTGAGCTGGGTGGCCTCTTCGTCGCGCGAGCAGGGCGGTCGACCGATGGACATCGTTACATTCCGGACGCGGTCGCCGCTGGCGCCGCCGCTATCGTCGGTGAAACCGAGCAGCCTAGCCTGCCAGTTCCCTACATTCGCGTCAAAAGCGCGCAGCATGTCCTGGGCTTGCTGGCTGCGGCCTATCATGACTTCCCCTCGCGGAAGCTGGTCATCATCGGCGTCACCGGCACCGATGGCAAGACGACCACATGTCTCCTGCTTCATAGCATTTTCAAATTGGTGTCAGATGTCAATGCCGGCTATATCAGCACGATCTCAGCCGACTTTGGCGACGAGACCGCGGCCACCGGCTTGCATGTCACTACGCCAAGCGCCCCCGAGATTCAGGCTTACCTGGCAAAAATGGTCGAAGCCGGCCTGACGCACTGCATTCTGGAAATGACTAGTCACGGCCTGGCGCAGGGGCGCTTGTGCGGCGTCGACATTGATATCGCCGTTTTGACAAATGTGATGCACGAACACCTCGATTATCACGGCAGCTGGGAAGGCTACCGCGACGCAAAAGCCATTATGTTCAGAATGCTCCAAACTGCCTGGCGCAAACCAGCGGTGGACAAGGTCTCAGTGATCAACGCCGATGACCCGTCGCTCGCTTATTTTTCGGCGATTCCCGCCGACCGGACGGCGACTTATAGCATCGAGAAACAATCCGTCTATCGCGCCTCCGACATCGAATATGCGCCTTCTGGTACGCGCTTTCTTGCATCGGGTCAAGCGTTCACAATGCAGCTGCTCGGCGGGTTCAACATCGCGAATGCGCTAGCGGCTATCAGCGCGGCGCGCTCGCTCGGCTTGGGCTGGGACGCCATCAAAGAAGGCATCGCGGCGGTCGACCTCATCCCTGGTCGCATGGAGCGAATTGACGCAGGACAAGATTTCATTGCCATGGTCGATTTCGCGCATACGCCCAATGCGTTGAAATGGGCGCTGAAAGCTGGTCGCAGCATGTTGAATCCTGGCAAACGCTTGATTGCCGTCTTCGGCAGCGCCGGGTTGCGCGATGT
>JAAXID010000088.1 GCA_012270545.1 Anaerolineae bacterium | reverse complement strand
GATATGCCCGAGGAAGCGATTGCCCAGGCCTTCGCCCTTGTGCGCGCCTTTGACCAGACCCGCTACATCGACGAAATCGACGCGCGCGGGAACCGCCTGCTCGACGCCGACCCAAGCCTGCAAGCGGGTCAGGCGCTCGTCGGGCAGCGGCACGACGGCGTGGTTGGATTCGATGGTGCTGAAGGGGTAATTGGCGGCGACGGCATTTTGGGCGCGGGTCAAGGCGTTGAAAAGCGTGCTCTTGCCGACATTGGGCAAGCCGATGATGCCGATGCTCAGGCTCATGTCTTTACCTCAAACGTCTGATATCCAATATGTTACGACAGAATCGGGAAAACTGTGACGGCGACATGGCCGCCAAGGAAATCGCTTCAAAATTGAAACCTACAGCGACGAGAATAACAAACAAAAATTTAACCACAGAGGACACACGGAGAGCACAGAGGAAAGGTCTTTTTATTGAAAAGTATCGGCCAATTTATTACTTCAACACGAGGTTCAGCGACAGGTTAAAGACTAATTTCCTGCCCTTTGAGAACATGAAGAGCCATTTCAAACTTAAACTTTGTGCTCTTGGTGTCCTTGTGATGAAAAATAATTTGAGGCGATTGCCCTGATATGGCCGCTAGCGTTATCGTATCGGCAAGCCGCAGATGGTATACTCGCGAGCGGCTTACCGGATACGCGAGAGTGGCAGGATCAACAATGGAAGAAGTTGCGCAATTCGAACGCATCGAGCAAGCGACGTTGGACGCCCTGCGCGAGATCGGCACCGCAACCATCGCCGGCGCGCTATCGAAAGGAGCGGGCATTCGCAATCCGCATCTCGTCGGCTTGAGTCCCTTCAACCCAGGCGTGACAGTCTGTGGACAAGCCGTGACCCTGCAATTCATGCCCAAGCGGGAGGATGTGCATTGGGGCGATGAATACGCGGCCGCGCCCGAGCGTGAATTGCATCGCCGCGCGATCATGGCTTGCCAGCCCGGCGACATCATCGTCGTCGATGCCCGCGGCAGCATGAGCAGCGGCGTCTTCGGCGAGATGATGCTGACCTCATTCAAAGCCCAGGGCGGCGAAGGCGTGGTCATCGACGGCTGCATCCGTGATTTTCCCGAAGTGAAAAAACTCGATTTGGGCTTGTGGCTGCGCGGCGTGACGCCGAATTTCCATACGCAGACCGATATCTTCCCCCATGCGCTGAATGTCCCGATCGCTTGCGCCGGCTGCTTCATCGTGCCCGGTGATATCATCGTGGCCGATGACGACGGCGCGGTTGTCCTGCCCTTCGCGTTGGCGGACCAGATCGCAGAAATCGCCAGCGCCAAAACGGAATGGGAAGTCTTCTCCCGCATGAAGCTGGAAGAAGGAGGACGCCTCGACAAGTACTATCCACTGAGCGACGAGGCGCGGGAGGAATACAAGGCTTGGCTGCGCGAGGACTCTACCCCACCCGCAGCCCCTCCCCAAAGCGTCAGGGAGGGGTGACTTTTGTGTCGGAAGCGGCCCTGGCGCTGAGTCTGTTCTTCCACATCGCCGCCACGGTAATCTGGATCGGCGGCATTCTGTTGATAACCTTCCTCGTCGTGCCCGAGTTGAATCAGGTCCTCGCTGAGCAGCCAGCCCTTAATCAGATACTGAGGCGCCTGCGCAAGCGATTCACGATAGTGGGCAATCTGGCGCTGGCAACGCTGATCGTCACCGGTCTGTTGCAGATGTCGACCGACGCCAATTATGAGGGGCTGCTGCGCTTCAGCAATCGCTGGAGCCAGGCGCTGCTGCTCAAGCATATTCTGATTATCGCCATGGCTCTTTGCGGATTGCTCTTGCAATTCACCGTGGCGCCGGCGCTGGAACGAGCCAGCCTGCTGCGGGAACGGGGCGGAGATGATGCGGATGAATGGCGGCGCTTGGGGGGGCGCGAACGACGACTCACAGTCATCATCGCGATTCTCGCCCTCTCTATCCTGGCGGCGAGCGCCTGGTTGACTGCGATTTAAGAGCAAATCTAGTGTGATCATGCAGGGGCAGCCTATTAGGTCGCTCGCATTTATTAGGTTGCGAAGTCGGGAGACGTGATCGGTCGTCCCCCTGAACATTCTCAAAGGAAAGTCACAATCTGCGAACAACTATGCCATCCACCGCGTAATCTGTTATAAAGGAAGGTGAAGGCATAGGAACATGTCGCTGCAGTTGGGACAACCATGTTAGCAAAACAGGCGCCGCCCGAAACGCAGACTTCAGCGCCCAAGTTCGTGGATTTCACGCTTGAAGACCGCTACACGGCGGCCGGCGGCCGCGTGATCATGAGCGGGATTCAGGCGCTGGCGCGGCTACCGATGGATCAGCATCGAGCGGACCGGCTGCGCGGATTGCACACGGCGAGCCTGATCACCGGTTATCGCGGCTCGCCCCTGGGCGCGCTCGATTTTGCGCTGGAGCGGATACCAGGATTGTTGGATGAGCATCACATCCGCTTCGTCCCGGCCGTGAACGAAGAGTTGGCCGCCACCGCCATCATGGGCAGCCAAACGGTCAACCTGCTGCCTGGTCCCAAGTACGACGGTGTTTGCGGCATTTGGTACGGCAAAGGACCCGGCGTCGACCGCAGCGGCGATGCTTTCAAGCATGCCAACCTGGCCGGCGTCGGTGAGTACGGCGGCGTGTTGGCGCTGGCGGGCGACGACCCCTCTTGCAAATCCTCAACCATCCCCTCGCACTCGGAAGTCGCCTTATACGATGCGCTGATGCCGATCCTTTACCCAGGCAGCGCGCAGGAGATTCTTGATCTCGGCTTGCTGGGTTTCGCCTTGTCGCGCTTCAGCGGCCTGTGGGTGGGTTTCAAGATCGTCACCGATGTGGCCGATGAGTACAGCAGCGTTGAAGTTGGCCTCGACCGCAGCGAAATCATCCAACCCGAATTCAGGCTGAACGGGAGCCTCTGGCGCCCGCGGCAGAATCCTGATCTGCTGGCGCCCTACAGCCTGCAGCAGGAGCAAGAGATCCACGACGCGCGCTTGGATGCCGCTATCGCATTCGCGCGGGCGAATCGCATCAACGAGATCGCCATCCCAACCGCCGACGCCTGGCTCGGCATCATCGCGGCGGGCAAAACCTGGTACGACCTGCGCGGGGCGCTGCTGGAGATCGGACTGGATGACGCCGCGCTGGAACGGGCGGGCATTCGCCTGCTCAAGCTCGGTATGATCTTCCCGCTAGAGCCGGATATCCTGCGCGAATTCGCCGCCGGCCTTGATGAGATCCTGATTATCGAAGAAAAACGCGCCTTCATAGAAATGTTTTGCAAGGAAGCGCTCTACGGGAGCGGGCACAGGCCACTTATCATCGGCAAGAAGGATGAGGCGGGCGACAAACTGGTCAAAGCCGATAATGAATTGGACGCCGACGAAATCGTGCGGATTCTCGCGCACCGCCTGAAGGGGCGCGTCGATGCGCCACTTCTGGAGCGCAGACTGCGCGAGATCAATAGAGCGCCCGACTTGGGCACGATTCCCATCGTGGCGCGCTCGCCTTACTTCTGCTCGGGCTGCCCGCATAATCGCTCGACCAAGGTGCCGGAAGGCTCGATGGCGGCCGCCGGCATCGGCTGCCACACGCTGGCGATTTTAATGGACCGCAATACGGGCGGCGTCACGCAAATGGGTGGCGAAGGCGCCAATTGGGTCGGCGCCGAGACCTTCACCGATATCGACCACATATTCCAGAATATCGGCGATGGCACCTTCGCCCATAGCGGCTCGCTATCGATAAGGCAAGCGACCGCCGCCGGCGCCAACATGACGTTCAAGATCCTCTACAATTCAGCGGTGGCGATGACCGGCGGGCAAGCGGCTGACGGCTTGATGCCCGTGCCTGAACTGACCCACCTGCTCTACGCCGAAGGGGTCAAGAAGACGATTGTCGTCTCAGCTGATCCGGAGAAGTTTCCGCCCGACGCGTCTTGGGCGCCGGGGGCGGAAGTCTGGGAGCGCGACCGCCTTGACGAAGCGCAGCTGCTCCTTCGCGATAGTCCCGGCGTCACCGCGCTGGTTTATGACCAGGAATGCGCGGCCAACTTGCGGCGCAAACGCCGGCGGGGCTACGACCCCGACCCTGCGCTTCGCATCGTCATCAACGAGGCGGTCTGCGAAGGCTGCGGCGATTGTGGCTCAGTGTCGAATTGCCTGAGTGTGCAGCCAGTCGAGACCGAGTTCGGCCGCAAGACGCAGATCCATCAGTCGTCCTGCAACAAGGATTACACCTGCCTCGAAGGCAATTGTCCGGCCTTCATGAGTGTGATTCCAGCAGAATTGCCCGCCACTGAAACAAAGCAGAGCTTTCGAGTGGAGCGCGAAATCGTCGAGCCGCGGCGCCGCGGCAGCGGGAATGCCAATATCTTGTTCATGGGCATTGGCGGCACCGGCGTGGTCACCTCGAATCAGGTGCTGGGCACGGCGGCGGCCCTGGATGGCTTTCACGTGCGCTCGCTGGACCAAACCGGACTGAGCCAAAAAGGCGGACCGGTGGTCTCCAACTTGAAGATCACCGCAGAGCCGATCGACATCGCGCCCAAGATCGGGGCGAGCGCGGCCGACGCCTTTCTCGTCTTTGATGTGCTGACGGCGACGGAGAGTAAGAATCTCATCCGCGCCCATCCGCAGCGCAGCGTCGCCATCGTCAGCACCAGCAAAGTGCCGACCGGCGCCATGGTACGCGATACAACGGTCGAATACCCCGAGGCCGATCATTTGCTGGAGCTAATCAATCGCCAAACGCTGGCAGGTGATAATGTTTTCTTCGACGCCATCGGTTTGGCGGAGGCGCTGTTTCACGATCACATGATGGCGAATATGATCGTCATCGGCGCCGCCTACCAAGCCGGTACGCTGCCAATGTCGGCGGCCGCCATCGAACGCGCAATCGAACTGAATGGCGTGAAAGTCGAGGACAATCAGCAGGCCTTCCGCGCCGGGCGCTTGGCCATCGCCGAGCCGACCTGGGTGGAGAGCCTTGAAATTGAGCGGGCGGGCGCTGTCGCGACGGTGGCTGAGCCCTCAGCGGCCGCGCAACGGCTCATCGATTCTGTGGCGGCGAGCGGCGAACTGAAACGACTTCTTGAGATTCGCGTGCCGGAATTGATTGCGTACCAGAATGAAGCCTACGCACGGCGCTACGTCGCCGATGTGAAGCGGATTTGGGCGGCGGAGCAAGCCGTCTGCCCGGGGGCGACGGATTTGAGCGAAGCCTTCGCGCGTTATCTGTTCAAGCTGATGGCTTACAAGGACGAGTACGAAGTGGCGCGCTTGAGCCTGAAGCGCGAAGTAAGAGCCGCGATTTCGGAGCAATTCGGCGCGCGCGCGAAGATGCGCTATCATTTGCAGCCGCCGATTCTGAAAGCGCTTGGACTCAAGCGCAAGATCAAGGTTGGGCGCTGGTTTGATCTGGTCTATCGCGGGCTGCGTCAGCTGCGCTTCCTACGTGGGACAGGCTTTGATCTCTTCGGCTACGATCGTGTGCGGCGGACTGAGCGCGACCTGATCCGGCAATATCGGCGGCTGGTATTTGCCGCGCTGGAAGACTTGAACGCCGAGAACCATACGCGAGTAACGAAGCTGGCGGCGCTGCCCGATATGATTCGCGGCTATGATGAAGTCAAGCTGGGCAACGTGGAGCGCTTTTGGGAGGCGGTGCGGGAGTTGGGTTTTGACGCGCCGGGCGAGTAGAACGAACTCTAGTCAGTCCCGACGAAACCCGTCCGCTTCTTGGGCACTTGCAGATGCTCCATAATATCGGCGAGCATCTGGCTGTTTTCCGCGATTGCCCGGCGATTCGCTAATATCTCCTCACGATTCGCTTCAATCGCCTGACGATTCGTCTCAATCGCAACCCGGTTCGCTTCAATGGCTTCGCGGTTCGCTTCAATCGCCTCGCGGTTCGTCAAAACGGCCTCGGACAATCGGCGGAAAGCCTCGCCCAGCCCGTTCATGCCGTCCATCAACTTATCCTGCGTTCCACGCAAGGTTTGGTATTCTTTTTCTATCCGCTCAAGTCGGATGTCATCAGTGAGCATAGGATGTGCTTTCTGGTGAATGCTGCCACAATCATATTATCACACGATGACAGCTTCAATCAAATTACGGCATTCAGCTTTTTCTTGCCGCCGGCCTCATCAAGCTCGCGATGAAACTTGCGCAGGGCGGATAGCACCGCCTGGCGGATGATGAAGTAAAGCACGGCCAGCGGGATCAGCAAGACGAACAGATACACCACCATGATCATCAGTTCAATCGCGCCTAATTCGGGCATGATTCACCTCCACCTAAACTAACTTTAGCTTGCGGACGATAACAATACTTGTAATCTCAGCGTAATCAGTTTCTCCAAAAAACTCAATAGAACATTTGCTCCAGACCCTCCCCAACCTGTACCCCGCCCCGCTTTCACGCTACCATTGTCCGCATCCACTCGGACGAATACAAACAAACAAGGACTATCCAACATGAGCGAAAAGATTGGATTCATCGGCCTGGGCATTATGGGACGCGGCATGGTCGACAACTTGATGAAAGCCGGCTTCGAGGTCACGGTCTGGAACCGCACCGCGGGGCGCATGGCCCCCTTTGTGGAGCGGGGAGCGGGGGGCGCTGATTCGCCCCGCGCGGTGGCGGAAGCCAGCGACATCACCATCATCTGCGTCAGCGATACGCCCGATGTCGAGGCGGTTGTCCTGGGCGAAGATGGCGTGATTCATGGCGCCTCCGCTGGCGATCTGGTGATCGATATGAGCACGATCAATCCGGTCAACACCGTCAAAATCGGCGAGCAGCTCAAGGCGAAGGGCGTCGCCATGCTTGACGCGCCGATCAGCGGCGGCAGCGAGGGCGCGGCCAACGGCACGCTCAGCATCATGATCGGCGGCAGCGAAGCCGACGTCGCGCGCGCCATGCCCTGTTTCGAGGCGATGGGCAGCACCATCACCCATGTCGGCGAAGCGGGCGCGGGACAGACGGTCAAGCTGTCGAATCAGATCCTCTGCGTCGTCAATATGCTGGCGGCGAGCGAAGCGCTGCTATTCGCGCAGGCGGGCGGCGTCGATCTGGACAAGATGCTGCAGGCGGTGACCGGTGGCGCGGCCGGCAGCTGGATGCTGGCGAACCGCGGTCCACAAGTTATCAATGATTATTGGGCGCCGGGCTTCTCGATTGATTTGCAGCAGAAAGACCTGCGACTGGTGCTCGGCGCGGCCGATGAGATGGGCATACCGGTGATCGCGACGGCGCTCTGCTTCAATCTGTATCGGACGTTGCAGGCGCAGGGGCTGGGTGGCGATGGCAACCATAGCATCATCAAGGCGCTGGAAGCGATGGCGGGGATTGAGGCGCGCTTGTAAGCGAAACCGACTTTACTCGCGGAGATATGGTATGCTTGTGGACACAGCATATGCCGTTGGAGCGGATGATGGCGACTGAAATCGCGGAACGCCTGTTGAGCATAGACGAATTCCTTGAATGGGAAAGCCAACAGCCATTCAGAAACGAACTGATAAACAACAGGGTCATTGAAATGACAGGCGCCAGCAGATCGCACAATCGTATCAACTTGAACCTTGCCTTCGCACTTGAGGATAAACTGCACAGCAAGGGATGCGAGGTGTACGCCATTGAAATCGGTGTACTGGTCAACCCGGATGGAACATACACTTACCCCGATGTGATAGTTGTATGCGGCGAACAGAGAGTCCGCGCCGACGCTCCACAAGCTTCGCTGGAGAATCCCACGCTACTCTTTGAAATCCTATCGCCTTCGACCGAAACACGGGATCGCAATCAGAAGTTGGAGCAGTACCTGCAAATCTCGTCTCTCGTTGGATGCTTCCTCGTTGCGCAGGACAAACCGCTGATTGAAGCGCACACGCGCTCCGGCGACGACTGGCAGTATCGCGAATATTCCGGGATGGACGCCAACCTGCTTGTTCCGGCGCTTGACTGCGAGATACCACTGAGCGAAGTCTACCAGCGGGTGCGCTTCGTGGAGGCTTAATCCGATCTGGTTTCACCCGCCGCACACTGCAAGAAATCAATTGTAAATCGTGCCTGAAGCGGGCATAATCTCCTGCGTTCGGAACATTCTGTGGCGAGAGGAAGCTGATGAATCCACTACGCGTAACCATCTGGCATGAATACCGGCATGAGAAGCTCGAGCAGCGCGTCGCCGACGTCTATCCCGAGGGCATCCACGGGGCGCTGGCGAAGGGGCTCGCGCCCTACGGATTTGACATACACACCGCCACGCTCGATGAGCCGGAGCATGGGCTGACGCAAGAGGTGCTTGATAACACCGATGTGCTGACCTGGTGGGGGCACATGGCGCACGGCGAAGTCAGTGATGAGATCGTCGACCGCGTGCAAGAGCGCGTGTTGAACGGCATGGGCTTGATCGTATTGCACTCGGGGCATCTCTCAAAGATCTTCCGCCGCTTGATGGGCACGGGCTGCATGCTGCGCTGGCGCGAAGCTGACGAGAAGGAGCGGATTTGGGTGGTCGATCCCTCGCATCCGATCTGCGATGGCTTGCCCGAATACATCGAACTCGACGAAGCCGAGATGTATGGCGAGCATTTTGACATACCGCCACCTGATACGCTAGTCTTCATCAGCTGGTTCCAGGGCGGCGAGGTCTTCCGCAGCGGCTGCTGCTATCAGCGCGGTCAGGGCAAGATATTCTACTTCCGCCCTGGGCACGAGACCTATCCCATGTATCACCTGCCCATCATCCACAAGGTAATCGCCAACGCAATCAAGTGGGCAAAGCCGGTCTCCAACAAGGCGCCCGTGCGGGGCAACATTCCGGAATTCATGTCATAGACGCTACTATGCGAGACGCCAACTAAGGACAAAGGTTTGTAGGGGTGAGCTATCAGGTTGCCCGTAATCGTAGAACCAGCGGTAGGGGCGACACTGTGATTCGCTCACTTGCGCAAACATTGCTTGCCAAGGAGTTCCTATGCAATCACTAAACGTTGGCATCATCGGCACGGGCAATATCGCGCCGGCTTATATCCAGGGTTGCGCGCCATTTGAGATGATCAAGTTGACCGCTTGCGCGGATATTCTGGAGGACCGGGCACAGGCTTTCGCCGCCGAACACGGGCTGACCGCCTACAGCGTGGATGACCTGTTGGCGCGCGATGACATCGATATCGTCGTCAACTTGACCCTCCCGGCCGCCCATGCTGAGGTCTCGCTACAGATCATCGAAGCGGGCAAGCACGCTTATGTCGAAAAACCGTTGGCGGTGAATCTCGCTGATGGTGAGGCGGTCATCAAGGCGGCGGTGGCGGCCGGGGTACGCATGGGTTGCGCGCCCGATACCTTCCTCGGTGGCGGCGGGCAAACTGCGCGCAAGGCGATCGATGACGGCGTTATCGGCACGCCCATTGCCGCCACCGCGACCTGGCTCTCGCATGGCCACGAAAGCTGGCATCCCAACGCCGGCTTTTACTATCTCAAGGGCGGCGGACCAATGCTCGATATAGGTCCCTATTATGTAACGGCGCTGGTCAATCTAATGGGGCCGGTCGCGCGCGCCGCCGGTTCCGCGCGGATGACCTTCACCGAGCGCGTCGCCACCAGCAAAGCGCTTATGGGTCAGCGACTGCCGGTCGAGGTCAATACGCATGTCGCCGGCACACTCGAATTTGAAAGTGGCGCCATCGCTACGATTATCATGAGCTTTGACGTCTGGGGACACAACCTGCCCTTGATCGAGATTCACGGCAGCGAGGGTTCGCTCAGCGTACCTGACCCGAATCGCTTTGATGGCGAAGTATCCGTGGTCAAAGGCGGGACGCGCGAGTGGGTCGATATCCCGCTGACGCATAGCACCAATATCGGGCGTGGCGCTGGCGTCGCTGATATGGCTTACGCCATCCAGTCGGGGCGCCCGCATCGCGCCAGCGGCGCTCTCGCTCTTCACGTTCTGGAGGTTATGCTGGCGCTGGAAGAATCGTCGGAGCAGGGACGCCATATCGAAATCAAGAGCACGCTGGAGCAACCGGCCGCGCTGCCGGCCGGTTTGGCTGACGGCGTGCTGGATATGTAGCCCCGGTGTTGTTGTAGGGCTTGTCCGCTACTGGGTCATGCTATCGCGCTTTTTCTACCCCATCCCCGACCGCCAGTGTCTACGCGGTGCGGCCCCTTCCCAAGCGAGCTAGGGAAGCGGAGCTAAACTTGATTGTTTCTGTAGTTATGTGTTGCCTTCTGAACGGAATGCTCACCGTTTGCGTATTGTTTCGGCATTGTCCCAGCTATCTCCGTGTAATATTCGCAGTAACGGACAAGCCTTGTAGGGGCGCTTCTGTGAATCGTCCACAGAAATAGTGTGCCGATGTAGGGGCGAGCCAGGGTCGCCCGAAGAAGGAGTCGTCGTGCAAACATTAAACGTTGGCCTCATCGGCACCGGCAATATCGCGCCGGCTTATATCGAAGGCTGCGCGCCATTTGACGTCATCAAGATCACCGCCTGCGCCGATATACTCGCCGATCGGGCGGAAACTTTCGCTGCCGAACACGGACTGACCGCCTACAGCGTCGCCGATCTGCTGGCGCGCGAAGACATCGATATCGTCGTCAACTTGACCATCCCGAAGGCGCACGCTGAGGTCTCGCTGCAGATCATCGAAGCGGGCAAGCACGCTTATAGCGAAAAGGCGCTGGCCGTCACCCGCGAGGATGGCAAGAAGATCATCAAGGCAGCGGAAGCAGCCGGCCTCCGCATGGGCTGCGCGCCGGATACCTTCCTCGGCGGCGGCTTGCAAACCGCGCGCAAAGCGATTGATGAGGGCCTGATCGGCGCGCCAATCGCGGCAACCGCCGTCTTTATGAGCCACGGACCGGAGAGCTGGCATCCCAACCCCGGCATCTTCTTCCAAAAGGGCGCCGGTCCGCTATTCGACATGGGTCCCTATTATCTGACGGCGCTGATCCATTTGATGGGGCCGGTGGCGCGTGTCTCGGCTTCGGCGCGCATGACCTTCCCCGAACGGATCGCCACCAGCGAAGCGCTGATGGGCACGAGACTGCCGGTCGAGGTCAACACGCATATCGCCGGCACGCTGGAATTTGAGAGTGGTGCGATCGCCAGCGTCATCACCAGCTTTGATATTTGGGGGCATCATCTGCCAAACATGGAGATTCACGGCGAAGCGGGCTCGATGAGCGTGGGCGATCCCAATCATTTTCACGGGGCGATACACATCGTCAAAGGCGGGACGCGCAAATGGGTCGAAATCCCGCACAGCCATAGCATTAACATCGGGCGCGGCGCCGGTGTCGCTGATATGGCTTACGCTATTCACTCCGGGCGCTCTCACCGCGTCAGTGGCGACCTGGCTTTCCACGTCCTCGATGTCATGTGCGCGCTGGAAGAATCATCGGCGCAAGGGCGGCAGATCGCGCTGCAAAGCACGGTGGAGCAGCCGCTGGCGCTGCCGGCCGGTTTGGCCGATGGGGAGTTGGACGTGTAGAAGTCTTGCCAGGCTTCTCGCTAAGTTTGCAGCGACTTTTCCCGCGTTAAAACTTCGGCTGCCAGACCGGACCAGCTGGATCCTTCCCACGCAGGAAATCAAAATCGCAACCCTGGGGCGCTTGGTTGACGCTGCGCAGGTAGAGTTGACCGTAGCCGCGTTCATAAGCCGGCGGCGGCGCGGACCAGGCCGCTCGTCTCTCCGCCAGCTCCGCGTCGGAGACATGCAGCTGCAAGCGACGCTCGGCGACGTTTAACTCAATTTCATCGCCATCGCGCACGAGAGCCAGCGGTCCACCGATTGCCGCTTCCGGCGCGATGTGCAAGACGATCGTGCCGTAGGATGTGCCGCTCATGCGCGCGTCCGAGATGCGCACCATATCGCGTATTCCCTGCTTGAGCAGCTTCTGCGGGATGGGCAGGTTGCCGATCTCGGGCATGCCCGGTCCACCGATTGGTCCCGCATTTTGCAATACGAGCACGTGATCGGCTGTCACATCCAGCGCGGGATCGTTCAGGCGCGTCTTGACATCGTCAGCGTCTTTGAAGACGAGCGCCGGTCCACGGTGCTTGCAAAGCGCAGGTGTGGCGGCGGCGTGTTTGATGACCGCGCCATCGGGCGCCAGGTTGCCGCGCAGGATGCTCAAGCCGCCCTCCGGCGCCAGCGGATCGTCCAGCGAACGAATGACAGCGGGATTGCTGACCTCGGCATCGGCGACATTTTCCGCCAGCGTGCGCCCGGTCACGGTCAGCGCAGCACCATGCAGCAGCGGCAGCAGCTGTTTCAACACAGCGGGAATGCCACCGGCGTAGAAGAGGTCTTCCATCTGATAGTCGCCTGTGGGGCGCATATTGGCGATCAAGGGACTACGGCGGCTGATCTCATCGAAGCGCGAGAGCGGCAGGTCGACGCCGACGCGCCCGGCGATGGCGGGCAGGTGAACGATGGCGTTGGTGCTGCCCCCGACGGCGTTCAGCAAGGTGATGGCGTTGTCGAAGGCGGCGGCGGTCAGAATCTGCGATGGGCGGATGTCCCGCTCGACGAGCTGCACGATCTGCCGGCCGGCCGCTTGCGCCAGTTGCAGGCGGCGCGAGTCGGACGCGGGCACTGCGCCATTGCCCGGCAGCGCCATGCCCAGCGCTTCCATCAGCGAGTTCATGGTCGAGGCGGTGCCCATGACCATGCAATGGCCGGCGCTGCGCACCAGATTCAGCTCGACGCCTTTGTAAGTCTCGGCGCTGATCGTGCCGGCTTCGTATTCGGCGGAGTAGCGGCGGCAATCGGTGCAGGCGCCGAGGATCTCGCCGCGGTAATGCCCGTTGAGCATAGGACCGCCGCTGACCATGATGGTCGGCAGGTCAGCGCTGGCGGCGCCCATCAGCGCGGCCGGGGTCGTCTTATCGCAATTGGTGAGCAGCACCACGCCCGCCAGCGGATTGCCGCGGATCATCTCCTCGGTGTCCATCGCCGCCAGGTTGCGGCAGAGCATGGAAGTCGGGCTGAGGTAGACCTCGCCGAGCGAGATGGTGGGGAATTCCAGCGGGAAGCCGCCCGCTCCCAGCACGCCGCGTTTGACCGCCTCGCTGACCGCGCGTAGGTGGCTGTTGCAGTGGTTGAGCTCGCTGTAGGTGTTGCAGATGCCGATGAGCGGGCGGGACATATCGGCGCTCTCGAAGCCCATCGAAGCGGTGAAGGCGCGGCGGATGAGCCCGCTGACGCCCTCGGCGTTGAAGAAGTCTTGGCTGCGTTTGGCGGTTTGGGACATGGGGGATTCGCCTTTTTTGTTTTGAACACAGAGTACAGAGAGGCATTTTGACAGCCTGACACAGCGGGATTATACTGTAATCGGACGCGAGGAGGCAGCATGGCAGCGACAACTGACATTCGTTTCAAGCGCATGCAGGGAGAATATCGGACCTTGCAAGATGCGCAGGATGAGTTGTTTGACAAGGTGGACAGTTTCGAAGCGGCGCTCTTAGGGTTGACGGAGATGGTAGCGGACAACCGGGAGATGATCCTTGAAAACTCGCGGAAGCTGGACGCCATCATCAAGCACCTGGAAGTGCCCTACAAGCCGCCCGCGGGCTTCGTCAAGGAGTGAGCGCCGGGCAATTCCCCCTGCTGGAATCCACAACAGTTTAGTCTCCCGATCCGTCGCCTCAATCCGCCGCTCGTGAGTCTCTGGCAACTCAAAAACAATGGATAGACAGGCTCAGGCGCGGTCGTCCGTTCTAAAGCTATTCGATTGCAGGAAACAGGTGAGCGACAGTTCTAGCCCCTCAACTTCTCAAAGTCCGCTTGCCGGCTCTGCGCCGCGGCGAGCTGCTCAGCTTGCAGCTTCCGCGTCAGATCGGCTAGGTCGCTGGCTATCGGCATCAAGTCGATGCGATTGGCGCTGTTGATCTGCTCCACCCATTCGGGACGCAAGGCATCGATGCCGTGCAGGGCGCCGGCGATTGCCCCGCCCATGCCGGCGATGGAGTCGTTGTCGCGGCCGTAATTGGTGGCGCCGAAAATGGTCTCTTCGTAGCCGCCGCCGGTGACCACCAGGAAGCCGAGCGCGATGGGGACTTCTTCGATGCTGTGCGAGCGGCTCGGCGTCCAGTCATCGCTGCCGTTGCCGCGCTCTCTTTTGGCGTCATCGGGCGAGGTGTCGTATTCGCGCATGACATCGCGCAGAGGTCCGATGGCTTCGCGCCAGTCAGTCAGGGTGCTGGCTTTCTCCGCGATGGCGGCGATGCAATCGGCGGTGCCGTCTTTGGCCACACTGAGCGCGGCGTCGATAATAGAACTGACGGAGGCCTCCGGCTTGAAGGCTTCGGCCACACAAGCCGCCTGGACAGCAGCTGCTTCCAGCCCGAAACTGACCTGATGCGGGCTGAGCACATCGACGGCTTCCTGATAGGCGCGCAGCGGATCGCAGGCGTTTACGATGCCGATGGGTGCGGCGTACATGGCGGCGCCGCAATTGACCATATTGCCGACGCCGGCGTAGCGCGGATCGGCATTCGCCAGCCAGCGGATGAAGAGCCATTTCTCCGGGTAGAAGAGGCGCTCGGCCAGGGGCATCTCGCGTCCACGGTCAGGGATCCAGCGGCTCTCATAACCGATCATCGGACCGATGCGGCGAAAGTATTCGTGGGCGTCGAGGTGATCGCCGTGCTCGATGTAGCAGCGGCTCAACAGCTGCACCATGTGGCTGTCATCAGTGTAGCGGCCATCGCCCCGGCCGCTCGTGTCGCCCGGTCCCTCCCAGGCTTCAACCAAGTCGGTGATGTAACCGTAGCGCGCGCGAATCTCAGCGGGCATGCGCCACTCGGCGACGCCGCCCATGGCATCGCCTATCGCGCCGCCGTACAAACAGCCCTGTATTTTCTGCAACAAAAGATCAGCCACCAGTCATGCTCCTATAAGATTCTCAACCAAATCAATCAATTACGATTGAACAATAGTCAATTAAATGAAGCGCACCGAGTAGACCACCGCGAGGTTGTGCGTCAGGCAGCGCCAGTTGTCGCCGCGGTCATCGGAGACGTAGAAGTTGCCCGCGGTCGTACCGAAAGCCAGGGTGTCGCCGGTCTTATCTAGCGCGTGGCGGAAGACGAGGTCGTAGCAGTTTTCTTGTGGCAAGCCGCTGCGCAGATCCTGCCAGGTTTCGCCGCCGTCTTCCGTGCGGCAGATGACCAGCTTGCGGTCGACCGGCACGCGATATTCAGCGCTGACCGCCGGCGCCACCCAGGCGACGCGTTCGTCTTCGTCATCGATCGCCAAGGCAAAGCCGAAGCCGGCCGGTCCGCCGTTTTTGTCCGAGATATCCAGCCACTGCAGGCCGCCATTTTCGCTGCGGAAGATGCCGCAATGGTTCTGCTGCCAGAGCACATCGGGGTTCGAGGGGCTGGCGAGGATGATATGCGGGTCGTGTCCATGCTCGTGCAGCGGGTCGGGCAAGTAATCGGCGAAGAGACCGCGATTGCGCGCTTCCCAGCTTTCGCCGCCATCCCGGCTCACATAGACGCCGCCGACGCTGATGCCGATGGTCAAGTGGCGGCTGTCGCGCGGGTCGACTTGAATGGCGACCGTTCCGGGGTGGTCGCGCCCGGCGCCGAACCAGTGCGTATTGCTTGAATGCTTCCAGAGCGTCTCGACCAGGTGGAAGGAATCGCCGCCATCATCGCTGACGAAGAGGCCGCCGGGGTCGGTGCCGACATAGAGCCGCTTTGGTTCATCGGCGCCGCCTGGCTCAATCAGCCAGATATAATTGGTTTTAGCAGGCACAGTAAAATCGGGCGGGACAGCATCGCCTTCGGGGTACTTGGGCGCTTCGACCTCTTCCCAGCTGGCGCCCAGATCGCGCGAGCGGTGCAGCTTGCCGCCCCAATGCCCGTGGTCGAGGCTGACCCAGATAGCATCCGTGCGCGGATCGCAAAAGGCATAGA
Source organism: Anaerolineae bacterium (assembly GCA_012270545.1). Taxonomy (GTDB): domain Bacteria; phylum Chloroflexota; class Anaerolineae; order Aggregatilineales; family Phototrophicaceae; genus UBA6055. The sequence goes on along the minus strand of JAAXID010000088.1, from coordinate 37,180 downwards.
CGACTGGGATCGCTTCAAAATGCGCCGACTCGACTTTCCATTCAGAATTGGCCGCGCCATCCCGGCTCATGATCAGCAAGCCCTTGCGCGTGCCGACGAGGAGTTTGTTCTGCACTGTTTTATCCTCCGGAGAGCGCTTGGACGATGAAGATTTTGCTGTCAACGGAGACGCGGTCGGAGAGCGTCCGCTTGTCGCGCAGCAGTTCATCGCCGACGAAGATATTAACGTGTTTGCGCAGGGCGCCCTGCTCATCAATGATGTAATCGCCCAGCCCGCGCCAGCGTTGGTCGACGGCGGCGACGATCTCGGCGACGGTGGCGGCGTCAATCGTGCATTCGCAGAGATCGGGGAAGAAGCGTTTCAGGTTGGGCGTGAATTTGACCTGCGCCATGGTGCTGCTCCGCGGTTTGTGTGCGAGCTTAGATTAGAACGGGTGTGGGGGTAGGTTGTCAAGGTTTGGGGTATTTGCCACTGAGGCACAAAGTCGTCAGTTGCCATTATAAGAAACAGTAGCTACATTTAGCTAGGGAATCCCGGAGAATACAAGCCTTGGCGCAACTCAACTTCAACAATCGCAGCCTCTATCACGGTGACAATCTCGACTTCCTGCGTGGCATGAACAGCGAGACGGTTCATCTCATCGCCACCGACCCGCCTTTCAACAAAAACCGCGACTTTCACGCCACGCCGGAGAGCCTGGCAGCAGGCGCACGCTTCAAAGACCGCTGGCGCTGGGACGAGGATGTGCATGAAGAATGGACCGATAGTATCAAAGATGACTGGCCTGCGGTTGAGAGCGTGATTGTGGGAGCGCGACTTGCCTACGGCGATGATATGGGCGCGTTTTTATGCTGGCTAGGCGTGCGCTTGATGGAGATGAATCGCATACTTCGGCTGGATGGAACGCTCTATCTGCATCTTGATCGTACCGCTGTCGCTTATGTCAAATGCTTATTGGACGGTATATTTGGACAGAAGAATTTCATCACCGAAATAATCTGGAATTATGGCACGCCGTCTGGTGGCAGGGCAGGCGGGAAAAAGCCGATCAAGGCACACGAAACCTTACTCGTCTACGCGAAGAAGTATAGCCAGCACACCTACAATAAACAGTATACGCCATACTCGGAAAACTACAGGACGAAATGGTTTAGGCACGTAGACGCGGACGGTCGAAAATATCGCACTCGAACGCGCAATGGGGAAATCATCAGACAGTATCTTGACGAAAGTCCGGGCGTTCCCTTATCGGATACCTGGACGGACATCAAGTCGCTCTATGGATCGTCGGGGTGGTTCCCCAACACCAGACAGGAGATTACCGGCTACCCCACTCAGAAACCGCTCGCGCTCTACCGCCGCATCATCGAAGCCAGCAGCAACCCCGGCGATATCGTGCTCGACCCCTTCTGCGGTTGCGCCACCACGCCGGTCGCTGCCGAGCAGCTAGGGCGGCAATGGGTCGGCATAGACATCTGGGACAAAGCGCATGAGACCGTCCTGAACCGCTTGGCGGAAGAGGGCATGCAAACAGAAGACGAAAAGCCGCTGCAGTTTTGGACGAAGCGCGTCCATTACGAGACGGAGCCACCACGGCGCACTGACGACAACGAATTGGCGGCGCCTAGCCTCAAGCTGAAGACGCCGCGAGCGATGGCGCCATGGGAGAAGCTGACGCACCGCCAGATGGTGCAAATATTAGAGCATGCCCAGCGCAGCAACGGCAATGTCATCTGCGCCGGCTGCGGGCGCGAGCTGGAACGCGAGTTTATGGAATTAGATCATATCACGCCGCGGGCGGACGGTGGCGAAAATCACATCCGCAACCGCATCTTGCTTTGCCGCCCCTGCAACGGCCGCAAAGGGCAATACCTGACGCTGCGCGGCTTGCTGCGGGAAAACAAGAAAGCAAATTGGATGAAAGACGAAGGCTTGGCGCAGTTGGCGCGGGAACATGCGCGCGAACGAGCCGACTGGGTGCGGGACAATTTTGATAATGAGGAGTGTCAGGCATTGATTGCCGGGCGGAGTGGGATGTTTTAGTGTGAAGATAGAATGAAGCCCCCACCTTCGCAGCAATTGACTTCGTGAAAAGCAGACATTAAGATTAACCAGTTTTCGTGGTGAAGTGAGGGCTAACCTTGAATGTCTTTATCAGTTATGCAAAAGAAGACAAGAGCATAGTTAGCAGACTGGAAGAAATAGTCAGACATGGCGGGGGAAGGGGCTGGCAGTTCGTTTACGATCTAAAGGGCGCAAGAGACTGGGCAACTGAAATTCAATACGAGATAGATCGGTGTGAGGTGTTTCTCTTCGTCATGACAGAAAACTCGTTACAGTCCGAATGGTGCCGGAAAGAGCTTCAGCACGCGGCACTTATCCAGAAGCCTATCGTGCCTGTGGTTCTCACGTCAGACATTGAAATTCCACATCCGTTGAACTCTATCCAGTATGTACTTTATGACGAAAGCCCGGAATCAGGCGCGAAGCTAACTCGCGCGCTGCAAGATCCGCATCCGATTAGCTGCGACAAAATACCGTCACATTGGGAAAGGCTTGGCAGCGGTCCCCTTAACGTGATGGCTCATAGGCAAAGTGGTTTTCGAGACATCCCAATACCACTTCCTAAGCGCGAACTTACCGACCTGGAGAAAGAAGACTTTCTCTTCGACGCTATACAGGAAATTCACGTCTACTTCGAAAGAGCGCTTGCCGCATTCAAAGAATCAGAATCGCGGATTATGTACAGAATTCGTAAAGCCTCAGTCTCAGATCTTACTTGCCAAATTTATCTAGACGGAGAACTGAAGAAGGCTTGCAGAATTTGGGTAAGTACGAATATCGGTTTGAATGGTTTAGCCTATTCGGAAGCAAGAGGACATATGGCTCTCGATATGGGCGGAATAAACGAGCTTGCACAAGTCACTGTGTCAGATGGAAATCCAGCATTGGAATTTACACTCAGTCTAATGATGTTCGCCCAAGAGGAAGACTGTAAAATCTGCACCGTGGATAAAGCAGCTGAGAGGCTGTGGAGATACTTTACGCAAGACTTCAATCAAGATACCTCAATGTGGTAGAAACCCTGTTCTAAAACGGGCGACTCACAGAGTCGCCACTACGAATACCTCTCTGTGAGCTCACTTCCCTCTGTGACCTCGGTGGTAAAGAAAAACTCGCCGCGCTACAATAGCCCACCACTTTGACCACCCACACAAAAGGATATCCCATGACCGATTCCAAATTCGCCGGGCTAGCCGAATTCCGCTGCATCGGACCCTTCCGCGGCGGACGCGTCGTCGCTGTCGCCGGCGACCCGCGCGACCAAAACACCTTTTACTTCGGCGGCGTCTGCGGCGGCGTCTGGAAGACGACTGACGCGGGCCAATACTGGGAGAACATCAGCGATGGCTATTTCACGTCAGCATCCGTTGGCGCGCTGGAAGTGGCGCCGGCCGACCCCAACGTCATCTATGCCGGCAGCGGCGAAACCACCATCCGCATTGATGTCTCCATCGGCGATGGGGTATACAAATCGACCGATGCCGGGCGCAGCTGGAAGCACCTGGGCCTGAAAGAGACGCGTCAGATCGCCAAGATTCGCAGTCACCCGGAAAACGCTGATCTGGTCTACGCGGCCGTTTTTGGTCACGCCTTTGGACCCAATCCGGAGCGCGGCGTTTATCGCTCGAAGGATGGCGGCGCGAGCTGGGAGAACGTCCTGCACGTCAGCGAGAAGGCGGGCGCCATCGACCTGAGCATCGACAAGAACAACCCGCGCATCATCTACGCCGCGTTCTGGGAAGCCTATCGCAACTTCTGGCAGATTTCCTCCGGCGGCGAAGACAGCGGCATCTGGCGCTCGCTGGATGGCGGCGACACTTGGGAGGAAATCAGCGCGAACAAGGGCTTGCCAAAGGGATTAATGGGCAAGATCGGCCTGGCGGCATCGCCGGTTCAGCCGGGGCGCCTCTGGGCGATCATCGAGAACCAGCCCGATGGCGGCATCTACCGCAGCGATGACTACGGCGAAACCTGGGTGGTCGGTAGCAAGGACAATCGCTTCATCTCGCGCGCCTGGTATTACATGCACCTGACCGCCGATCCTCAGGACGCCAATACGATTTACATCAACAACCTCAACTTCTGGAAGTCGACCGATGGTGGTCATAACTTCAGCGAGATCACAACCCCGCACGGCGATGACCACGATCTCTGGATTCACCCGAGCAACAACAAGGTCATGATCCACGGCAACGATGGCGGCGCCTGCGTCTCGCTGAATGGCGGGCTCTCTTGGTCGAGCATTTACAATCAGCCGACGGCGCAGTTCTACCACCTCGATTTCGATAGCAACGAACCCTACTACGTCTATGGCACGCAGCAGGACAATTCGAGCTTGCGCGTGCCCAGCCGCAGCCGTTATTCGTCGATCACCTGGGAAGACTGCGACATCATCGGCTCGGGCGAGAGCGGCTATATCGCCGTGGATCCCGCTGACCCGAACATTGTCTACGTCGGCGCGATCGGCAGCTCGCCGGGCGGTGGCAACTGCTTGCAGCGTTACGACCATCGCAGTCAGCAGATCCGCCTTATTTCGACCTGGCCGCGCAGCTCCACCGGCCTGGGCGCGGGGGCGGACAAATACCGCTTCGCCTGGACCTACCCCATCGTCTTCTCGCCGCACGGCAGCGGCACGATCTACATCGGCGGCAATCAGATTCTGAAGACGACTGACGAGGGACAGAGCTGGCAAGAGATCAGCCCCGACTTGACCAAAGCCGATCCGGAGACCTTAGGTCCCTCCGGCGGACCGATCAACCGAGATGCGGTCGGCGCTGAGCATTACGCCACTGTCTATACGCTCGCCGAGTCCCCGCACGAGCCCGGCGTCATCTGGGCCGGCTCGGATGACGGCTTGCTGCATATCACGCGCAATCATGGCGAAAACTGGACGGACATCACCCCGCCCGGCCTGGGCGAGCGGGCTATGTTCACCATGATTGAGCCGTCGCCACACCTGCCGGCGACCGCCTACGTCACCGCGACGCGCTACAAGAACGATGACTACGTGCCCTACGTCTACAAGACGAGCGATTACGGCGCGAGCTGGACGCTGATCGTCGATGGCATTGAAGACGATCATTTCTGCCGCGTCCTGCGGGAAGATCCGCTGCGCGAAGGGCTGCTCTATTTGGGAACTGAGTTCGGCTTGTACATCTCTTTCGACGCTGGCGACGCCTGGCAGCGGTTCCAGCTCAACCTTCCGATCGCGCCGATCTACGACCTGAAAATCAAGGACAGGGATCTGGTGCTGGCGACGCACGGCCGCTCCTTCTGGATCCTGGACGATTCAACGTCAATTCATCAGTTCAGCGACGATATCAGCGAGAAGAGCGCGTATCTGCTCAAGCCGGGCACAGTCGAGCGTCACCTGCCCAAGGTCTTCGAGGGCTTGTTCGAGAGCGGCGATGGCAAGCAGTACATGAGCACGCTGGGTATGGTCGCCGCCTACGTCAAGGAGGAGACGCCCGAGCACGGCGTCAAGCACACCTACCTTGATAGTGGAACCAATCCGGCGAAGGGCGCCGTCATCACCTATTACCTGCGCGCGAAGCCGGAATCGACCATCACGCTACGCATCGACGCCGCCGACGGCAGCGAAGTCAAGATCTTCAAGAGCATCCATGCCGATGAAGAAGAGAAAGCCGCCGGCAAGAGAGACGACGATACACCCAAGGAATTGCGCATCCCAGCAAACGCCGGCTGGAATCGCTTCATCTGGGATTTGCGCTATCCCGATGCGCACAAGGTCGCCCCGCACGACGATAATCAACAAGGCTTCATCAAGGGTCCCCACGCCGTGCCCGGCAACTACCGCGTGACGCTGACGGTTGGCGATGCGTCCTTGACCGATTCCTTCGAGATTGTGAAGGAAGCCGGCATTGAAGCAAGCGAAGCCGACCTGCAAGCGCAGTTTGATCTGCTGCTGATGATTCGCGACAAGGTTTCGGCGACGCACAAGGCCATCAATCAGATGCGTGATGTGCGGGCGCAGCTCAAGGGCTGGCGCGAGCGGCTGGCGGGTTTGGAATCGGCCGCCGGCATCATCGACGCGGCGGCGGCGCTGGAAGAGCAAGTGCTCGAAGTCGAGAAGGAACTGATGATCCCGGAGACGCGCGCCGGCTGGCCCGATGCCATGAACAACGGCGACCGCCTGGCGACGCAGCTGAGCAACTTGAGCTTCAACGTCAACCTGGGCGATTACAAGCCGACCGATTACGAGTACGGCGCTTTTGACGAGATCGCGGCCGATATCGATGGCGCCGTCGACAAGTTCAACGATATCGTCGATGGGGACATGGCCGAGTTCAATACGATGTTGAGCAACGCCGGCTTCGGGGTGGTCGCGCTGAAGGTGGAGTAGGCAACTCGAAATGGATTATGCAGGGGCGGCCCATTGGGTCGCCTACCAATTTGACGCGAGAATCAGCGAGCGGCCTGAGAGGCCGCCGCTACAGAAGTCTCTAGCAGCAGCTATTTGTCGCCAAAGATACGACCTCTCCGTCTCTGTGCCTCTGTGGCATACCATCCATGAAACGCTCTAAACCCTTCCTCCTGTTGATGCTGGCGGATTTCGTGGCGCGCTCCGCCTATCAGATGGGCAAGACGCCGCTGCTGCCGATTTTCGCCGCGGCCCTGGGCGCCTCGGGTGCCTTCCTTGGCTTGATCGTCTCGGTCTCCACAGTGACCGGGCTCTTCCTCAAGCCGCTCTTCGGCATCTTGTCCGATCGCTGGGGCCGGCGCGTCTGGCTCTTGATCGGCGCCGGATTCTTCGCCTTCATGCCCTTCCTCTACCGCTTCATCCAGACGCCCGAACAGCTATTGGCGATTCGGTTGATCCATGGCCTGGCCACGGCGATTTACGGTCCGGTGACCCTCGCCTATATCGCCGAACTCTCGCGCAACGACAAGACGGGAGCGCGTAGACACAGCCCTGCCGCCGAGGACATTGGCTGGTTTCAGATGGCGCGCAGTGGCGGTTATATCGTGGGACCAGCGCTGGCGGGCTGGCTGCTGCTATCGCTGGAGGCGACGGCGGTCTTCACCATCATCGGCCTGATCAGCTGCGCCGTATTCCTGCCGATAATAAACTTGCCCGAGACGCGTCCTAGCGAGGCGCGCAAGCTCAAGCCGATTCTTCAGCACATCAAAAATGCCATACGCGACGGGGGGCAGACACCGGCCGTCTGGCTGACCGGCGGGCTGGAGGCGGTCACCTTCATCGCGCTCTACACGCTGAAAGCCTTCCTGCCGATTTATGCGCTGGAAGCTGGCGTGAGCGTCGCGCTGGTCGGCTTGTACTTCAGTCTCAATGAAGCGGTGCATGTGTTCGGCAAACCGTTTTGCGGCCGCCTGGGCGATCGCTGGGGCTATCTGCCGACGATCAGCCTAGGCATGCTCATCCTGGCGGCGGCTTTGCCCTTGGTCCGCGTGCTGGATCAAGGTCCCCTCTTCTTGCTGCCAGCAGCGCTGATGGGCGTAGCGCAGGCGCTGATCTTCCCGGCGGCGATCGCCCTCGTTTCCGATCGCATCAGCCCGGAACACCTGGGCGCCGGCATGGGGCTGATCGGCATGCTGCAGAACTTCGGCAAAGTGGCTGGTCCGGTGCTGGGCGGGCTGGCGATCACAGCGCTCGGCTACGAGACTACGCTGGTCAGCCTGAGCGTGATGCTCGTGCTCGGCACAGCGATCATTTGGAGCCTGTTCGCGCCGCGCAAACTGATCAACACGTAGCCATAAATGATCTAGACCCAGCAACCGTTGACGACATCGCCGCGGATGTTGGCGACGCGTCGTTTCCCCGAACCGTCGGCGTTCATTACAAAGAGCTGATTCTGCCCAGGGAAAGTCGAAGGCGTGACATAACTGATCTGCGCACCATCGAGCGAGAAGCGCGGCGAGGTCGCGCCGCCGAGGTGGTTGGTCAGCTTGATGAGTTCGCCGCCATAGCGATGAAAACGATAGACTTGCCGATCCACCACCACGGCAAGCCACTCGCCTGTGGGCGACCAGGCGACATCGGTCAGCGCGAGCGTCGTCTCGAATATAACCTGCTCGTCACTCCCATCGGACGCGGCAATGACAAGCGCGTAGGGTCGCGTAGACACTGACCCGCCAGACAGCCGCGCATTATCGGACAACTCCTCAATGATGTAGACAATCTCCCGCCCATCGGGCGACCAATCCGGCGAAAGATATGAACGATTGGCAGTCGGCAACTTGATGCTGCGGTATTCCCGGCTGGCCAAGTCGCCGGCAACCAAGCTGAAGCGTGGCTCGGCGAATGCCAGATCTTGGCGCGAAACCAGAATCCCCATACCGTCCGGCGCCAGAGCGATCTGCCGAGTCGCCGAAAGCAAGTCGCCGGCGGCCGGCTTGTCCAAATGCAGGCCCGAGCCATCAAGCAGCGCATGGTGGAAGCCGTTGAGATCATGCCTATGGCTGGCGATCACCAAGGATTGCGACGTTGCATGACAGTCGATATCCGTTACGCGGAGGTAACCGTCGCCGTGCGGGATGGAGCCGACAAGGCGCTTCATGCCACTACCGTCGACGCCGATACGATAGACTGAGTTGGACTGCCGTCCGGCGTCGATTGAGTCGGTATCTGAGATGAAGATGAGCGCGTTCTCGACAGGATCGCTGGCAGGTGAGAGCATGTGCAATGCGAGCTGCCGCCCAAAAAAGAGGATGAGGACCGCCAAAACATAGGCGGTGATGAAGTTTGTCTTGCGGAAGCGTGCCGTGGTGGTCATGCCCTGCCCTCTCCCACCATCTCTAGTGGCGCGTAGACACTGCCAGGTCTGTGGCGGGCATCCGCTCAGAGCGCCGCGTAGAGAATCTCGGTGAGTTCCTCCGCACTCAGCACGATCGGATTGCCTTTCATGCTGCTTGATACGCTGGACTTCTCGACGATCTCGCCAAAGTCTTCCTCGCGCAGGCCGTATGCGCCCAAGCCCGGAATGTCGAAGATGCGGCTGGTCTCGCTGATCCAGTCCATTGCATCTTGAACCGTAGCGGCGCGGTCGAATAGCAGAAACTGCGCAGCGTATTCGTAGCGCTTCAAGGCGGGATTCTCACGTTCGCGCGTATTCAAGGCTTTGATATTCGCTTCGATCACTGGGGGTAGCAGCGCGGCACAGATGGCGCCGTGGGGCGCGTCGTACATCCCGCCCAGCACGCCCGCGAATCCGTGCACGGCGCCGAGTTTGGCGTTGGCCAGCGCCAGGCCGCCTAGCAAGCTCGTCAGCGCCATATCACTACGCGCAGCCGCGTTATCCGGTTCGGCGTAGACCGTCCGCAGCGAACGCCCTGCTCGGCGCAAGCCCTCCGTACACATGCCATCGGTGAGCGGATTGGCGAGATGAGAGACGAAAGGCTCGAGCACTTGCGTCAACGCGTCCATACCAGTGCTGGCGCTGACCGCCGGCGGCAAGCTGTGGGTCAGCAGCGGATCGACGAGGGCGATATCGGCCAACATGCGATTGTCGCGCAAGCTGACCTTGACCCGATGCGCCTTCGAGCCGAGCACCGCGTTCTTGCTGACTTCGGCGCCGGTGCCAGCCGTCGTCGGCAGCGCGATGAAAGGCAATGGCGTGGCCGACAATTTGCGTCCCGCTCCGATGACCTCCAGATAATCGATCACCTCGCCCTCATTCGGTATCAACGCGGCGCTCGCTTTGCCCGTATCGATAACGCTGCCCCCGCCGATGCTGATCACCAAATCGCAGCCGGCGGACGTAGCGATCGCCTTCGCCTCGTCAATCGCCTCTATTGTCGGCTCGCCACTGACGGGAACACGCGTCAGCTGCAGATCGGCGCTCCGCAGCGCGTCAATGCAGCGCGTAACCGCTTCGGGCTGGAAGCTGTCGCTGACGAGCAGGGCGTGGATTCCCTTTTCCCGCGCGAGTTTCGGCAGTTGTTCGGCGCTGCCATCGCCGAAGATGATGCGGGACGCGCTGGCGAATTCGAAGTACATGCTGGCCCTTTCTCCTCGTCTCTGCGCCAGTGGCAAAGCAAACTGTTGCTGTACTCTGTGATTGTAAGCACACCGTCAGTCGCTATAATGGCATTATGTCGAAAACGGGGGAGAATTGCGAATGCTGGATGCCCAAGCGGTCCTGACCGAGGAGATCCAAGCCGGGCGGGCGCTGGTGGCGCGTATCGGGCGCTTCTTGTTCGACCGCCACTTGACTGACGCGGGCGGCGGCAATATCAGCCTGCGGGTCGGCGATGTCTTCTGCATGTCCCCCACACTCGCCGGGCAAAACAAGCAGTGGCAATTGGCGCCGGAGGATGTGCTGGTGGTCAGCGAGGGCGGCGCGATCCTCTACGGCGGCGGCGGATTGACGCGTGAAAGCGCCGTGCACTTCGGCTTGCATGGGAACTTCGCCGATTACGGGACCGCCGTCATTCATGCTCATCCGCGCAATCTGCTCGTCTTCGCCTGCGCCAATATGGAAATGCCGCCGGTGATGGAAGCCACGCGCAAATTTGGCGTCACCCCAGTCATCGAATACGCGCCCGCCCACAGCCCCAAGCTGGGCGAGCGCATCGTCGCCACCATGCGCGGTCGCGAGGCGATGATCGCCAAGCACGCGGCCGGCACGCTCGCGCCCTGGCACGGTCTCTTCCTTATGGGAAAGAACCTGCAAGCAGCGCTGGACGCGGTGGAGCGCCTCGATACCAACGCCTACATGATCATGATGTCACAGTATGTGGGCGCCAGCCGGCTGCTGCGCGATGAACGCACCGCCATGGAAGCGGCCATCGCGGACTTCGGCGACGAGGGGCGCGTAGGGTCGCGTAGGGCGCGTAGACACTGCCCGCCGACACTGCCCGCCGACACAGACCCGTCCTGAAGCCGATGATCGTCTCCCTCACGCCCAATACCACGCTCGATCTGACCGTTTTCGTCCCGGCCTTGCTGACCAACACCACCATCCGCGCCTCGCGCACTTATCACAGCATGGGCGGCAAGCCGACCGACGCCGCCTGGATCCTGGGGCGCATGGGCGTCAACAGTCTGGCGCTGGGATTGGCGGCGGGCGCCGTCGGCGAAAAAGTTAAGTTCATGCTGGAAGAACTCGGCGTGACGACCGACTTCATCGAGGTCGGCGGCGAGACGCGCATCAACACTGTGATCATGGACGAATCCAGCGGCGAGCACACCACAATCACAACCGCATCCATGATCGTCGAGCCCGTTCATATCGCGGCATTAAGCGAAGGCTACGAAGCGGCGCTGCCATCGGCGTCGGTCGTCATCACTGGGGGCTCGCTGCCGCCGGACATACCGCCGTCATTCTACGCCGACGCGATTGAGTTGGCGCGCGCGCAGTCCGTGCCGGTGATATTCGATGCCGCCGAGCCCAACCTGAGCGCTGGGTTAGCCGCCTGCCCGACTTTCATCAAGCCGAATGAGCACGAACTCTCGGCGCTGGTCGGCCGCAAACTGCGGACGGATGCGGAACTCTACGACGCCGGCCGTGAGATCCTGGAGCGCTATGGTACGCAGGTGGTCATCACGAGGGGAAAGGATGGCGCGCTGGCAATATTCAAGGACCGGAGCTATCGCATCCCGCCGATTGCGGTCGAGGTCAGCAGTCCGGCCGGCGCTGGCGACGCGGTGCTTGCGGGACTGGCGCACGCGATTCATCACAAATCGCCGTTGGAAGAGGGCTTGCGCCTCGGCATCGCCGCCGCGACAGCCGTCTGCCTGCATCCAGGTACGGCCGCTTACGATGTAGCCGACATGGAACGCTTCCGGCCGCAGGTGGAGTTGATATCTTATCCCTGAACGGAGCACAGCGAACAAAGTCCCGATTGAAGTGTCTTGCCGCTGCCAAAAAATGGGCTACGGTTGCTTGTTCTTGTGCGCGATGCCTTCAAGCCGCTTTATACGCCCGGTAAGCACGTCATATGTAACGGTGGACACAAGTGCCAACGCATAAAGGAACAACAGGAAAAGCCCAATGAGCATTAGCGTCTCCACTAGCCTGTACTCCTCTCGTTCACACTTTTAGCGAAAAATAGGATGGCTTGCAATGCAATGCAGTAGCTACCGTCAGACAAACAGTGGCGCCATCTCCCACTCAGCGACCATCGCCTGCATGACCGGCTCGGGCGTCCGTTCTTCAAAGCGCGCCGCCGCACCCAGCACCTTGGGCAAAATATGAATGTCGCCGACCGTGTTGAGGAAGACGTCTTCGTTGCCCAGCACCCAATGCACCGCCTTGTCGATGCTCGCCTGGTCGGTCAGCGGCTCGTACCAGGTGGCGTGGCTGCGTTTATCGCTGACGTAGGGGCGGCGGGTAATGCCCTTTATCGTCTGTACTGCGCAGTTGCGCGCCTTGCAGCTGCGGATGACCGCTTCAAAGCCGGCGCGGTAGGTCTCGTTCCGCATCATCAGATAGTTGTAGGGCAGCAGCACCGAATCAAATTCGAAGCGTTCCAGGCTGCGCTGGTGCATGCCGGCGATGGCGACTTCGTGGCCCGTCACGCCGATATACTTGACAAGGCCCTGCTCACGCGCTTCCAACAGGTATTCCAGTACCCCGCCGGCACCCATGGCGACTTCCCACTCTTCCTCGCCCAGCAGGTTATGCAGCTGGATCAGGTCAACTTGGCTGACGCGCAGACGCTGCAGTGAGCGCTCGAACTGCGCTTTGGCGCCATCGTAGCGGCGCTCGCCCGTTTTAGTGGCGAGGAAGAAGTGGTCGCGATGCGTCTCCATCCAGGGACCGATTCGCAGCTCGGCATCGCCATAGCTGGCGGCGGTGTCGATATGATTGACGCCATGCTCGATGAGCAGCTCCATTGTGCGGTCGGCCTCGTCCTGGGTGACGCTGCTGAAAGCGGCCGCGCCGAATAGCGCGCGTGTGCTAAGGTGGCCGCTGCGTCCGAATGCTTTTGTGGGGATTGGCATAATAGCTCCTTGTTATTCGCTACATAATGGACAAGGTCTGCGAAGGCTACCTTACCAGCGCCGCTAGCCAAAAATCGCCTTGAGCGTCCCGACCGATGCGCGGAAGCCGTCTTCGAAACTGCCACCCAAGGGGCGATAGACCGATTCCAGTGAAATTGATCCGGCATAGCCATCGGTTTTCAGCGCCGTCGCCATGTCAGCGAGATAAGGCGCCATCTGCCCCGCTCCCAACTGACGGCAGCTGATCTTCGCCTTCGAGATTTCGACGGTCACGTCTTTGAGGTGGATATGCCCGAGAGCGCCGCGCAGCGCCTGATAGCCATCGGGGAAGGCCGCCTCGGTGGAATACAGCGCATTCGCCGGGTCCCACATGACTTTGAGCCGCTCGGAGCCCAGCTCATCGACCAGCTTGCGCGCCAGGAAGGCTGAGTTGGTAATCGCGTTGTTGCCGGTCTCGACGACAAGCGTGATATCGCGATCTTCCGCGATCCGCACCGCCCCGCCGATCAGTTCGCGCGCCTTGTCCCAGGCGCCTTGCGCCACATTCCACTCGTCGGCGCCGTGGCTGCCGAAGAGGATCATCTCTTTCTTGAAGCTCATGATGCGAACCAGGGGGCAATCGAGCGCCTTCGCCATGTCGATGCAGCGGTTTAAGCCCGCGAGATGCTCCTGATAGGCGGGCGCGGTTGGAGACAAATCGCCGAGTGCCAAGCCGCCAAATACATGCCGTGAGATGCAGGAGACTTCCACGCCATGTGCAGCCACCAGACGCTGTACGCGATCTAGTTGGGCATCGGAGAGATCGCCAACTTCCTTATCCCAGAGATACTGCAATTCAGCTTGCGTCAAGCCGAACTCGTTCATGATGGAAAGCGCGTGCTCAAATTCGCGGCTGATTCCGTCGGTGATGACACCTAGTTTTGCCATTCGATCTATTCCTGTTCATTCATATTTATCGCGGGCGACTCACAGCGTTGCGTAGGTCACGTAGGCACTGACCAGCAGCCACCCCTGCGTACTCGTCGTCAAATACACGCCAATCTTACCAATCGCGCGTACGGACGAGCCGGTGACTCGCTTCTAGATCCGTGCATTGGCGGGTGACCTGGTGGCCGCCCCTACAGCATAATTTTGCGGGCGATACTGAAAACGCCGATCACCACTGAACTTCGACGCCGGAAAACTCTTCCAGCAGCTTGACGATCGCCCAATTATCGCCCTCGGGAAAGCGGGAAATGCCGGCTTGAAAAAGCTCGTTAGCGGCGCCAGTAGCGAATAGCGGCAAGCCCTTCTCACGCGCCAGTGCCATGCTGATGCCGAGATCTTTGACCATCGTTCCGATATGGCTGCCCGTATCTTCGAACTTGCGCTCCATGATCAGTTGGGCGCAATTCTTGAAGAAGGGCGTATTGGCGACGTGGGTGCTGCTGAAGACTTCGAAGAGCGTCTCGCCTTTGACGCCGGCGGCCGCGCCCAGCGCCAGTGACTCAAAGATGCCGACGAAAGCCACGCCGATCAGCGCTTGCAGCGACGCCTTGACCGTCTGCCCCATGCCGACTTCTTCGCCGACATGGAAGATCTGCCCGCCGACCGCGTTGAGGGCGTCTTGATTGGCGGCGAAGACCGCAGCGTCGGCCGCGACCATCATCGTCAGCGTGCCGGCCTCGGCGCCGAATTGTCCGCCGCTGACCGGGCTGTCGATCAAGTTCAGTCCGCTATCCGCGATGGCCTCCGCGACCGCGCGCATCTCAGCCGGTTGAATCGTGGCGGAGACGATGATGGTGGCACCCTCGCGCAAGCAATGCAACAGCCCGCCCTCGCCCGCGACCACTTCCAGCACCTGCGCGCCGGTCATCACCATGACGAAGACGACATCCGCCCCCGCCAAACCTGCTAGCGACTCCGCTGACTTGCCACCCCCCTCCGCCAGCAATTGACCGCGCTCCGGGCGCAGGTCGAACCCGGTCACGCTGAAGCCGGCGGCGAGCAGATTTTTCGCCATGCCCATGCCCATGTTGCCTAAACCGACTACGGCCGCGTTTTTCATTGTCCGTTGTCCTCTTTTGCAATGCGGGCGAGCCGGTAGCTCGCTCCTACAAACGTATTGAATTGGAGCTGAACGACTAAGATCCCGCCAGGAATTTCACGCCTTGCAGAACGCCCTGCTTTTGATCATATTCCGTGTCGTCGTAATAGTGATCTTCCAGCTCGATGCTGACGCAGCCGCTGTAGCCATTGTCCTTCAAGATGCTGAGGATGATCTTCCAGTCGGATAGGCCGTGGCCGGGGATGGTGTAGCGCCAGTTCATGCCGCCGTATTTGAAGGGCGCCCCGAAGGTCGCTTCCTGCAGATTGCCGTATTGATAGAGATTCTCGTCGATGATCATGCAGTCCTTGCCGTGCACATGGAAGACATGCCCGACGAATTCCTTGAGGAAGCGGATGGGGTCGATGCCCATGCGCACCAGATGCGACGGATCGTAGTTGACGCCCATATTGGCCGAGCCAACCTGCTCGATGAAGGCACGGTAGGTCTCCGGCGTGCAGACGAGCGAACCGGGGCCGGGCCAGCCTTCAATGACAAGATAAGCGCCGCAGTCTTCAAAGGTCGCGGCCAGTTCGCCGTAGCTATCGACCATGTAGCCGAAATTCTCGCACCGCTTTCGCGACGGATCTTCGGGAATCATGCAAATGAAGAATGTCTTGACGCCGGCAGCGACGCAGGCGCGGACATACTCAGCGTTTTGCGCGACAGCGTCACGGCGCGCGCCGGCATCGGGCGACATCATCTCCCCCCAGACGGTCAGATCGGCTGAGCCGACACGCAGCCCAGCAGCCACAACCTTCTTGGCAATGCCATCGGCGTCAGGCCCCAGGTCGATGACTTCCAGGTCGTTCTCCAGCGCCCAGGCGATCATGCCATCGAGGTCCTGTTCCCAGGCGAAGTGGCGGCGGCGCCAGCCGAGCGGAAAGTTGCCAGTTGCAGTCTTCATGCGTTTCTCCTAATCAGTGAACGATTAAGCATGCGCTTTCGCACGGTTGAAAACCGGTTGATTCCTTACGCGGTTCGGGCGAGCGGGTGAACCGGCTGGCCATCTTTGCCCGCCGATTCGACGATGGCGTCCCAGAGTTTGGCCATACGCAAGCCGACTTCCGGCGGGCAGGGATTTTCGATCTCGCCGGCGCGCACCTGTGTGAATTGTTCCCAGGCGCCGCGCATCCTGGGCAGGTCTCCCACTTCGCAATACTCCGTTTCGCCTTCGCGGCGGATGAGCAGCCTTTCACCATATATGCCGGTGCGGATGACGCCGCCGGTCAGGTTCACATAGACCTCGTTGTACAGACCGGGGATGCAATCGCCACAGCCATTGAGCGTCACCAGCGCGCCTGATTCCAGCCGCCCCATGACGACGCCATCGACATCGACCGGGGTGCCGCGATAATCCAACCAGGCGGCGACTGTCTCAAATTCCTCGCCTACGAGTGTGCAAACCGTGTTCAGCATATGCGCGCCGGAATCGAAAAGGAAGCCGCCGCCGGCGATCTCCGGTATCTGGCGCCACGTGCCGGCGGTAATGTCTTTCCAGCCCTGCCAGACCATACCGGTCACCGCGCGCAGTTCACCCAGCTCGCCCGATGCGATCAAGTCAGCGGCATGGCGAATCTGTGGCGAAAGCCCGCCTTGGAAAGCCACCACCAGATGCTTGCCCGTGCGGTCGCGCGTTTCCATCAGGCTGATCGCTTCGGCCGCATTCATCACCATCGGCTTTTCCAGCAGCACGTCCAAGCCCGCTTCCAAGCACATCTTCGCGTGATCGTGGTGCATGTTATGGGGCGTGATGATGAAGACGGCATCGAGCTCGCCAGCGAATTTCGCCAGCAGCTCAGCGAGGATCGGTTCATTTGGCGGCGCGGGCGCGCCAAGTTCCGTCAGCCGTTCGAGCGTCGCCGCATAGTTTTCCGCCGAAGGCTCGCAGATGACGCGGATGTCGGCGCCTGCTATGACCATCAATGGCAGGTGGTGCCGCGCCATGTTCCCGGCGCCAATCAAGGCGGTTCTAATATTCATCTTTTGATCTTCTAACAGCAAATAATTCGCAATTCGTGGGATTGTATCCAAGAGGACTACAAATGGCTATTCCAGTTTGGAACGCAGTTTGTCCCAGAATGTCAGCGGCGTACCGACGGGAGTCAGAATTGGCAGTCTCCGCGCGAGGCCAAGTGCTTAAGCTCGACGGCGTGAGCGATGCTCTAGCCGCATCTCGACTCCTTCGAGCACGGCCACCTGCTCGCCATCGCGATCGACCCAGACGCCACAGGGTCCGCCCTGCTCGCTGACGCCCAATTCCACTTCCGTGCCATCCATGCGCAGAACCGGGTGATACCATTTGGCGACCGCTTCGGCTTCACCGACGATGTAGTGGCTAATCAGGGCGCAGCGGAAGCGGTCAGTTGTGCTGTTGAGGTAGCTGCCGTGCACCAGCTGGCCGTTGAAGAAGAGCACATCGCCTGGCTCCATGACGAGCGGAATTGGCTCGTATCCGGGCGGCAGTTCAACTGTATCATTGACAAAGCTGACATCGGTATCGGCATCGACCGTGCACAAGACAGGAATGTCGTGCGTACCCGGCACGATGCGCAGGCAGCCGTTTTCCTCATCGCAGCGGTCGACCGCCATCCAGGCGGCGACGCAGGTGCCCGGGTCGACGCGCAGATAGAACTGATCCTGGTGCAATGCTTGGCCACGAGCGCCGGGCGGCTTGAAGTAGAACATCGTCTGCACGGCATAGGGCTCGCGGCCGAGGATGGCCGTCATCCACTCGTTAAGGCGCGGATCGATCATCCAGTTCAGGCTCGTTTCGTCCCAGCGATGCGGCTGCATCACACGCGGGTATTTGGCGAGGGGATCGCTTTCATCGGTGATGTTGTCCGATACGCGCCGATGTTCCTTGTTGATCCAGAGGAAGTGCTCTCGCAGTTGAGCGACCTCAGCTTGCGGAAACAGACCGCGGGCGATGGTGTAGCCCTGCGCCGTAAATTCGCTTATATTCGCTGTAGGGATTGGCATCTCGAAGTTCCCGCAAATCTATTATCGTTCACATTGTAGCGATGTTTGCTTGACCTGTCACGTATTTGGGATATTTTTTCCGCGACAGCGAATACAACGCTTGATAAGGGTCAGTCGGTTGCGGTAGAATGTATCTACATTGTAGATACAAGTGGAAAGGCAAGTTTATGCAAGCCACTGTCAGGAAATGGGGCAACAGCCTTGCGCTGCGCATCCCAAAGGCCTTAGCTGAGGAGGCCGGACTTGAACGCGACAAGCCGGTGAGTATACGCTTCGAACAGGGAGAACTTCGGATAAAAGCGCGCCGAACTAAACGCTACGATCTCGATGAGCTGCTGGCGAGCGTGCCAGACGATTTTGAGCCGGAGGAGTGGGACATCGGTCCACCCGTCGGTAATGAGATCTGGTAGTGGCTTATTTACCACAGCGCGGTGATGCCATTTGGATTGACCTCGATCCTCGTGTGGGACACGAGCAGTCCAGTCATCGACCGGCCCTTGTTCTCACGCCAGCAAAGTTCAATCGAACAATGAAGTTAGCAATCTGCTGCCCTATCACGAGACGGGCACAGCGCACCGAGTTTGAAGTCACCCTTCCCGACAGCCTTGGAGTAAAAGGTGTCGTGCTCGCGTATCAGGTTAGATCAGTAGATTGGCGCGCAAGAGGAACAAGATTCCTCGCGCGCGTACCCGACGATATTGTCGAGAATGTTTTGCTTATGTTGGACTCGATTCTGAATATTCCGAAACTGGATTAGAGTGGAAAGCAGTCCAAGCCTCCGCTGAACTTCCTCAACTTTCTCCATAAAAGCAGGCTAGTTTTGCATCCCTTCGCGCTTTAGTGTATTCTCTTGCCAAAATCAACTCCTTGCTACAATCTGTCATCTGGACGAAGCCTGCCGATCCGCAATGACTTAGATGGAGCTAAGCATGTTCGACTGGACATACGAAGAACTGCCCCAACCGACAACCGATCTCGAGGCGCTGAAATCCAACATCGACGAATTTGGTTACTGCCTCGTCAAAGACGCCATCCCGCCTGAACAGCTGGCGATCGCCAAAGGGCGCTTGCTGGAACAGGCGCAGGCGGAGCTGGAAGGCGGACATGCCTTTGAAGACGGTGGCGCCAAGCAGCAATGGGGCGCCTTCACCGACAAGGACGGCAATATTCGGCGAGACGCCTTCTCGGCAAAAGCCGGCGGCGTCAACCAGCGCGTGTGGATGTTGATCAACAAGGGCAAAGTGTGGCGCGACCTGCTGGCGCAGTCGACCGTGCGCGCGGTCGTTGGGCATGTACTGGGTACGGACTATCTGCTCTCCAGCTACGGCGCCAACATCGCCAAACCAGGCGGCGTCGCCATGAACCTGCACACCGATCAATGGTGGATGCCCGAGCCGATCCATCGCGCGCCCAATCCGGTGCCGGCCGGCTCTTTGACGCGCGAGCTCTCCAACCGCGTCGATGAGCACCCGGCCATGATCGCGCCGCCGGTCGTCGTCAATGTGATGTGGATGCTCAACGACTTCACGGAAGAAATCGGCGCCACCCGCATCGTGCCGCGCAGCCACCTTTACGGAAGGCGACCGGATAAAGACCGGGACAAGGATGTCGTCAGCATCCCGGCGGAAGCCGCGGCCGGCAGCGCGATGCTATTTGATGGCCGCATCTGGCATGGCACCGGCGCCAACATCAGCGATGGACAGCGGCTTGGCGTCTTGACCACCTTCGTCGCGCCGCAGTTCCGCACGCAGGTCAACTTCACCATGGCGACAGCGCCTGAGGTGGTGGCGGAAGCGGACGACGATCTGCTGGCGCTGCTGGGCTTCAAAATTTGGAACGCCTACGGGCGAATTGAGAGCCCGGTGGCGGGCTATATCAAGCAGGGCGAGCGCTCGCTGGGCGAAATGAAGCTGACATCCTAGCGAGATTGGAATCGCCAGGCAGGCTCAACGCCCTGCATGCGCACGAGGACCCAGGTGAGGTTATCCATGAAAGCAAAGATATTCGCAGCATTAGTAGCGGCCTTCCTTCTGTGCGCTGTGGCATCGGCACAGGATTATCACATTCGCATAACTCACAACAGCAATTTGCGAGCTGGGTACAGCCTGCAGAGCGAGATTGTTGAAAGCGCGCCGGCGGGCAGTGTGCTGAATGTCGTCGGCCAGTTCAATCGTTGGCTGAAGATCAACAGGCTGGGCCGCGACCTGTGGATGGCGGATTGGATCGCTTACGCCCGCGTGGGCAGCGCGGAATCTCCCGCATCACAGCCACAACCTTCTCAAATCGACAACTGTTGTTTTGTTGATAGACAATGTATTTCAGATGCGGATTGGGTCGGCGGTTATTGGGCTTTTCAAAGTAAGCAATGCCCAGCGCCACCCGCGCTAACGATTTCCCACGCGCAAACTACAACCGGCAGCGCCATCAGCCTCCCCGCGGGCGCCGACAATTGCTGTCAGGCCAGCCATGCCGTTTGTTCGTCCAACGAAGACTGGATCCGCGGTTACCTCGCTTTTCAAGTGGGCCAGTGCAAGCATCCATCGGTGGTGATAGACGGGTCGCCGCGTTTTGTCGCCCGGGTCGAAGCCGCTCTAGATATGCTGAGGGATGGCGCGCCGGCCTGGTACGCGTACACGGTTAATGAACTCAAACACATTCGAGAGACCAATGAAGGCATTTTGGGTGTGGACACGTCTCTGCGGTCATTTGCCTTGCCGCCCAGCCATACCTATTTATGGAATGACGCCGATGTGGAGAGCGCGATCGTCTGGCTGGCGGGTGTGCTGGTTCATGAAGCCTGCCATGTCTACCGCGACAAAGCCGGGTATCCTTATGGAACTGAATTGGAACGCTTCCGTGAAGAAGTGATTTGCCAGGCAGTACAGATCGAAGCGCTGGAAGTTTTCGATCCACAAAAGCGATTCAGCACTTATTTGCAAGGGCTGATCAGCGATTTCTTCGGTCGCGGGCACCAATTATGATTATTGCCTGGTCAAGGCGCTTGACCGGGACATTGTAATGGAAATCTTGTGTGACGCAATCTAGTAGAGTCCCCTTCTCTCAATTCTGAGAAGGGGCTGCGGGATGGAGGCGACATGGCTCAGACACGCGACAAACTCGAGCAAATCTACATCGGCATGAAAGGCGCCGCGCCAATCGCCGCACCCGGCTGGACCGCCAAAAGCAAGGAGCGCGTCAGACTTGTCGACTGCGATGTCCATCACAATTTCCGCGAGCCGGAAGAACTGCTGCCATACCTGCCGAAGTTTTACCAAGAGCACCTGCTTGATCAGGGCTTGCACTTGCCCGACCCCGGCTATGCCAACATGCCCTACCGCCGGTATCGATCCGACCTGAAGGACCCTGAGCTCAAGGCGCGAGAATTCAACTACTCGCTGGAGTTTACGCAGAAAGAATTGCTCGACCGCTGGAATATAGACTATGCGCTGCTAACGGGACCGCCGCCCCTTTACGCTTGTGCCGGCTTGCCCGATCCGGACTGGGCGGCCGCACTTTGCACCGCCTTTAACGACTGGACGATCGAGCATTGGCTGGAGCGAGATCCGCGCGTGGTCAACGCGATTCTGGTCGCGCCGAACGATCCAGCGCTGGCGGTCAAAGAGATTCATCGCCTGGCGCCTCGCAAAGACACGGTCGCCGTTCTGATGCCGATGTTGACGCCGCAGCTATATGGCAAGCGCGTTTATCATCCGATATGGGAAGCCTGCGCCGAGCATGACTTGCCGGTGGTCGCGCATATTATTGGGGACAGCCCAGGATCGACGCCGACCCCGGCCGGATTCCCCAGCTACTACACAGAATACCGTATGATCCGCCCCAGCTTGGCCAGCGCCCAGGCGGCTTCGCTGATCGCGGAGGGCGTCTTTGAGCTCTACCCAAACCTCAAATTCGCGTTTATCGAAGCGCAGCAGATGTGGGCTGTGCCGTTGATGTGGCACATGGACGCCGACTGGAAAGCCATCGGCGATCAGACCCCTTGGTTGAAGCGGCTGCCGAGCGAGTATTTCCGCGAGCATATCCGCGTTGGCACGCAGCCGATGCATGAGCCGCCGAAAAGCGAACAGGTCTATCAGATGCTGGAAATGCTTCACGCAGATGAGACCCTGGTGTTTTGCACCGATTTTCCGCACTGGGACTGGAACGACCCGGTGACTGTCTTGCCCAAGCTGGACGAGCGCACGCACCGGCGCATCTTCGCCGAGAACGCACTCGATTTGCTGCGCATCACCGATGACATGATCGAGGCAGTCGTGGCCTGAGGCGCTTCGTCGTTACTATAGCACCTGTATTGGGGGAAAAACATGCAAACACCCGACAAACTCGAGCAAATCCACATCGGCAAGAAAGGCGCCGCGCCCATCGCCGCGCCCGGCTGGACCGCCAAGAGCAAGGAGCGCGTCAGACTTGTCGATTGCGATGTCCATCACAACTACCGCGAGCCGGAAGACCTGCTGCCCTATTTACCCAAGTTCTACCAAGAACATCTGCTCGATCAAGGCTTGCATCTACCTGGCAGCGGATATGCCAATACGCCCTACCGCCGGACACGAACCGACCTGAAGGACCCTGAGCTCAAGGAGCGGGAATTTAACTTCTCGCTGAAGTTCACGCAGAAAGAATTACTTGACCGCTGGAACATCGATATCGCCTTGCTCACGGGACCGCCCACCTTTTACGCTTATGCTGGCTTGCCCGATCCGGACTGGGCAGCCGCGCTTTGCACGGCCTTTAACGACTACACAATCGAACATTGGCTGGGGAGAGATCCGCGCGTGGTCAACGCCATCCTGGTCGCGCCCAATGATCCGGCGCTGGCGGTCAAAGAGATCCACCGCCTGGCGCCTCGCAAAGACACGGTCGCGGTCATGATGCCGCTGCTGTCGCCGCATCTATTTGGCAAGCGCGTTTATCATCCGATATGGGAAGCCTGCGCCGAGCATGACTTGCCGGTGGTCGCGCATATTGGCGGGGATAGCCCGGGATCGACGCCGACCCCGGCCGGATACCCCAGCTACTACATGGAATCGCGCATGACTCGGCCCTGCCTGGCCAGCGCCCAAGCCGCATCGTTGATATGCGAAGGCGTGTTTGAGCTGTTCCCCAGCCTCAAAGTCGCCCTGATCGAAGTGCAGCAGATGTGGGCTGTGCCGTTGATGTGGCACATGGACGCCGACTGGAAAGCCATCGGCGATCAGACCCCTTGGCTGAAGCGGCTGCCGAGCGAATATTTCCGCGAGCATATCCGCATCGGTTCGCAGCCGATGCATGAGCCGCCGAAAAACGAACAGGTCTATCAGATGCTGGAAATGCTTCACGCAGATGAGACCCTGGTGTTTTGCACCGATTTTCCACACTGGGACTGGAACGACCCGGTGACTGTCTTGCCCAAGCTGGACGAGCGCACGCACCGGCGCATCTTCGCCGAGAACGCGCTCGATTTGCTGCGCATCTCCGACGACATGATCGAATCGGTTGTGGCGTGAGCGGCATCGTCGTCGGCAAAGCGAAGGAGATTCCGGTCGGCGGTCGGGTGATCATCGTGCCCTTTCGCGGCCGCGCCGGCATCGGCATCTTCAACGTAAACGGCCGCTTCTACGCGCTGCGCAATATCTGCCCGCACAAACGCGGTCCGCTCTGCACCGGCGAGGTGGCGGGCCGCAGCAGCATCCATGCGCCGCCCTCCGCCACCGACGGCTTCGTTGGCTATGAGCGCGAGGGCGAGATCATCCGCTGCCCCTGGCACGCCTGGCAGTTCGATATCGCCACTGGCCAATGCCTGGTCGACCCCGATGTCCGTGTCAAGACCTACCCCATCATCGTCGACGGCGACGATCTCATCGTCGATGTCGATGTAAATGACTTCGTAAAGGAAAGGTAGACAGAAATGCCCAATCCAATTCGGCTCGGCGTCATCAGCTTCGCTCATGGTCACGTACTTGGCTACTGCCGCGTCATCGCCGATTACGACGATGCCGACGTGGTTGTCGCTTGGGATGACGATCAGGTACGCGGTCAAGCGCGGGCGGCCGAGTTCGGTTTGGAGTGGATGCCCGACCTCGACCAAATGCTGGCGCGCGCGGATATCGATGCCGTCTTCGTCACCAGCCCGACCAATCGACACGCCGAGCATGTCATCGCGGCGGCTGAAGCTGGCAAGCACGTCCTGCTGCAAAAGCCGATGGCGCTGACACTGGCAGACTGCGACGCCATCATTGACGCCATTAAGCGAACCGGCGTGAAATTCAGCATGTGCTATCAGATGCGCGGCGACCCCATCAACCAGAAGATGAAAGCGCTGATTGACGAGGGCGCGGTCGGGGAGATCGCCGTCATCCGCCGCCGACACGCCATCCCAGCTTTGCTGATGCCGGCCTTCGCCCAGTCCGGCAACTGGCACATGGATCCGGTTCAGAACATGGGCATGTTCATGGACGACGCCTCGCACGCCGCCGATTGGTTCTATTGGATGCTGGGACGCCCCGTCAGCGTAATGGCGGAGATCGACAACATCGTCACCGATGTCGCGCCGGACGACAACGGCGTTGCCATCTACCGCTTCAGCCAAGGCGAGATCGGCATCCTGTTCAACAGCTCGACCCAGCTGGCGGCCGAAGCCACCACCGAGATCTATGGCGATGCCGGCACCATTCATCAGAATTACGGCGACGCGCCATCCACCATACCGCCAGCAGAGGGTACGCCGCTGAAGCTCTTCCGCGCCGGCGCTGAGGACTGGGAACGCTTTGACTTCCCCTTCGTGCCACACGGCTCACGCATCCACGGTGTCGCTCGCCCTGTCGTCGACTTCATCAAAGGCGAGGGTCCGCCGCTGGCCACCGCCGAAGACGGCAAGGTCTGCATCGAAATGATCCTGGCCGCCTATCAGTCGGCGCGCGACGGGCAGCGAGTGCATCTCTAGCGCCAGCGTCGAGAAAGGGGGCATTTTTGACAGCTTTCGCCTGATTGGTTATGCTTTTCTATCAGCGTGAGTTCTGCGCTTTCAGATATTACTGATAGTTACAAGGAGGCAACTATGTATAGAAGGAATTCTGGGGGCTTAAGTCGGCGCGATTTTTTGAAGTCGGCCGGCGCAATGGCGGGCGGCATTGCGGCATCGGGCGCGCTGCCCTTTGCCTCATTGGCGCAAAGCGACATGTCAGGCGCGCTGCAATGGAATACGAACCATAACACCTTGAGCGTGAATGACTTCAAAATCGTCATCGAGAATTTTAACGAAGAGTTTCCCGACATTGCTATCAATCTCATCAATCACGGCGACTCTGAGCAATACTATACGCAGATCAACACGGCCGGCGTTGCCGGGACCTTGCCGGATCTCTTTTACGTCCGTTCCTTTGACGTCGCTCCCTTCGGCGGGCGTGGTTGGATTCATCCGCTGAACGACCTGATGGCGCGCGATGGCATGGATCTGTCAGACTTTTGGCCCGCTCAAGTGGCGCAGAATTCCTACGAGGGCCAGTTGATGACCCTGCCCTACGACTTCTCGAACTGGGCTATCTATTACAACAAGACCATGTTCGATGAAGCGGGCGTGCCCTACCCCACCGACGACTGGACCTGGGACGAGTGCTATGAGATTGCCTCAGCCTTCCAAGAAGGCGACCCGAGCGAACAGACCCGCTGGGGCTTGGAAATGCACCAATGGCCTTGGTTGATTATGGGCTTGCTGCATGCCGGCGGCGGCGCCATCTACACCGATGACTACCGCCATTGCATCGTCAATAATCCCGAGAATGTCGCTACATTGCAGCGGCTCCAAGATGAGATGGCGGCCGGCAATGTGGTGCACCGTGGCAATACGCCCGCCGGGCTGGATCCATTCCTGACTGGCAATATCGCGATGGAGGTGCAGGGTTCCTGGGCGGCCTACTACATTCTGGATGGCATCGGCGATTCCTTTGAATGGGATATCGTTAAGTTTCCGCGCGGCTCCACCGGTTTGTCCGCGGTCTCGGCTGCCGGCGGCGCCTGGGGCATCGCCACCAACACCGCAGACCTTGATGTCGCTTGGGAATTCTGCAAGTACATCACCAATACGGAATCGACCAACATCCTCATATCCAATCAACTGCGCAGTTTGCCAGGTCGGCTTTCCTCGGTGCCGCGCTGGGAAGAAGTGGCGGGGACGGATATCTGGAAGGGCAGAAAGGTGCAAGTCTTCCCAGACCAGATGCTCAATGACGCCATCAATTGGTCCTATCCCGTCTACCAGGGCGAGTTTGACGCGGCCTGGAACGCCCGCATCATCGGCGTATTTGAGGGCAACGATCCGGAACAAATGCTTCGCGAGGTCGAAGAAGAAGCCAATGCCGCGGCCGATCGCTACTTCGAGGATGAGTAAGGCGCTGGTGGTGACCCCACCCCCCGGCCCCCTCCCCAGCGAGCTAGGAAGGGGGAGGACACTCGCTCACACGCGAAGTTTAAGCCCCTCCCTCTTTGTGGGGGAGGGGTTAGGGGTGGGGGTAGAATGAGGCAGCACTCTCGCACCAGTAACTTGGGATAACTAAGACACCAGCAAGACAATGTTCAATAGCGACCTCCTCCGCCGCGAGGCCATACAGGGTTATCTCTTCATATTGCCCTGGTTCATCGGTTTCCTGGTTTTCACCGCCGGTCCCTTGATCGCCGCGCTCGGTTTCAGCTTCACCAACTGGAATGGCGTCTCGGCCATGGAATGGATCGGTTTCGAGAATTACATCCAGCTCTCGCAAGATTCGCGCTTCTGGCAATCGCTAAAGGTCACGCTGGTATTCACTTTCTTCTACTTGATACTGAATCTCATCATCGGCTTCGGCCTAGCCCTGGTCATGAATCAGCCGGTGCGCGGCATTCGGATCTTCCGCACCATCTATTATCTGCCGGCGGTGCTCTCCGGCGTGGCGGTGGCGGTACTGTGGGCCATTCTCTTTCATCGTGAATTCGGCGCATTGAATTGGCTTTTGGGATTGATTGGCATCAAGCGGATCGGCTGGCTCGTCTCCGAGAGCTGGGCGCTGCCGTCCATCATCATCATGGAGCTCTGGCGCGTCGGCAGCACGATTATCATCTTTCTGGCCGGCTTGCAGGGCATCCCGCCCGAACTCTACGAAGCGGCCGAGGTCGATGGCGCCAACCGCCGCTGGCGCCTCTGGAGCATCACCATCCCGCTGATGTCGCCATCGATATTCTTCGTGCTCATTGTCGGTTTTATCAACACGATGCAGGTATTCACCCAAGCCTATATCATGACCAAGGGCGGACCCAACTTCGCCACCTATTTCTATTCCATCAATCTCTACATCACCACCTTCCGCGAGCTGCGTCTTGGCTACGCCTCCGCCCAGGCCGGAGTGCTCTTCGTCATTATTTTCCTCATCACACTCGGCATCATTTGGGTCTCGCGTTATCGCGTCAATTACGAATTGGTCTAAGGCGCGCGTTATGGCTACTGCGGCAGTATCAGCAACAAGCAAGGGAAAAGGCGCCAGCTTCTGGTCGCGCCGAAGACGGCTGCATCTGCAAAACAGCCTTCTGACCTACCTAATATTGATCCCAGGCGCTTTGCTCTTTCTCTATCCCCTGCTCTGGATGCTTTCCACCAGCTTGAAGCCAAAGCATCAGATCTTCACCTACCCTATTGAATGGATCCCCGATACCTGGATGTGGTCCAATTATGGCGAGGTTTTTAATCAGGTCCCCTTCCTGACTTACACGATCAATACCGCCGTTATCACCATAATCGGCGTCATGGGCACGCTGATCGGCAGTTCCCTTGCCGCTTATGGTTTCGCACGCTTTCGCTTTCCCGGAAAGGACGCCCTCTTCGTCCTCATGCTGTCGACGATGATGGTGCCAATTTGGGTGACGCTCATCCCCTCTTTTTTGATGTTCCGCTGGTTCGGCTGGCTGAATTCTTATCTACCGATTCTGGTGCCAGCCTTCTTCGCACAGCCCTTCTATACCTTCCTCTTGCGGCAGTTTTTCATGACGGTGCCCATAGACCTGGAAGACGCGGCGCGCATTGACGGCGCCAATCGCATGCAGATCTTCCTCAACATCATGCTGCCGCTTTCGCGACCGGCATTGGCGACGGTGGCCATCTTCGCCTTCTTCTTCTACTGGAACGAGTTCTTGCTGCCCTTGATCTACATTCAGGATCAGAGCAAATTCCCCATTTCGGTCGGCATTTCGGCATTCGTCTCCGAATACCGCTCGGACTTCGCTTTGATGATGGCGGCTTCCGGCATGGCGCTCGCGCCGCCTATGATTGTTTTCTTTTTGGCGCAGCGCTACTTCATTCAGGGCTTCGTCCTGAGCGGGGTCAAGGGATGAGCCGCGGGCGATCCATCGGCTGTGGGGTCAAGGGAATAGCGCCATGAAACTTCTGGAAATGACCGGCAGCGCAACCGCGCGCGTCATCGACGCCGAAGCGCCCAGGCCAAAGCCGGGCGAAGTCATCATAGAAACCGCCCGCTCGGCGATCTGTGGCAGCGAGATGAAAACCTATCGTGGCAAGGGCATGGCGAGTGGCAATACAGGCCATGAAGCGGTCGGCACTGTGGTCGCGCAGGGTGACGGCGTCACGAACCCTCAGCTTGGGCAGCGCGTGGGCGTCAGCGCGGTGGTCGGCTGCGGCAACTGCGCCGAATGCGACCGCGGGCAGTACACCTGGTGCAAGTCCGCTGAGTCGCGCTCGCGCATGCACGCCGAACAATTTGCCATAGACGCGCGCGCCTGCAGCCCCCTGCCCGATGAGCTGCCTTGGAATGAGGCGACCTTGCTGACCGGCGATGGCATGGGTGTGCCTTGGCATACCGCCAAGAAGATCGACCGCGCCGACATCAATACGATCGTGGTCATGGGCTTGGGACCCATCGGCCTGGGCAACGTCTTGCTGCAAGCCCACCTGGGGCGCCGCGTCATCGGCGTCGACATCATCGATTACCGAATTGACTTCGCGAAACAGCTTGGCGCCGATGTCTCCATCAAAGCCGATGACTCGTTGATCGACCAGATTATAGAGCTCACCGGCGGCGACGGCGCTGATGTCGTCATCGATTGCGCGGGCCAGCGGGCGAGCGTCGGGAACAGCTTCCTGGCGGTGCGTCGCGGCGGCGTGGTCGTCTTCAACGGCGAATCCATGGAGGAGATGCTGGCGCCCAGCCGCGATTTCAACCGGCGCGAGATTTGGGCGGTCGGCTGCTGGTACTACTTCATGCACGAGGTGCCCGAGATGTACGAGCTCTGGCGCAATGGGCTGGATGTGGCGCGCATGATCACGCATCGATTTCCGCTGGCTGACGCGCCCGAAGCCTTCGCGCTCTTCAACAGGGGGCAGACCGGCAAGGTGTTGCTACAGCCCTGATGCCCGCCCTGCTCAGAGCCCGATTGCGCCATAGCTGGCTTTTCGGTATACTCCCTCTGCTGAAACGCTAATCGTTCTAAATATTCTGAAGGAGCATCAACATGAATCGCTATAAGTATTTCCTTGCCCTGCTCACGGTACTTGTACTGCTGCTTGGCGCCTTCACTGGCTTGGCGCAGGATGAAAAAGTGCTGGTCGTTGGTTGGAAAGAACAAACGGACGCTTATGACCCGGCCAATGGTTTCACCCATTCGACGCATATTGTCAATCACGTGACTTACAGCCAGTTGGTTACTTTCCCGGATGAAAACGCGGGCGAGATTCTGCCCTTGCTCGCCGAAAGTTGGGAGATCTCCGACGATGGGACGGTCTACACCTTCTCGCTCAACCAGGATGCCGTCTTCGCCAATGGCGATGATGTCAACGCCGACGATGTCGTTTTCTCCATGAACCGCCTGAAGCACCGCGACGGCAACCCCTCTTTCCTGGCTGATGGAATCGACTCGGTCGAAGCGATTGATGACGATACGGTCGCCTTTACACTGCCTGCCCCTCGCCCCTCGTTCTTGTCCGAGATCACCAGCGGTGTCTTCAGCGTCACCAATGCTGATGTGGTCCGCGCCAACGGCGGCACCGATGCCGAAGACGCGGCCGAAACCGATACCGCCGGCGCCTATTTGGACAGCACTTCGGCCGGTTCGGGTCCCTACGTGTTGGATCTGTGGGAGCCACAGAATCGTACGGAGTTGGTCCGCAATGACAATTTCTGGGGTGAGCAGCCCTACTTTGATCGTGTGATCTTTTTCCACATGCCGGAAGGCGCCACGCAAAAGGCAGCCCTGGAAGCCGGCGATATCGATCTGGCTCTCGATCTTAGCCCGGATCAAGTCGCGACCCTGGAAGGCAATCCGGACATCAATATCTTTAGGGGACCGGGCGTCCTGACGCACTTCATCATCATGAACACTGATGAGCAATACAGCGGTCCCTTTGCCAACCAGACTGTTCAGTTGGCTGTACGTTATGCGCTGGATTACGAAGGCTACAAGACTCTTTGGGGCGGCGTTAAGCCGGCGACCAACATGACGGCGGGCTTCTTCGGCAACCTCGGCGAAGAGGCCGCTTTCTCGCGCGATCTGGACAAAGCGCGCGAACTGCTGGCTGAAGCCGGATACGCCGATGGGCTCGACATGCTGCTAGAGTATCCTGACTTTGGCGCAGGCGGCGTCGATTTCAATACCAACGCGCAGAAGATTCAAGCCGACTTGGCCGAAGTTGGCATCAACGTGACGCTGCAGCCGGGCGAGTTGCAAGTGGCGCTTGACAAGTACCGCAGCGGCCTGCACGGCATCGGCTATTGGCTCTGGGGTCCGGATATCCTTGACTCGCTGGATTTCCTCAGCTTCATGCCGCCTGGCAAGGTCGCGACTGAGCGCAACAACTGGCAGCTCGAGAGTTTGCCGCAGGAGATCCAGGATGCGATCGCCGCGGCCAAGGTCACCAGCGAACCGGAGGAGCGCCTGAGACTCTTCACCATCCTGCAAGAATACACCATGCAGTACGGGCCCTTCGCGCCTTTCAACGTCCCAGACGTCGCGACGGCCTACCGGTCCGATCTGCAGGGGTATATCTGGCACCCGCACTGGCTCCTGGATGTCCAGATTTTGAGCCGCGGGATGTAAGCCGATAAATTGACAGGCAGATACAAGGGCGGGCCGGCGGCTCGCCCTTTTTCGTCCGTGCCGACCGATGTGTTAAACTAGCATTGTTCTCTAAGCCTTGATCGGTTGCTATGAGTTTCATCCGTTACTTCGTCCGCCGCTTGCTCTTGGTGATTCCCATCTTGCTGGGTATCACCTTGGTCGCCTTCATGATCGCCAATGCCATCCCGGCCGACCCTATCGTCGCCAACCTGCCGCCCAACGCGCTCAACGACGAAGACACCATCGCCGCCTTCCGCAAGAAGTGGGGCTTGGACAAACCCTTGCACGAGCAATACCTGACCTACCTCGGAAACCTGCTGCAGGGCGACTTGGGCGTCTCGATAAAATGGCGCAAACCCGTATCCGAAGACATCGCCAAGCGCCTCCCAGCCACCATTGAACTGGCGACATTGGGCATCATGTATGGAATCGTCCTCGGTGTGGGGCTGGGGTTAGTTTCCGCGATCTGGAAAGACAGCTGGGCTGATTACATTGCGCGCGTCATCGCCCTCATCGGGGTCAGCTTCCCCGTATTTCTCATCGCTCTGATATTTCTTAACGTGTTTTACGCCCAACTGGGTATCGCCGCTGGACCCGGCCGGTTGCATGTTCTGTTGCGGCCGCCGCCAACCGTGACCGGCATGTACACGATCGACGCCCTGCTCAATGGCGACTGGAAGATCTTCGGCAACGCCCTCTCGCACCTCATCCTGCCGGCGCTGACGCTGGCGCTTTACATCAGCGGCATCATCTCCCGCATCACGCGCTCTTCCCTGCTGGAAGTGCTGAATCAAGATTATATGCGCACCGCCCGCGCCAAGGGCCTGCGCGAGCGTTATGTCATCGGCTTTCACGGCATGCGCAACTCCTTGATTCCTGTGGTGACCGTCATCGGCTTGTCCTATGGCAACCTGTTGGTCGGGTCGATCCTGATTGAATCGATCTTCGCTTATCCGGGCATCGGCTTCTATATGTTCCGCGCCAGCACCTCCCAAGACTTCCCGGCGATCATGGGCGTCAGCCTGCTCTTCGCTTTCATTTATGTCGGAGTGAATTTTGTCGTCGATATCCTCTATTTCTTCCTCGACCCAAGAATTCGAGTCGCCTAGCCGCGGGCAGCAGGCGCTTTATCATCTGCGCCGCAACCCGCTGGTTTCGCTCGGGCTGGTCATCGCCATCGTATGGATCGTTATCGCATTCATCGCGCCAGCCATCGCCCCGGTCGAGCCATTGCGGCAAGATCTGGTCAACCGCCTGCAAGCGCCGGGCGAGCTCTTCTTCATGGGGTCGGACGAGCTGGGCCGCGATATCTTCAGCCGCGTGCTTTGGGGCTCGCGCATCACCATCCCCGCGGGCTTAGCGGTCATCGTCATCGGCAGCACGCTCGGCGTCATCATCGGCGCGGTCGCCGGTTACGCCGGCGGACTGGTCGACGAATTACTGATGCGCCTGACCGAGCTCTTCATGGCTTTCCCCTTCATCATCCTGGCGATGGCGGTCACCGCCGCCTTGGGACCTGATATCCGCAATGCCGTTTTGGCATTGAGCGCCGTCTGGTGGCCCCGCTATGCCAGAATCTTGCGCGGGCTCGTTCTGGAAGTCAAATCGCAGGAATACGTCGAGGCGGCTCACAGCGCCGGCGCCGGCGGATTATACGTCCTTTTCCGCACGATATTGCCCAATTGCATCGCCCCGGCTGTCATCCTCGCCACCCTCGATATTGGCACCGCCGTGATCAGCTTCGCCGCGCTCAGCTTCATCGGCTTGGGCCCGGAGCCGTCCTCGCCCGAATGGGGACGCATGGTCAGCATCGGCATCGACTTCTTCGATCAGTGGTGGATGTGGCTCTTCCCGGGCCTGGCGATCGCGAGCCTGGTGATGGCCTTCAACTTCATCGGCGATGGCTTGCGCGATATCCTCGATCCGCGGTTGCGGGGGGAGTAGACGCCTCAACACAATTGCAACTGACGCGGCCCCAGATTATCGATTACAATATGAACATCCGGTGGCTCTTCAACGACCAGCGCTTGGTTAGGCAATATGGCTGTAGAAGCAATCCATTCCCTTGACGACCTCCGCCAGCAGCGCGAACAAATCATAGCACTCGCAAAGCAACATCGCGTGCGCCAAATCGCCGTGTTCGGGTCACTCGTGCGTGGTGCACTGGGGCCGAGCAGCGATATCGATTTTCTAGTTGACTTTGAGCCGGACTACAGTCTGCGAGACCACATTCGCCTCACGCAGGGCTTGCAGCAATTGCTGGGGCGTCGTGTCGAGGTGGTTGATCGCCAATCCCTTAGACCAGAACTACAAGGAACCATCACAAGGGAAGCCCAACCCCTGTGACTAGAGACCAACACATCTATTGCCGCGATATTCTTGATCGTATCCGGCGCATCGAAAACTACACCGCTGGCGGGCGCGCTGCTTTCCTTGCATCAGAGCTTCTTCAGGACGGCGTTATACGGAGCTTCGAGGTGATTGGCGAGGTTGTAAAACGATTGGACCCGGCGCTCAAGGGGCAGTTTCCCGATGTGAACTGGAGCGATTTTGCCGGTTTCCGCGATGTTTTGATACACCAATATAACAGTATTCGGGTCGATCTGGTTTGGAGATTTGCGCAAGAAGACCTGCCTACGCTTAAACAGGCTGTTGCGGCGCTGCTAAACGACCTTGAAGACTCAGCAAGCTCCAGCGGCGCAATGCGCGATGGCTGAATGGCGAATTGAGCATTCGTCCGTTCCACGGGACGTCTATACATTCGTCCAATCAAACACGACGCCAACGTACTCATCTTTGGCCTGCTTTAGCCCGCGGTAAGCGCTTGGCGCCTCCACCGGTGACAGCATGTGCGTATGCAGCGGTCCCACCTGAAGCGCGCCAGAGCCGATCAAGTCCATCGCGATTTCCGAGTTGCGCGCCATCGAATGCTTGACGTAGGGATCGCGCGCCACCGGGTAGCGCCATTCATGCGCCCCTTTGAAGGTGATATTGCCGTGGCCATGCAGATGAATGTAATCGAGCACGCTGCTGGTCAGGTCGGTCTCATAGACGCCACGAGGCGTACCCAACAGAATTGCTTCGCCGTAGCACCCCACAAGCGGCAGCGCCGGCGGCAGTGCCTCTGGCAGGCCGGTCGCCTCAATTAGAGTGGATACGCCCTCCCCTTTGGTGATCTCGCGCACCGTCTCGACCATCGTCTCCGGGTCAACGACAAGCGCATGCGCAAGGCCGCAGCGGCGCGCCCGCTCGACTCGGCCTGCGCTCAAATCTAGCCCGATCACAACCCCGCCCTGCAGGCCCGCCAACTGCGCGGCGAAGTTGCCGACCGTGCCCAGCCCGACCACACCAACGTAATCGCCCAGTTCAATGTTCGATATTCGCAGCGATGTCAGCGCGATGATGGCCATGCGTGTGAAGGGCGCCAAATGCAGCGGCAAGCCCGCCGGCACTTTGAGGCATATCTGCTGCGGACGGCTGGTGTCGATCATGAAATACTGCTTGTGCCCGCCCCAGTAATGGACGATGTCTCCCGGCGATACGGCGCGTATCTCGGCGCCCACATCGAGGACTTCGCCGACGGCGGCGTAACCGGGCGTGGACGGAAAGGGAAACCAGCGTTGGCTGCCCGATAAACAAGCTAGTTCGGTGGCGGCGCTTATCAGCGAATAGCGGGTACGGACGAGCACATCATGGGCGCGCAACTGCCCGATATCATCGTCTATCCGCCGCAGGTCGACGCGATCAGGCTCTGTGAAGAGAACGCTAAGATTTTCCATCTGCGTTGGGCTTCCTTTGTGTGCCGGTTCCCAGCGACGAATACGAAGGGTAGCCGGCCCCGCCTATTTGCTGCCCGATGAAATGACGACGCCTTGAATATAATAGCGCTGCAGCAATATGAAGACCAATATGCTCGGCAAGGTCATGACCATGGAGGCCGCCATCAACAGATGTTCCGTCGCCTGGCCGCCGGCGGAAACGACTCGTTGGAAGTTCGCCAAACCCAGCGACAGCGTGTACTTCTCCGGCGTATTCAGATAGATCAGAGGCCCGAAGAAGTCGTTCCAAGATTCCAGGAAACCGATGACGACCATGGTGATAAGCACCGGTTTGGACAGGGGCAAAATAATGCGAATGAATATCCAAAGCGTATTCGCCCCATCAATTTTCGCCGCTTCGTCCAGGTCTTTGGGGATCGTCAAAAAGAACTGCCGGAACAAAAATATGGAGAAGGCGCCGCCGCCGAACCAATTCGGAATGATCAGCGGATTATAAGTATCCAGCCAGCCGAAGGCTTTAAACAGCAAAAATGTCGGAATGATCGTGACCTGGTACGGCAGCATCAGCGTACTCAGCACTAGAAGGAAGAGGAAGTTGCGCAAGGGAAAGCGGAAGCGCGCGAATCCGTAGGCGACCAATGCCGCCGACAGCACGCGGCCGGAAACCGAAAAAACGGTCACGAAAACGGTGTTGATAAAGAAGCGCGCCAGCGGCGCCACCTGCCAGATCTCTACATAGTTTTCCCAGCGCCAGGTCTTGGGAATCAACTGCGGCGGCCAAAGAAACAATTCGTTGACCGGTTTCAACGACGACGAGACCGCCCACAAGAACGGCAGGGCAAATATGATAGTCAGGCCATAGGCGACGGCATACAGCAGCAAATATCGGATTACGCGTTTAACCCGCCAAGCCGGCAGCAACTCACTCAGCACTGCGCACCTTCCCCCTCTCTTTCATTGCCGATGCCTAACTATCCTCCCCTTCGTAGTAGACCCAACGGCGGGACATCCACAATTGAAAAGCGGTGATGGCCAGCACGATGACGAAGAAGACCCAGGCCAGCGCCGAGGCGTAGCCCATTTCCCAGAAGTCAAAAGCGCTGTTGTACAGATGCAAGACATAAAACAGGGTCGAATTCAGGGGACCGCCCGGTGAAAACTGCTGCTGCCGACCGCTGCTCGCGACATAGGCCAGCGTAAACATCTGCAGCGCCCCGATCACGCCGAGCACGGTGTTGAAGAGGATGACCGGCGATATGCTCGGCACGGTAATATAGCGGAACTTCCCCACCCCGCCAGCGCCATCAATATCGGCCGATTCATACAGTTCTTTGGGAATGCCCTGCAGCGCCGCCAGGAAGATCAGCATCGTATTGCCGCCGACCGCGCCCCACAAGCTAATGATGATCAGCGCCGGCTTGGATGAACCGGGATGCCCCAGCCAGAGCGGACCATCGCCAAAGCCCAGCGCCGATATGATGCTGTTCATCAGTCCGATCTGCGGCTGGAAAATCCAAAGCCAGAGGAAGGCCGCCACCACCGGCGTGACCGACGGCAGAAAATACAGCGTCCGTAGAGCGACCCTCCCCGCAATTCTTTGATTGAGCAGCATGGCCAAAGCCAGCGAACCGACAATGGCGATTGGAACAAAGATGACGGTGTAATAAAGTGTATTCTCGATAGATTTCCAGAAAAGCCTGTCGCCGAACATGTATTCATAGTTGCTCAGCCCGGCGTAGCGCGGCGGGGTGACGATGTTGTAGTCCGTGAGGCTGAGGTAGGCCGACGCAATCATCGGTCCCACGGTGAAGACCAGGAACCCGATGATCCAAGGGGAGATGTAGATTAAGCCTTGTACAGCCTCCCGCTGACTCAATGTCAGAGGCGTACTCAAGCCAAGACGCTGCTTGATAGGGGCAATCATCCAGTTTCTCGTGCTGGTTACTGTCCGTCAACCAGGGCGCGGGAACGGCGGTGTGGAGATCGCTATGGACCTCCACAGCAGCGAACGCAAATTATCCGAGCGCTGGTTTGTCCAGGATCGCTTGGGCGCCGGAATTGAGATCCTCGATGATATCGTCGACGCTCGCCAAGCCCAGCCAAAGCGCTTGAATCTGGTCGCCGATGAACTTGAAGTGCTCGGTCTCGCGGAAATTCGCCGGCAGCACCAGGGGCAAGGCCTCCGCCATAACGCCAGAGAAGACCCGCAAGGTATCACTCTCCTGCACGACCTCGTCAGCCATCACCGCCGG
>JAAXID010000190.1 GCA_012270545.1 Anaerolineae bacterium | reverse complement strand
GCCGAGACCGTGAGCACTATCAGCCCCACCCTCTCCAGCTGGTTCAGTCAACTGGCGAGCGTGGTAGAAAACGCCACCTACATCGAACGCCACTCCGTGCCCGGCCACCTGGGTCGGACGCTCGCGGACGGCTGGGCCGCCTTCGATCAAGGGCAGCTGGCTGATGCCCAACGTCTCGGCCAACAGGCGATGGAAATCGCCCGCAGCGAAAGCGAGCAATTCATCGCCGAGCGGCTCTGGCGCGTCTCGCGCGTCTTGCGCGATTGGGTCGAGCGCAATGGCGTCGAGAGCGAAAGCCGCACGCAGAAGGCGCTGATCGATGTTGAAGACCTCTTCAGCGACCAGGAAAACCGCGCCATTAACAGCTTCGCCACGCAGATGCCCAGCACCGAGACCTATCTCAAAGCGATGGGACAGGGCTTGGTGCAGGGATTTGCCACGACTAATACGGCGGCGCTGCGCATTCTATTCGCCCACTACATCCTCTCTGGCGTGCTCGATGCCCACGACGGCGCCATTGACGACGCCCGCTTCTGGCAGGCCGCCTGCCTGCGCGCGCTGCCGGAATCAGCCGAGCGCCACATCGCCCTGCGCAAGCTGGACGAGTTCATCGAACGGCGCGATAGCTTGCTCGCCGCCCAAAACATCTTCGCCGAGCTCACCGGTCCGCAGATCACCGACAGCCTCGCCGAACTCATTCGCCAGCTCGAAAATAACCCGCAGTCGCGCCTGTTGACGCCAGGCATTCAGAGCTTGAAGGCGCTGGAATCGGCGCTGCAAGACTGGGCTGACGCCGAATTTCGCGCGGCCGGCAACAAGATCGAGCAAGTGCTGCGCAGCATCACCGAAGCCGAATCCAACGCCAATATCAACATGGGCGCCTACCGCGCCTGGATGACCGAGCTGCAGGCGGCGCTGGCTGAATTGAGTGTCAAGCGCCGCAATCTGCTGGGTGAGATCGACCGTCAGCCTGACGAGCCGCAGCCGAGCGTTCGCGCTGCCATCCACCTGCAAGCCGATGTCACCGAAGACCTGCTCGGCTATAAACATGCGCAGATGATGCTGGGCTGGCGCGATACCTACGAAGCCTTCCTCTCGATCTACACCGGGGACAAAGGCCGTAAACAGAAACTCGAGGCGATGGACGAATTCTTCAAAGCGATGTTCATCGATCGCAACCCGGCCTATCCGCTCTTTCGCCATTGGTATCGTCAGGTGGAAGCCCTGCCGGAAGAGCCGCCCGAAGCGGAAGAACTCGAACCGAAAGACCTGCCCGTCGCTCCCGCGCCGGAACCTGCTGAGCAGGCGAAATTGCCCGAACCGTCACCACCGCCGGAAACGGAAGCGGAAGCGACCGGCGTCAATCGCTGGGCATTCAACGGCGCCCTCCTAATCGGCATCTTGCTCGTCATCGGCGGACTGCTTTCGCTGGCCGGCAGGGGCAGCCTCGAAGGCATCCTGGCGGTGATCTTGCCCGCGCCATCGCCCGTCGTCCCAACTGCCGAGACAAGTCCCGCCTCGGCAGTCAACAGCGACACAGATGGTGCAGAATCGCAGGCTGTCGACTTTGAGCCGGCCGCAGAGAAATCCGCGAGCGCCGCAGCAGCAGCTACATCCGCACCGGTTTCAACCGATGTGCCCAAGCCAAGCACAATCCCGAGCGAAATCCCGACCGTGGCCAACACCGAAGCGCCGACTTCCTTTCCGACGGCGATTCTGCCCCCCGAAGGTCTGAAGGGACCGCAGAACTTGCTCGAACTCTACGCCAGCGCGGAGTCAGCGCCCTTCTGGGATGAAAGCGCATTCAGCGGGGCGAGCGGTTCCTGGCGCCTGGGACTCAGCGGCATCACCGAAGGCGATACCATCTTCCTGGCTGCGGCAGCCGATCTGCTGGAGCGGAGCTATGGCAACGAGGCGCCCGCCCGCATCAGTCGGGTTCAAGCCGAAATCGCCTTGCACAGCACTGATCCGGCGCTCGCGGCTGACGATGTTTATTTCGGCATCCTGCTCCAGAACGCGGACGGCGACGGGGACGCCGGCATTCAGATCCAGCAAGTCGGGCCGGACGTTATCAGTCTCGCGCTGTACCAAAACGGCGAAGCCAACTTCATCGGTCAGCGCTCGGTCAACAATCTCATCACGCGTTTGCGCCTGGATCGTGACCCGTTAACGGGCGCCGTCAGCGCCTACTTCAATGACGCGCGCATCGGCGAGCCCATCGACTTCATAAATCCCGACGCAGCCCTCGAACCGGTCATCTTCGTCAAAGACGGTGGCGTCGTCATCGGCGTCTCCGCGTGGACCGTCACGTTGGACTGACTTCTAGCAAAGCGTCCGTTGTTGGGTGTCTCTTACTCGAAAAGCGTAGGGGCGACCTATCAGGCCGCCCGCGTGCTTCGCGCGACTAACTTGGATTTACTTCTGTGTTTCTGTGGTGAAAAACGGGCGACTCAGTGAGTCGCCCCTACAGCACGCAATACTACTCCGCCGCTTCTGTCACCACTTCCGCCTCACGCGAATCGACGCCATTGCCGCCATTCGCCAAGGCCGCGCCCGCGCTCGCACCCATCGTGCTGACGAAATTCTGGGCGATGCTCGTCAGTTCCATCGGCAGCACAAATTTGGTCGACGGGCTGCTGCCGACCTTTTCCAGCATCTCCATATATTGCAGCGCCATCGTCTTCCCATCGACATCGCGCGCCTGCTCATAGATCGCCTTCAGCGCCGTGGCGAAGCCCTCCGCCCGCAGCATCTGCGCCTGCCGCTCACCTTCCGCTTCCAGGATTTGCGACTGCTTTTGCCCTTCGGCTTCCAGGATCGCCGATTGCTTGCTGCCCTCAGCGCGCGCGATGGCCGCCTGCCGCTCGCCTTCCGCCAGCGTCACTTCAGCCCGGCGGTCGCGCTCGGCGCTCATCTGACGATTCATTGCTTCCTGAATCGCCCGCGGCGGCTCAATCTCACGGATCTCCACCGTCGTGATCTTCATGCCCCAGCGCTCGGTCGTCTCATCCAGCTTGACGCGCAGCACATCGTTGATCTGATCGCGCCGCGACAGCACATCATCCAGCACGATATCGCCGATCACCGCGCGCAAGGTCGTGGTCGCGATCTTGCCGGTCGCTTCCACCACATCCTCGACCCTGGTCACCGAGAGTTCCGGATCGGTGATGCGATAATACACCAGAAAATCAATGCCGATCGAGGCGTTGTCTTTGGTGATCGCGGTCTGCGACGGGATGTCGATGATCGTCTCGCGCATGTCGACTTTGGTCGCCGACTCAACGAAGGGAATGACGTAAGTCAATCCCGGTCCGCGCACGCTGCTGAAGCGCCCAATGAAAAAGATGACCAGCCGATCATATTCCTTGACCGCGCGTATCGAACTCCGCAGCAGCATGAAAATCGCCAGCACGACGATGACAAGCAGTATGCCTTGCATGCCCGTGCCCAAGACCTGTATTAGTTCTCCGTTCATGTTTTACTCCTCTTTGACACTATTGAAACAATTCAAGTTTCGAGTGAAGCTAATCCGCTTCTTGACGCTTCGCCTTCTCAACATGTAGCTCCAGGCCGTCCTGCCCCGTCACCACCACCTCTGCGCCGCTTTCGAGCCGCGAGCGACTGCGCGCCGTCCACAGCTCGCCATGCACCTGCACCGTGCCTCGATCTTCAATCGCCGCCATCACCCGGCCGCGCTCCCCGACGAGGAACTCGTCCTTCTGCGTGGAAGACAACGTGCGCCGCTGCCTTAGCACCGAGCGCAGAATCGTCCGGTGATAAGCCCAAGCCACAATCAAGCTCAGCACAATCCAAATCGGTGATACGCTCGCCTCGGCGAAAAGGAAAAAGCTGGCGGCCGCCTGCAGCGCCAACCCGCCGATGGCATAACGCTCCCATTCCGATTTCAGCAGCGGCAGCAAGAAGAAGAGCGACGCCCCAATCACCAGCGCTATCACCGCGATCCAGTTGGTCGCCATTTGCGCCAGCAAGAACAGCGTGCCAACGACCAGAGCCGCGCCGCCGATCTCCGCCAAGCCCGTTCCCGGAATATAGGTGCCGGTCGCGCTAATCCACAGCCCCGCCATCAGTAGCAAATAAAGCACATTGGGATCCTGCAGGAATTCCATAAGCCCGTCCCTATTCAAACGCCGCCGCGATTGCACAAAGTGCAAGGATAATGAGGATACCCCCAGAAACCCAAATTGAGCAGGAAGGCCAACACAGCGAGGACCGCCCCGACAAGCCAGGCCAGCAAACCAAAGATAGCGCC
Organism: Anaerolineae bacterium; assembly: GCA_012270545.1. Lineage (GTDB taxonomy): Bacteria > Chloroflexota > Anaerolineae > Aggregatilineales > Phototrophicaceae > UBA6055. The sequence goes on along the minus strand of JAAXID010000190.1, from coordinate 4,395 downwards.
ACGAAAAAGATATGTCAAAAGCAGCAACACCAGACAACCCATCTCAACCTCTGCACACCGCCTTATTTCTTAGTATACGGCATTATTCCAGCCGCTCACCCCCAATTCCTGGGGCTCTACTCTTGTGGCGTCGTCAAACGATACACAGCGAATCGGTCGCGTTCATAATCTACAGCGATGCCGAATCCTGCCGCGCGCAGTGCCGCCAGCCAGTCGTCATGCGGCTGATCGATCGGCGCGACAAAATATCGGTCACCGACCTCATCCAATGCCAGCGCGCCTGTAACCAGCGCCGCCGCCGTCGGATAATGCACGCGCCGCTTGTCGTGCCATGCACCCAGATAATAACTCAACTCCCAACCCAACCATGGATCGTAGATGACGGTCGCCACCGGTTTCGAATTGAGATGAGCCGCCAGCGCGTCAATGCCAGCGGACGTGCCCCGATCGCCGCCGATGATCGAGCCCGCGTTCAAGCTCCATAATCCGCCCGCCGCTATCAGCGCCACCAGACCCAAACGCAGACCTTTAGCGCGTGTGCCGGAAAGTGGCAAACGCGCCAGCTGAGCGGCGACGAGCAGAATCAGCGGCGGTAAGATCAGAAGGAGATAACGGTCGTAAAGATTAACCTGAAAGACGACGTGCGCGCCGAAGAAGCCGATGATATAGAGTAGCAGCGCCCAATTGCCAGCGGTACCCATGCCCATTTGACTAGCCGAGACGAACGCCGCCCCCATGAGCAGGACGCTGGTTACCAGGGGGGGACCAACTAGCCACAAGCCCCGCCCGAGCCAATCGGCCAGACGTTCCAGCCAAAGTGATGGCGCCGCCAGCCAGGTCTCCGGCGAATTATTGACGGCCGCTTGCAGGAAGATGCTCGCCCCCGGCCGCGCGCCATCCCAAAGCAGCAGCGCCGCGCCCAAGATGAATGCGGGCAGTCCCAGTCGCAGCCAGTCTTGACGCCCTCCGCCGCGCGCCAGCAGGATCATGACGAGCAGCGGGGCGAAGAGCGCCGCCTGCTGCTTGCTCCAAAAGGCCAAACCCAGCGCCATGCCGGCCAAAGCCCAGCGACCGGTCAATGCGCAGGCCAGCGCGGCCGCCGCCCAAAACAGCAGGCTCATATCGGTCAAGGCACTCGCGCCATAGGCAAGCAAATAGGGAGAGGTCGCCGTGATCAAGCCGGCAAATTGCGCCGCCCAGCGGCTGCGACAATGACGCCCAGCCAGCCGCATCATCAACGCTGTCAGCAAAATTGCCAGGAATGCATTCGGCATCATCCCCGTGAACTCACCGATATAGGGATCGAGATGCAAGACACCGTCCGCGTCGGCTGTGATACCGACCGCAACCATGCTCAAAGCGCTGCCATAGATTGAAAGCGGCGGCTTGTCCAGCGGTCCCGGCAGCAGCCAGTCGCCATAGACCGCGGCGCCGCGCGCGAAGGTCATGAAAAAAGCTTCATCGGGGAGGAAGCGCATGTCGCGCGTAAGTTGGTGAAACTGGGCGAAGCTCGTCAATAGAAGGAGCGGAATCGGCGCCACCAAGCGCCCGATCTGCGCTAACGGTCTCTCAGCCAAAGCGCTGCCGCAGATACTCCAGAGTGACGCGATCTATGGAATGACGGTTCTTTTCGGGCGTCCAGCGCATCTCCAGATTTTCGTTGCCGATCAGCATTCGGAAGACCTGAAGACACACTTCGTCCCAGAGTCCGTTGATCTCGCCGGTCATATAGCCCTGCTCGATCATGATCGCCTGCAGTTCGCGCGCGATATCTTCATCAATCTTGATCGCGTCCTCCGCCCGCGGCGGCTGAAAATACAGGTGATGCAACTTCACCAGCGCAATGAGATCAGCCACCGGCTCCTCGGCATCGTCAACCCGCAAGTCGAGATAGCGATCGTTGTCGCCGCCGTAGCCGCCGTTCGGACGCGTGACTTGCACCGCCGCGGACTGTTTGCCGCGCTTGTCGCCGCCAGCGATCTCGCCAGCGCGCAAAGCCGCGGTCAATCGATCAGCCAATTCACCCTCCGCCCGCAGGTAGCCGGCTGCCATCGCCTCGACCACTTCTTCGCCCGCTAGCAGATTGCCCTGAGCAGAGAAACCAGCGCCCGTCTTGTGCCCCGCCCATTCATGGCACTCGCTGCCAGTATGCGCGGCGGCAACGCCCTGGGCGTCCACCAAGGCCACCTGACGCGTTTCACGCCCCTCGTCCGCTCCCAGCAGGCGGCTCAAGGCGGCGGCCGCCGAAAGCCCTTCGCTCATGAGCGCCAAGCCATCAGGCCCGAAACCCAGTTTGGCGTAGGACTGCGTCGCCACCGCGCCAACGCCAGCCCGCGCCCAAGGCACCACGGCGCCAACTGCCGGGAACTTGCTGGCCACCGCGACGCCCCAAGCCTCTTCATCCGCGCAATGGGCGACGATGGAAAAGGTATGGATGCTCATCATGTTTCCGTTCCTGTCAATAGACCCCCGATTATAACAGCCCCTAAGCGAAGGCGGAAAGGTTCGCCGAACTGAGGAGTGGTAAATATCGAGGATATGGCAATCCATAATCCCATCTCAGGAAATGATATATGTAGGGGCGGCTCTTGAGTCGTCCGCATTCATAGTCTATTGCTTCGGACGATCCAAGGCTCATCCCTATGTAAATCCCAATTGGAGGATTATGCAGTTGCAGCGCAGGCCCGACCGTTACTTGAGAGCGGCTCTCACTGTATAATCGGCTAGCACTTGAAGCGTATGGGAGAGCACATGCAATATCGAACTTTGGGACGCACGGGCTTAAAAGTCTCCGTCATGGGCATCGGCGCCGGCGGACCCAGCCGCCTCGGCCAACATAACAACATCCGCACGGAAGCGGAATCGATTGCGCTCGTCCTGCGTGGATTGGACGCCGGCATCAATTTCATCGATACGGCCGAAGCTTATCGCACAGAAGAAATCGTCGGCGCCGCCGTCGCCCAGCGCGATCGCAGCAAGATCATCATCTCAAGCAAGAAGCGCCTGCGCGGCGAAAACATCACTGGTGATGAACTACGCGCGGGCCTGCATGACAGCCTGCGCCGCCTCGGCACCGATTATATCGATGTCTATCATCTGCATGGCTTGCGCCCGCAGCAGTATGACTACTACTTAAGCGAGATCCTGCCCGTCATGCAAGATTTGCAACAAGCGGGCAAGATCCGTTTCATCGGCGTTACTGAAAACTGGAGCGGCGACCTTGAGCACAAGATGCTCGCGCGCGCCGTATCGGATGGCGTTTGGGACGTCGTCATGGTCGGCTTCAACCTGCTCAATCAGACCGCCCGTGAATCCGTACTGCAAGCCGCCAGCGAGAACGACATTGGCATCCTGATCATGTTCGCCGTCCGCCGCACCCTCAGCCAGCCGGCGAAACTGAAGGCGACGCTGCAAAATTTGATCGAAAGCGGCGAAGTTGACCCGAAGGACATCGATCTCGCGAATCCGTTGAGCTTCCTCGTCGAAAGCGGGGCCGCCACTAGCATCGCCGATGCCGCCTACCGATTCTGCCGCGATGAACCGGGGACACACGTCATCCTGTCCGGCACCGGGGTTCCGCAGCACCTCGACGCCAACCTGGCTACATTCGAGCGCCCGCCCCTGCCGGCGGCCATCAGCGCCCGCCTCAAGCAGATCTTCCGCAAGTCGCGCTCCGTCACCGGCGGCTAACATTTTCAGTTTTGCCGCAAAATGTAGGGGCGACGCGATGGGTCGCCCGCCGTGTCAGGTATGGGGTAAACAAAAAGAGGCAAGCCTCTCGACTCGCCCCTTCTCGTACTTGAGAATTCAGCGATCGACGATCAGTGTCTGCGCGACCTAGTGACCGCAGCCGTAGCCGTCGAAGTCGGCTACCGACATCGGCGCCGGTTCCGTCACATCTATATCGATGTTGAGCGTTCCGTTGGCGCCGCCCTCAGCGTGACTGACGACCAGCGTATACTGCCCGCTCTTCTTGATCTTGTAATCGCTGATGACCGAGTCGTACTCGCTGCGCGAAATATCATCGTCGCCGATCAGCGCTTGTCCATCCGGACCGATCAAAATGATCAGCGGATCAACGAAGCCCGGTTCGACTGTGTCCACAGCGATGTCCAGTGTCTGATCGCGTACCGCGTCAAATGGCACGCTGTATACCCAGCCTTCACGCATCGGCAGTTCAAAGCTGCTTTCGCCTTCCAGCTCAGCGTGGAACAGGGTCCGATTCCGGTTCATCATCGCATAGCGATAGTAGTCGGCCGCGCTCGATTCCGGCTGGCCCATCTCTTCATAGGTGATGCCCCGCGAGAGATATGGCAGCGAATAGCTCTGGTCCAACTGCATAGCCGTGCTGATGTGGCTGATCGAGGTTTCATACTCGCCCATATAGCGATAGGT
>JAAXID010000107.1 GCA_012270545.1 Anaerolineae bacterium | reverse complement strand
ATCAATATGATCTTCCAGGGACAGCAGGTGACCTTCGGGTCAATAACGGGTCACGGAGGCTTCGAGGAAATCGTCGTCAAAGACAATTTGAAGATCTCTTACGGCAACTATTGGCATTCGCTGCATCATCGCTTCTTTGAATGCAATTACGGCGAACCCACTATTCCACTTGATCATCTATTTGGCACCAACTGCGACGGTTCACCGGAAGCACGCGAGAAGATGCTGGCCAGGATGCGCGCCATGCACAGCGGCTGAGATAAAGGGGCACCCCACCCAAAATTCCTCCCCGACAGGTCAATGTCGGCGTCGGTGTCTACGCGACCGGCGGTCAGTGTCTACGCGACCGTTTGTTCGCCAGTCCGCCCTTAACTGGGTTACGCTCGGCTATGGTTGTCTAGCGTCTCAGTTCCAGCATTTGGCGGCGCGGCGTTCATTTTCTTGATCGCGCTGTTCCAATACAAGGGGTACCCCCACCCGAAAACCGCCTTACTAATACCGTGTCGATACTTTTCAGAGAATAAGCGAAATAAGAGCAACGAAGGGGTATTTACGGGGCTTTGAGGACTCGCGGCTTGCAATCATCTGCCGAACCAAAACCGTCCCCTTCCCTGCTCATTTTGAGGATGTGGGTTAGCTCTTAGCATATCCAGTAAATTCACCACCCACACACAAACCTGAATTTGACAGCCGCTGACGCTTCGGCTACACTTTCCTTATTGTAGTAATCGGAAACGAAGCATGGTGATGCGACTGGCTGTAACTCCCAGGCGCGCGGCGAGAAAATCGCCGTTTATCCACGCGCGTTTAGAACACATACTCTACTCCCCCTCTACCGTAATATCTCTTAATAATACCCCCTACTGGGTTTCACCCCTCCCCCTCGTTCATATCTGTTCTCACTGCCCTCTGGCTGGCATTCCCTTTGCCCCCCGCGCAGAGCCGAGCGCGGAATGTTGACGCTGGCCTGGGGCCTCTGTGGGAGCGGCTTTGAAAATATGGCATATCGGCATAGTTGAAGCAAAAGGAGACAGATTATGTATAGGAAAATTTTGATCGCACTGTCGTTACTGCTCGCCCTAGCGGGCGGCTTGGCGGCGCAGGATGAACCCATCGTGATCGACTGGGTGAATGATGCGGCGTGGCACGAGGTGGGTCAGGATGCCCTCGGTGAGGCATCACTTAGCACAACTGGCATCGGCATCAACTCTGTGATGTACTCCTCGACGGACTCTTACCAGGCTGCGGTGCGCGGCGCACTACCTACCGACGGCGCTTTCCCGCTGTTTGACTGGTGGTTTGGCTATCGCATGAAAGACCTAGTAGACGCGGGGCTACTTGCGGATGTCACCGACATCTGGCAACAGCACATTGACAACGGCGAATACCCGGCAAGCATGATGGGTTCGTTTGGCTTTGATGGGCGCGCCTATGGGTTGCCGAAGATGATTAACTACTGGATCGTTTTTTACAACGAGCATATCTTTGCTGAATATGGTCTCGAAGTCCCGACCACATGGGACGAACTTATGGCGGTTGCGGAAACGCTCAAGAGCAATGGTGTAACCCCGTTTGGTCTGGATGTGGTTGGGTGTCGGTGGTGCAGTTTCATCTGGTTTGAAGAATTGCTGGTGCGCGCTGATCCCGCCCTATATCAGAGCTTGATGACGGGCGAGACGGCCTACAACGATCCCCAGGTGGCCGCCGTTATGGAGCAGTGGCGCGACCTGCTGGATGCGGGCTACTTCTCGCAGCCGGGCGACTTCGCCGAACTGGCCGGCGCCGCGGAAGAATTTGTGAACGGCAGCTTTGGCATGTTTCTGATTGGCGACTGGTGGACAGCCGCCATCGAGCGCGCGGGTTTCATGGTCGGTGACGACTATGGAATTTTCGTCATGCCAGGAATCACAGAAGCGGGGAATCGCAGCCTGATCATTGAGGGACGTCCGGTGCTGATTGCCGAAAATTCGCCGCAGCGCGATGACGCGCTCGAGTTTGCGGATTTCTTCATGAGTGTAGAAGGGCAAACGGTCTGGGCGGAAGCAAGCGACATCAACTCACCGAATCTGCTGGCGCCCGAAGAGACACGCCCGGGACATCTGGTAGATTTGGCGAATGCAGTCGCCAATGGCGAATACGAGCTTTATACTCGATACTGGGAAGCCACGCCACCGCAAATCGTCGAACAGGTGGTTGATTTACTCGGTCAGTTTGTGTTGGATCCGGCTACCTTGCAGACGACTCTGGACGGCGCCGAGCAAATTGCTCAGGATTACTGGGCAAGTGCTGGCAGCGAATAGAATCTGGAATTGGCGAGGCGTGTCAAGCGCCTCTCCAATCATTCTGAATGTAAGCGGGTGGGTGGTTGCACGATACAAAACAAAGTGAGCACTGAGCCGCTTCGTAATGAGGTCCCAGTCACACCGCTGGACAGGGCGCCGCCTGAAGCGCCCACACGCGTGCAGGCGCTGTTCCGCAAGACTGAGCCTTATCTTTATCTTTTGCCTGCGCTTTTGCTCGTAGGCGGGCTGTTGCTTTATTCGGTCGCGCATACCTTGGCCATCAGCTTTACCGATTGGGATCTAATTACGCCGCCCCGTTTTGTGGGCCTGCAAAACTACATTGATGCGATCCGTGATCCGACTTTCACAAGGTCATTCACAAACACTTTGGTATGGACTGGGGGGAGCTTGCTGCTACCGGTCGGGGGCGGCCTGCTGCTGGCGGTGCTTTTGGAGCGTATCCCAGGCCAGAGGGTCTTGAAAACTCTTATCTATCTGCCTGCGATATTGGCTACGACGGTGGTCGCCGCTATTTGGAGCTATATCTACTCTAACAATGGTGTCCTGAATGAAACACTGCGCTGGGTCGGTCTTGATGCGTTGGCACGCCCATGGATGGTTTGGGCGCCGACAAACACGCTGGCGATGATCGTCGCAGCCTCATGGCGTGCGCTTGGCCCCAGTATGGTGCTGTTTCTCGTTGGCTTGCAGACAATACCAGCAGAAATCATCGAAGCTGCCAAGATAGACGGTGCAGGTGAGCGGTTGCTGTTCTGGCGTATGAAACTACCGTTACTCAGGCCGATCACGGCGATCGTTGTCATAATGTCTGTCATCCAAAGCTTTATGACGTTTGATCTGGTCTGGGTGATGACCCAAGGCGGCCCCGGACGCTCATCCGAAACCCTGGCTGTGACGATGTACCGCCAGGCCTTTATCATGTGGAGAATGGGTTATGCTGGGGCTGTAGCAGTGATACTGTCCACGATCGTTCTGGTATTTTCTATCTCGTATTTGCGAGCGACGTTGAAGCGAAGTGCCATATGATGCAGAGACTGTCTATGCGGAAACGCTCTCACGACCGATACCTCGTGCTGGGGCTGCTATGCTTGTTCGCAATGGCCTGGGTTTTGCCACTGGCTATGGTGGTGCTGAGCAGTATGAAAACCCCCATCGAGCAATCGCAAAGCGGAATCCTAGCTCTCCCAGAGAATGCTGCAATGATCCTCGACAACATTACGTCCGCTTCCGAATTGTCAGGCATCGGCAACGGGATCCTTAGCAGTCTCATTTACGCATTCGTCGGTTCATTGACAGCCGTCATCGTCGCGTCATCCGCGTCATATTCCATTGCCATGCTGAAAATCCGCTTCCCTTTCTTCTGGTTTCTGATCATCTACAGCGGCACTGTCTTCCCCTTTCAGATGTATCTAATGCCCTTGTTTGGGATGTACCAGACGGTCGGTCTTTACGATACCCGCATAGGAATGCTGCTGTTCTACTCGGCCATTGCTGTGCCGTTCTGTCTGTTTGTCTTCCGCAACTACTTCATCGGAATGCAGCAGGAAGTGATTGAAGCAGCATCATTAGATGGGGCATCTTCCTTTCAAACCTATTTGCGCATTGTACTTCCAATGGCGAAACCCCCCGCTCTTTTTCTGTTTGTGACGCAATTCAGTTGGATATGGAATGATTTTCTCTTTGGGCAGGTTCTTGCGAAGTCGGACAGCGTGCGACCGGTCATGACGTCGCTGGCGAAGCTCTCAGGCACGTACGGCACCGGCACCATCCCGCAACAGATGGCCGGAGCGCTGACAGTATCGATTCCGACACTCATCCTGTTCTTTGCACTTCAAAGGCATTTTATGCAGGGCCTTATTTTGAACACAGCAGGTGAGTAAATGATCCACCGTTCTAGCAGGGTAAATTTGCACGGGGCGCAACACTGCGATATGCTCGAAGTCAATGTGTATATTTGAGGTTTTGAAAGTGAATTACCATGGCACATATAAGCACAGAAAGAGACGGACTGGCTGACGGCATGCCGCGTGACGAGCGCGGTTATTGGAAGCCGGACAAAGAATTCGGCCCCAATCCGGTGTTCACTTGGCCGCCGAATCCGCGGGCAATAGCCAAGTGGTTCAAGGACTATATCTGGCCCATCAATCTGATGTACATGATCGTGGCGACGGTGACCTGGATGTTCCTGACCCCGGAGATGGCGCGCATGAAGGAGTTCAGCGTCGGATGGATTGCCGAGGTTTTCATCCGCAATCAGGTGATGTTGATCGCTTTGGCGACCGTTTTGCACGTCCGCCTTTGGTCGAATAAAGCGCAGGGCTACCAATACAAGTGGTCGCCTAATTGGATGGGCAAGAGCAAAAAGTTCCTGTGGAACGACCAGGTGCGCGACAACGTTTTCTGGAGCGTCGTCAGCGCTGGAACGATTTGGACCGGCTTCGAGGTGGTCATGCTATGGGCATACGCCAATGGCATCATCCCCTTCGTTAATCCGCGCGAGCAGCCGGTCTGGTTCCTCGTGATTCTCGTCCTTGTTCCATTGTGGCGCGATTTCCACTTCTACTGGGCGCACCGTCTGCTGCATGTGAAGTTCTTTTACAAAATCGCGCATCACGTGCATCACAGAAACATCGACATCGGTCCCTGGTCGGGCTTATCGATGCATCCGATCGAGCACCTGCTCTATTACACCTGCATGCTGATTCACTGGGTGGTGGCTTCGCATCCCATCCATATGATGATGAATGGGCAGCACGCCACTTTCGCCGCGATTCTGGGGCATGGCGGCTTTGATGACTTCGTGATCAAAGACGGTGTGAAGGTCAAGTCAGGCGCCTCTTATTACCACTCGCTGCATCATCGCTACTTCGAATGCAATTACGGCGAGATGGGCATGCCCTTTGATTACTGGTTTGGCACCAGCCACGATGGCAGCCCGGAAGCGCGGGAGCGGATGCTGGCACGGAAGCGGGCGATGCACGGCAGCTGAAGCGAAAAGCGACAAAAGAGACAGGCTCACATCATACGAGCCTGTCTCAATTTCAAACAAACTTCCGTGCGATGACTATTCGCCGCCGGGACGTAACATGACCTCGACCGGCTGCCACATGTCGCCAACCACATCGACATCGTCCATCGTCAGCGAATCCAGCGCCGCTTGCGCCAAGTCGACGCGATAGGCGTCCATACCCGGTTCTTCGCCGATGACCAGGCCCTCAATCGAAACGGCCACGGTCTGCGCCCAAAGGTCCTCGTCCATGACGCCGATGCCGGCGGGCGAGGGCCAGATCAACTTGCTGATCTCGTTGAGCTGCCAGGTCTGGTGGCTCTCGCCGAGGGTTGAGCCATTATCCAGCACGATCTCGACGCATTCATCGGGATTGTCGCGGCAGTGGATCCAGCCGCGGAAGCTCGCCTTGAGGAAGGAGACGGCGATATCTTCGTTGCCTTCTTCCGCCAGCCAGTCGGCGTTGACGAAGACGTGATCCTGCAGCATCGCCGTGCCGACATCGTTGAAGTCGATCACGTTCAGGTCTTCTGGCTGATACAGCTCGCCGGTGTCGGGGTTAACCGCTTCCAGCACCTGGGCGTATTCGTTGTAGGTCATGGCTTGGGCTGCATCCAGCTCGCCATTGAGCAGCAGCGACATATCGAAGGGCTGCTGGATGACGGTGACGTCGTCAGCGTTTTCCGGATCGATATCGACCGCGCGCATGGCGGCGAAGAGCTCATGCTCGTTGCCGAAGCCCCAAGTGCCGATGCGCATGCCGGCGAAATCTTCAACGGATTCGATGCCCGTATCGACGAAGGAAACTTCCAGCGTACCACTGCGTTGGAAGACCTGCGCGATATTGACCAGATTGGCGCCCTGCTCGTTGGATGCCAATACCTTCGGCACCCAGGCGAGACCGAATTCGGCACCGCCGGAAGCGACCACCTGCTGCGGCACGATCTCGACCGCGCCTTCCAGGATGGTGACGTCCAGCCCTTCGTCCTCATAGAAGCCGAGGTCGACGGCGGCGAAATAGCCAGCGAACTGCGATTGCGCCACCCACTGCAATTGCAGCTTGATCGGCGTCAGGTGACCATCGGCTGATGTCAGCGCAACGCCAAGGAGCAGCACTAAAACAATAGACAATGCAATTATTTTACGCATGACGGTTTTCCTCCATCTCACAAAATCAATAGGCAAAATCGCTTCAATTTGAATTATAGCCCATCGGGCACGGTGTCAACATTATTGTGGAGTATGCTACTTCTGTTATCATCTTGTTGCCGGTAGAGAACTTCGTGGAGGCATACATGGAAGCGGTGAATGCCAATGATAAAGGCCTCGCGGGAGAAAATGCCATAACATTGACATTGTTCAATGACTGCCTGGCGGGTGACGGACAAATGACTGGTCAGGCAACGCAGAGATCCGAATATTGGCTCGCTAAGGCTGGACCCTAACGAATTCCTTGCCACTCAATCGCCGCGCAGGGACACGTGCCAAGGCATCAGCCGGCGCTCCATAATCAGCACCACCAGATAAAAGGCGATGCCAATAATTGACGCCATCAAAATCGCGGTCCAGGCTTTGGCGAAATCGAAATCGGATGCTTGCTGAGTGATGTAAACGCCGAGCGTCGCCCGCGGACCGCCGAAGAATTCCGCCACCACCGCGCCGATCAGGCTCAACGCGCTGGCGACGCGCAAGGCGCTGAAGATATAAGGCAGCGCATTCGGGATGCGCAGATTGAACATCACGTGCGCCGGCTTCGCCGCGTAGGAGCGCATCAACTCCAACTGCTCTACATCCACCAGCGTCAAGCCGCGAACCGTATTGATCATGGTGGGGAAAAAGACGATGATCGCCACAATCGCCATCTTTGAGGCCGGATTGGTGATGCCAAACCAGTTGTTCATAATGGGCGCGAAGGCGATTATCGGCACCGAGTTGGCGGCGATGGCGAAGGGCATGGTCGCCTCGCTGACGATGGTCCAGCGCGAAGTGATCAGGGCGATCAGGATGCCGCCGCCGCAGCCGATGACGAAACCGCCGATCGCCTCCCAAAATGTCGCGCCGCTGGCGTCAAAGAGGATGGACCGTTCGTTCGGCGCCAGCCACAAGTCCACCTGCAGCATGAATTCGGCGAAGATGGCGGACGGCTTCGGCAAGAGGAATTGCTGAATATTGAAGATGAGGACGATGAACTCCCACAGCAGGATGACAGCAACGGCGATAGCGATGGTGGGGAAGTAGTAAACGATTCGGCGGCGGAGGCCAGCCGAAAATACTGTGGCGTTTTGCCCTTTAGCCCCCGCCATCATTCCACCTCATGGGCTCGCGTAGGGCGCGTGGACACTGCCCGGCGACACTGACCCGACCGCGTCGCGCAGCAAGTCACGCACTTTGGCGACCAGCTCGTGATAAGCGGGGTCATTGCGCGTATTGAAATCGCGCGGATAAGGCAGCGTATTGCTCACGATCTCGGTGATGCGCCCGGGACGGGGCGACATCACAACGATGCGATTCGACAGGAAGACAGCTTCGGCGATGCTGTGCGTGACGAAGATAATCGTTTTGCCAGTTTGCTCCCAGATATGCAGCAGTTCCAGGTTCATGCGCTCGCGCGTGAACTCATCCAGCGCGCCGAAGGGCTCATCCATCAGCA
>JAAXID010000031.1:23005-30318 GCA_012270545.1 Anaerolineae bacterium | reverse complement strand
CGCCAGGGGATGTTGTGGATATCGATATTGAGCGCGTTACCGTGGTAAATCTGCGCGTCTAACATAGCGGCAATCAAATTGTGCGCGGCGCTGATGGCGTGGATATCGCCCGTCAAATGCAGATTGAAGTTTTCCATCGGCACGATCTGGCTGTAGCCGCCGCCGGCCGCCCCGCCTTTGATGCCGAAGGTGGGACCTTGCGATGGCTGCCGCACGGTAATGATCGCGTTCTTGCCGATGTGCTTCATCGCCTGACCGATGCCGACCGTGGTGGTGGATTTGCCTTCGCCCAGCGGTGTTGGCGTGATGGCGGTTACAGCGACATATTTGGCGCTCGGCCTTGATTTGAGACGCTCAAGCACATCGAGTTTGATCTTGGCGACATGCTTGCCGTAGTGTTCCAGATCCCTCTCCGGCTCCAGCCCCATTTGTTCGGCGATTTCATTGATATGGACGAGGTTTGCGTTTTGGGCGATTGCGAGGTCGGATGGGATGCTCATGCTAAATCGCCTTTCGAGGATATTAGCGATGCAGCAATGGAGAGCGCCTGGCGCGGCGACAATTGGTAACCGTTAAGAAGCGATCTATAGTCTAACTTTAGCATACTAAGCGTCGATTTTAGCATGAGCCACTTGCATTAGCTTTCAATAATGAGAGAGAGTTCTATAATTTCTTTGTCGGTTACACATATTGAGGCAATCGCAGGTTGAGTCAAATCTCGGCGGGGGTACCACTTCGAAGCCGGCTGGTGGCTGCAAGCCCTGTCTACTACGGCTGGATCGTCTGGTTGGTCGCTTTGATCGGGGCGATATGCAGCTCGCCCGGGCAAAGCTTTTCCGTCTCGCTGTTTATGGATTTCTTCATTGAGGACTTTGCTTTGGATCGCACGACGGTCAGCGGGCTCTATGGCGCGGGAACATTCGTCGCATCGCTGGGCTTGACCTGGGTCGGTCGGCGGATTGATTCCCTGGGCAACCGTCGCGTCGGCGTAGTCATCGGCGCGCTGTTTACTGTTGTGTTGGCACTTTGTTCTCTGATTAATGGTCCAATCATGCTTTTTTTCGCGTTCGCGGGCTTGCGCGGATTAGGGCAAGGCGCCTTAACATTAGTGAGTTCGACGGCGGTGGCGAACTGGTTCCGGCAGCATCGCGGCCGCATGATGTCGCTGCTGGCGCTGGCCTTCGCCTTGTTTCAGGGCATTTATATCAATCTGCTGCGGGCATTGCTGGAGGTGATGGACTGGCGGCAGGTCTTCATTGTTTTGGGCGTCGGCGTAGCGGCGCTGGTGCTGCCATCCTTCGCGCTGTTGATGCGGAATCGGCCCGAAGAGTATGGGCTGAAGCCCGATAATGCTGCCAGTGTTGAGGGCCAAGGCGATGACCGACAAAGAGTTGTCGAGGACAATTGGACGCTGAAAGAGGCGATGCGCACACCAATACTCTGGGTGTTCATCGTCGCGCGGATGCTGCCCTCCGCCTGGGGGACGGGTCTGATATTGCATCAGGTATCGATATTCGCGCTTCTCGACCATGCCGCGCAAGTCGCCACCGAAACCTTCGCCTTGATTTCACTGTTTGCGGCTGGATCTGCGCTGCTCGCCGGTTACTTGATCGATCGCTTCAAACCGTCGTATGTGGTCGTGCTGCAGATGCTGGCATTACTGAGCGCGTCGGCGCTGGCGATGATCATGCGGGAGACCGCCCTGCTGATCGCTTACGCCTTGGCCTTTGGACTCGGCATGGGCATCGGCTATGTCTTCGATGGCGCGGTCTGGCCGAATCTTTTCGGGCGGCAGTTTCAGGGCGAAATACGCGGTTTCGTTTACACGTCAAGCGTCATCGGCAGCGCGATCGGACCAGCGCTCTTCGGCCTGAGTTATGATCTGGGCGGCGGCTATGAACCGGTGCTGTGGCTGGGCGCGGGTTTGTGCTTGGTTGTGCTCGTGGCGGCGCTGCTCACGCCCCCGCCGCGGCGCAGGGTTGAAGCTCAGGCGTGAGTTTAAAACATCGGAAGTCGCAGGAGCGTCCGCGTTTACCCACTGTTTTCCAATCTCAGGATAAGGATCGCTAAAGGCGGCAAACGCAGGCTGATGCTATGTAGCAGGCCGTGAGTCCCGTAGTCATCGCTGTGGACGCCGCCGATGTTGCCGACATCGCCACCGCCATAGCAGCTGGCGTCGCTGTTGAGCAGCTCGCGGTAGTAGCCGGATTCGGGGACGCCGATGCGATAGTTCTCCCGCACGATCGGTGTGCAGTTTAAGACGACGACCAGAAAGTCGCCGCTGTCTTCGCCGTAGCGGATATAGCTGTATACGCTGTAGTCGGCATCATTCGCTTCGATCCAGCGGAATCCATCTGGGTCGAAATCTCGTCGCCAAAGGGCGGGCTGTTCGCGATACAAATGGTTGAGGTCGCGCGCATAGGCTTGCATTCGGACGTGTTTTTCGAATTCGAGCAGATGCCAATCGAGGCTGCGCTCTTCGCTCCATTCAGCGAATTGGGCGAATTCGTTGCCCATAAAGTTGAGTACTTTGCCTACCTGGGTATATTGATAGCCGAAAAGCAGGCGCAGACCGGCGAACTTCTGCCAGTAATCACCGGGCAGCTTGCCGATGAGCGAGCCCTTCATATGCACGACTTCATCGTGCGACAGCGGCAGGACGAAATTCTCGCTGAAGGCGTAGAGCAGAGCGAAGCTGATCTGATGGTGATGATGGCGCCGATGCACTGGTTCGCGCGCCATGTATGCCAGCGTGTCGTGCATCCAGCCCATATTCCACTTGAAGGTGAAGCCGAGCCCGCCGATGTAAGTGGGGCGCGAGACCATCGCCCAGGCGGTCGATTCTTCGGCGATGGTGACGGCGCCGGGCGCTTCGGCATGTACGACCTCATTGAATTCGCGCAAGAAGGCCAGGGCGCCGAGATTCTCATGGCTGCCGTATTCGTTGGGGATCCACTCCTCGTCCTCGCGTGAGAAGTTCAGATAGATCATCGACGAGACGGCGTCCACGCGCAAGCCATCAATGTGATATTGCTTCAGCCAGAAGAGGGCGTTGGAGAGCAAGAAGCTGCGCACCTCGCTGCGGGCGTAGTTGAAGATCATGGTGCCCCAGTCGGGGTGTTCACCCTGCAGCGGATCTTCATGACTGTAGAGGTGTGTGCCATCGAAGTAGTTCAGGCCGTGCCCGTCTTTGGGGAAATGGGCCGGCACCCAGTCGAGGATGACGGCGATGTTGGCTTGGTGGCAGCGGTCGATTAAATACATGAAGTCGGCGGGTGCGCCATAACGACTGGTCGGGGCGAAGTAGCCGGTCACTTGATAACCCCAGGAGGCGTCCAGTGGATGCTCGGCGACCGGCAGCAATTCGAGGTGCGTGTAACCCATGTCGACGAGATAGGGAACGAGCTCGTCCGCCAGCTCGCGATAGTTCAGGAACTCGTCCCCGTCCTTGCGCCGCCATGAGCCCAGGTGCAGCTCATAGATGTTCATCGGCTGGGAGAGCGGGTCGCTCTGGGCGCGCTCGCTCAGCCAGGCGCTGTCGTTCCACGTGTACTGCTCGATATCGTAAGCGATGGACGCGGTTTGCGGTCGCAGCTCGCAGTAGAAGCCGTAAGGATCGGACTTTTGCGCGCGATAGCCTTTGTTATGCGAGCGGATCTCGTATTTGTAGTGCGCGCCCGCTTCCAGTCCGGGAACGAATATTTCCCAGATGCCCGATTCATTGTTGTTTTCCATGACGTGAGTGCGCGCGTCCCAGCGGTTGAAATCGCCAACCACGGCGACTTTGTAGCAGTTGGGCGCCCAAACGGCGAAGTTGATGCCCGAGACGCCGCCTAATTCACGTTTATGGGCGCCCAGTTTCTGGTAGATGTCACGGTGCTGCCCTTGACCGAAGAGATAAATGTCGTATTCCGACAGGAGCGGCGGATGAATGTACGGATCGCCCCAGGATTCACGGATGTCATCGACTGTGTCAGCCTCGAAGTGGTAAGGCGCATTCGCCCAGGTCGGATCCAGGTCGGCGGCGTACAGACCGTCCTCATGGCACTTCTTCATGTGGACGCGTTCATTAGTCGCGTCATTCACCAAATGCACACGCTTTGCCCAGGGACGGAGCGTGCGGATGGAGACCTCGTTACCCCGCCGATGCACCCCCAGCACGGTTGACGGCGCGCCAATTTCCCCAGTGACAAGCGCTTGAATCGCGTCAGGATGAATCGAAAGCGGCATGCGGTTTCCTAGCTGGGGGTTCGAAGTTAGGTCAGGGCATTATAGCGGCTTTGCGTTGGATTCGTAGGTGGCCTGTTTTGCGGCCTGGCCGGGAGTGGTGAATTGCGTGGATATAATCCTCGGCCGTCCCAAGTTTGTAGGGGCGATCCTTGGATCGCCCGAACCAATAGATTATGAATGCGGACGACTCTTGAGTCGCCCCTACTATCAGTGCCTGAGACAGGATTATGGATTTGCCATATCCACAGTATTCACCACTCCCCTCTGGCTGTGCGAGTTGAAAGACGCTAGAATCTGTGTTACTATAGAAAATATATTCTATAGATTTGTCTGTAGCGCACGCTGAACTTTGTTCTGAATGCAGCGGCATAGCGTGAATAATGGTGAAGACACGCAAGATCCTGCACCTTGATTTAGACGCCTTCTTCTGCGCGGTTGAAGAGCAGCTAAACCCGGAGCTGCGCGGCAAGGCGATAGCGGTGGGCGGCAAGCCGAACGAGCGCGGCGTGGTGTCGTCCGCCTCATATCCGGCGCGGAAGTATGGCGTGCGGTCGGCGATGCCGATGGCGCAGGCGATTCAATTATGCCCGCATCTGGTCGTGGTGGGGCAGACGCGCGGCGTATACAGCGAGCGATCAAGGGCGGTAATGGCGATCTTGCGCGATACGGCGCCTTACGTCGAAGCGCTCTCCATTGATGAAGCCTTTCTGGATGTTACGATTTTCCCGGAAGATATTACGGGGATCGCGCGCAGATTGCAGAAACGCATCAATGACGAGCTTGACTTGCCCTGTTCGCTGGGCGGCGCGACCAACAAACTGGTTGCGAAAACGGCCAACACGGTCGGCAAAGCGCGGCAGCCGAAGGACAAGCCGCCCAACGCCATCACGATCGTGCCCCCGGGCGACGAGGCGGGATTTCTGGCGCCGCTGCCGATACGGCGATTGTGGGGCGTGGGACCGAAAAACGCGGAAACACTCAGCAAACTCGGCTTGACCACCGTCGGTGATGTCGCCAACTGGTCGGAGGAGGCTTTGATATCGAGGCTCGGAAAGCTGGGGGGTGATATTTGGCGGCGCGCGCAGGGCATCGATTTCCGGCCCGTCTTGACGGAGCACGAGGCGAAGTCGATCAGCAAAGAAGTGACCTTCGCCAAAGATGTGGCTGATGAGGCTGACTTGAAACTGACGCTGCGTCGTTTGTCCGATGGCGTTGGGCGGCAGGCGCGCAAAGCGGGGCTCGCTGGCGCAACGATCAAGCTCAAGCTGCGCTGGGCGGATTTTACGACGCTGAACCGACAATTGACGCTGGACCAGCCGACGGATTTGGACGGCGAGATTTACAATTCGGCAACTCAGCTCTTCGATCAAGTGTGGGTCAAGGGCAGACCGGTTCGCTTGATCGGTGTTGGTTTGGGTGGTTTCAGCGCGCCGAATCAACAGATAGGCTTGTGGGACGACCGCGAGGGCGAGAAACAGTCAGAGAGCCTGCAAACGGCGCTCGATCGATTGCGCGACCGCTTCGGCGAGACGACGATCACGCGGGCCAGCGACCTGCGCTTTCAGCCGAACGAAGACAACAAGCGCTGAGCGACCGCCCGTCTAAACCAGCGTGAACAGCTGATGGTAGACGCCTTCCATTTCTAGCAGTTCTTGGTGGCTGCCTATTTCGATGATTTCGCCATGGTCCATCACCACTATCAGGTCGGCTGAGGTGATGGTGCTGAGGCGATGGGCGATGACGAAACTGGTGCGGCCCAGCAAAAGGTGTTCCAGCGCCTGCTGAATCTGTCGTTCGGTTTGGGTGTCGATATTGCTCGTGGCTTCGTCGAGGATGAGGATGCGTGGATCGGCAAGCAAGGCGCGGGCGAAGGCCAATAGCTGCCGCTGACCGGTCGAAAGGACGGCGCCGCCTTCCATGATATCGGTGAGATAACCGTCGGGCATGTCGATGATGAACTGGTGGGCGCCGACCGCCTTGGCTGCCGCCACGACTTCTTCATCGGTCGCGTCCAGACGTCCGTAGCGAATGTTATCCATCACGCTGCCGGAAAAGAGGTGCGTGTCCTGCGGGACGACGCCGATCTGCCGGCGCAGGCTGTTCTGACTGATGTGCTTGATGTCATGGCCATCGATTGTCACGCGGCCCATCGTCGCGTCGTAAAAGCGCATGATCAACTTGACCATGGTGGTCTTGCCGGCGCCGGTATGCCCGACGAAGGCGACGTGCGAACCGGGCGCCACATCGAGATTGATGTTTTTCAGGACCAGGTCGCCATCGCGCGTGTAGCGGAATGACAGATCTTCGAAGCGAATGCGGCCCTCTATGGCGGGCAACTCGTCGGCGTCGAGCGCGTCGCGGATATCGACCGGGAAATCCATCAGCTTGAAGATGCGATAGCCGGAGGCGATGACGGTCTGCAGCAGATTGAAGCGCCGCGCCAGCATTCGTATGGGAAAGAAGAATTGCTGGATGTACAGAATGAAGGCGAGCAAGACGCCGACCGAGATTCGTTCGTCCAAGACGAGCGTTCCGCCGACGAATATCAGCGTGCCAGTGGCGACGCCGCCGATCATTTCGACTGTGGGATAGAAAAGGCTGGCAATCAGCGTGGCGCGCTCGGCCGCGTTGCGACTCGCCATGTTAATTTCGCCGGTGAAGCGGTCGCGATTGTGGCGCTGGCGGGCAAAGGCCTGGGTGACACGAACGCCGCTAAAGGCTTCCGAAAGTTCCGCGTAGACCTTGGCGTTGGAATCCGACACGCGCAGGTAGGCTTGGCGGGCGTGAATGCGCCAATAGTTGGCAATCAACGTTAGAACAACCAGGGCGGTGAAAGCGACCACCGTCAGGGGGATATTGATGAGGATCATGGAGATGATTATGCCGAAGAGCATCAAAACCTCGCGGATGGTGCCGACAGCGGCGAAGGTCACGGCTTCGCGCACCACATTGACATCGCTGATGACACGAGCGATCAGTCGCCCCACTTCGTATTCAGCGAAGAAACCGATGGATAAGTATTGGATATGGTCGAAGAGCTGGTTGCGCAGCGTCTGGATGATCGTCTGGCCGATGACCGCCAT
>JAAXID010000031.1:0-22947 GCA_012270545.1 Anaerolineae bacterium | reverse complement strand
ACGATGGCGACCGCGAGATCCTTCCGGTGCGGACGCAAATAGGAGAAAAGGCGAGCGGTGACATCGCGATCGAAGCCGGGTTTATGGTCGTCATCGATCTCGAGTATGGTCGGTTCTGCCTCGGCCGCTTTGTCTTTCGAGACGAGCTGCTTCTGTTTTCTCCGATTCAGGGGGACCATGAGCGCCTAACTTTGCGAGTTGGTTAATTCGAGTATTTGCCCGCGAGCCGGTCTATCAGAGTGCGGAATTGCTGGGTGGAGCGCCGCTCTTCCAGCGGTATCTTGATGATGCCGGCGATGATCGCTTCGCGCCGAACGCGTTCCTGCTCCTCAAGCTGCAATTTGTAGATTTCTTCGTAGAGTCCGCCGTCTTGTAGCAGAGTTTCGTGTGTGCCCTGTTGGATGATCTTGCCATCGCGTAGCACGATGATCTGGTCGGCTTTCAGAATAGTGCTCATGCGCTGGGCGATGACGAAAGTTGTACGGCCCACCATGATCCTTTCGAGCGCTTGCTGAATCAGGTGTTCCGTGTGCGTGTCTACGCTGCTGGTGGCATCGTCGAGTATGAGTATGCGCGGATCGATGAGCAGGGCGCGGGCGATGGCGATGCGCTGTTTCTGCCCACCGGACAAGGTGACCCCGCGCTCGCCCACTTCGGTCAGATAACCATCGGGAAACTCGGAAATGAAGTCGTGCGCGTTGGCCGACTTGGCCGCGGCGACGATCTGGTCACGTGTGGCGTCGGGATTGCCATAGGCGATGTTTTCGTCGATGGTGGCGTTGAACAGCAGCGACTGCTGCATGACGATGCCGATCTGGCCGCGCAGATTATCGAGATCGAAATCGCGCACATCAATGCCGTCAATGGTGACGCGGCCGTCGGTCACGTCATAGAATCGGGGGATAAGGTTGGCGATGGTCGTTTTGCCAGAGCCGGTCAAACCGATAATGGCGACGACCTCGCCCGGCTGCGCTTCCAGGTCGATCTGATTCAGAACGGCCTGGTTGGAGCTGTTATAGCGCGTGCTGACGTTGTCAAAGCGCACCTGCCCTTTGATGGCGGTCTTGATGGCCTTCGGTTTGTTCATGACTGCTTCACGCTCATCGAGGACTTCAAAGACGCGCTCGCCACTAGCAACCGCCTGCGTTGTCAAAAGGATATTGAAGCCGATAAAGCGCAGCGGCTGCGACAAGAGCAGCACGTATGCGTTGAAAGTCACGATCAAGCCGACAGTGATGTTCGCCATGCCTTGCGCTTCCAGTATGCCGCCGAAGAGCAGGACGAGCGCCGTTGACATGGCCGCCAGAAAGGCGCTCGCGGGCAAAAACGTGATCCATTGGGTGATGAAGTCGAGCTGTTCTTCAAAGAGATTCTGGTTTTCATTGTGGAAGCGTTCAATCTCGTGTGGCTCGCGGGCGAACACACGCACGACTTCGGCGCCCAGGGCATTTTCCTGGATGTGGTTGCTAAGCACCTGCATGCGGTCCATCACTTTTTTCCAGCGTGGGTGTACGCGCATGACGAAATGGTTGGAGAAAAAGGCCAATGGCACAAGTGGAAGGAAGGCAATGATCGCCAGCAGCGGGCTTGTGGCCATCATGATGCTGACCACGCCGACGAGCAGGAGGATGACGTTCAGACCTTCCATCAATCCCCAGGCGAAGTAACGCTGGATCTCGTTGACATCGCTGATGGCGCGCGTGATGATCGTCCCCACTTGGGCGTTGTCATGATAGGTAAAGGATTGCTGCTGCACTTTTTCGTATATCTGATTGCGAATATCGTATGAGACGTAGTGCGACAGGCGCTCGCCAAAGAATCGACCCAGGAATGCGACCGCACCGCGAACGATGCCGATCGCGACGACCAGCAAGCCGGCGCTGAGCATATAGGCGCTGTCCCGTCGGGCGATGCCAATATCGACCACATCACGCAAGATATATGGTACGACGATCATCAGCACATTCATGCCAATAATGCCGACCGCGGCCAAGGTGACCCAAAGCTTGTATTTGATGAGATAAGCCATCAGCCGCTGCCAAATGCGGAAGGCGGAGTGTTTCTGCGGTTTAGGGAGGGCTTTGAGGCCTGCTGTGGAATCGGCGGAAGCCATGCACGGTCTCCTGGCAGCGCGACCAAGATCGATTACGAGGCGCGTGCGTCCTTCGCTGTTTTCATGAACGCACAATCTATCAGTGTACAGCAGGGGATGTCAATTTACTATGAGTAGATAGCGCGTTTTGAAATTCCCGCCATGCCCCGATCGGCACTGGTATTCCAATGGAGAATCGTCAAAATACGGGAAGAGGAAATAACCTTTGCCGAGAGGAAAATGCAATGTCTAATTTGAAACCAGTAGCGTTGCAACTGTATACGGTACGCGAGCTGCTCGGGGAAGATTTCGAAGGCACGGTGCGGGCTGTCGCCGATGTGGGCTATATCGGAGTTGAACCATATACCGGCCTGCCCTGCGAATTGTCAGAGGCGGCTGATCTGTTCCGCGAGCTGGATTTGCAGACCTTCAACAGTCATGTGCCCTTTCCTGATGAGGCCAACAAAGAGGCGGTCCTTGAGGTCGCCGAGGCTTTTGATTTGCCCTGCGTCACAATCGCTATGCTGTCGCCGGACGAGTTTGAGACCATTGATGCAATAAAAGGAACTTGTGAAAGGCTGAATCAGGCTGGTGAGTTCGCGCGCGAAAACAATCTTGCGCTCTATTATCACAATCACTGGTGGGAGTTCAAGCAAATTAATGGCAGCGCCACGCTAGATCTCATACTCGAAGAACTTGACGACAGCGTGGGTTTGCAGATTGACACCTATTGGGTGCAGGTTGGCGGCGAAAACGCGGTCGAGGTGGTCAAGAAGGTGGGCGCGCGCGCGCCGCTGATCCATCTCAAGGATGGCTGGCTTGAGCCGCACGGCGATATGGCGGCGGTCGGTCATGGGCTAATGAACGTCCCCGGCATTGTGAACGCGACGGCAAAGACGGCCGACTGGTACATCGTCGAGCAGGATCGCAGCAACAACGACAGGCTAGAGGCGGTGCGGGAGAGCTATACGTATTTGACCGCAAACGGTCTGACTCGCGGCAAGAAATAAGCGTGCCGCTGGCGCGGGCAGGGAAGCGAAGGCATGAAAGTTTCAATCGAAGCGTTGCGGTCGGCGACGTGGCGAGCGATTGCAGCGCAAGGATTCAACGAGGCGGATACCGAGATCATCCTTGAGATCATCTTGTATGCGCAGCTTCGGGGCAACAATCAGAATGTGATTAAGCTGCTGGGCGCGGGTATGCCGGCCAATCCGGACGCGGCTGCAATCCGGATCGTCAAGGATACGAAGCTGTCGGCGCTGATCGATGGCGGCTGGAATCAGGGCATGGTGGTCGTCTCGCGGGCGACCGAGCTCGCCATCGAAAAGGCGAAGACGCATGGCTTCGGTATCGTCGGCACGCGGCGCAGTAATTCACCGACCGGCGCCATCGGCTATTTCGCGCGTTCGATAGCGGACGCCGGTTTGATCGGCTTCGTCTGCTCCGGTTCGATGGAACTGATGGCGATGCACGGCTCCTACGAGCCCTTCTTCGGCACCAATCCGCTGGCGATTGGCATACCGACAGCGGGCAAGCCGATCGTATTTGATATGGCGACGGCGGCGATCGCTTGGTATGGCATTCACCTGGCCAACGCGGAAGGCGAGTTGATTCCCGAGGGCGTCGCCTATGATAGCGACGGTCGAAGCACGACCGATCCGGCTGCCGCGCTCGCGGGCGCCATCAAGGCTTTTGGCGGTTACAAGGGGGCGGCGCTGGCGCTGATCGTCGAAGTGCTGACGCGCCCGCTGGTTGGCGCCATTCGCGATGAAGCTGGCAAGAAGCTGGACTGGGGCAATCTGGTTTTCGCCATTGACCCCGAATTGCTGGCTGATGATCTGGCGAGCTTTCAAGCCGGGGTCAGCGACTTGTTGACGCGGGTCAAGCGGCTCAAACGCTTGCCGGGCGTCGAGGAGATTCTGGCGCCGGGCGAACGCGGGGATCGCATATTCGAGCGCGTTATGGCGGCGGGCGAGATCGAATTGGACGAACAGATCTGGCTTGATTTGCAGGCGGTTGGCGATTCAGTTGACGATGCCGATTGAGGGCAGCATACGCTCGTAAATCACGCCTCGCTGTCCCCGCCTGTCGGAGGGCAGGCTGGCCAACCCCCCGGCGATAAACAGATGACTGGACCCCTCTCCGCTGAGATTGAGCGCGTCGACGGTGCCCGCCTCTTGCAGGATGCCGCTGACTTCTTCCAGCGTCGCGCCGTGGCTGTCCATCTCGGTGCGGAAATTCGGATTGCAGCCATCCACGACCAAGAGCAGCAGGTCCCCATCCGGCTTGATGCCGAGGGCAGTGCGAGCTTTCCGTTGGCGCCCGCCGGCCAGGTCGATGTGCACGGGTGAAACGCCGATCGTATTGCCTTGACTCGGACAGAATTCCTCGGCAGTGGCGGACTGATCCAGCGCATTTTCCCCTCGGCGCAACAGAATCGGTCCAGCTTGTATGGCGGACTGCACCTGCCCGTATTCATCGGCGAATTCGTATTCAACCCAGGCGTTTTCGATCATTCCTTCGGCGACGCCGGCGGGCAGCGCGCCGTCTTTCACCGACAGAACGAAGCCGTTCTGCGGGATCTGCAAGCCGCCGCCGCGTTTCCAGCTCAGCACTTGACGGTTGACAAGAACGAATTCAATGCGATCTGTCGCTGTTGGACTACGATCGAGTGGGCGGCCGGCGCCCGTTAATCCAGCGGCGCGCGTGTATAGGGCGATCGGCTGTGGCGCGCGCGGATTCAGGTGGAAGCGGTTGGCGCCTTCGGCAGTGGCCTTCAGTGATATGTCCCCGGGCAGGACGAGCTGAATGTCATCAAGACCGAATGCCTCAATGCGCCAGGTTGAGCCATCAAAGAGCAGGGCGCCGCGGCGATAGATCGGCGGGCGCAGGATTGTATTTTCCGCCACCATCAAGCCGATCGCGTCGCCATAACCCGAATGATGGCTGATGAGGTCGTCATGCTCGTGCAAGAAATGCGATGTGTTGAAGACGACCTGGCGCTTATGGTTTTGCACAAAGTGTCGGATGAAATCGCAGCGGCCGATGCGGATGAAATTGCGCCGCACATCAAAGCGACTGAATACACGAGGCTGGTAAGTGCCACGCTCGATGTTGGGATAGAGGTCTAGATGGATCGATTCTTCCAGCCAGCTCAGAATGGCGTCGGCACGGGGCGCCCAGTCGCGATGCTCCGCGGGAATATCGACCTTCCATTCGTAGGTGTCGCCAATGTATTCGTGCAGCTGCAGCCAGCCTTCCGCCAGCAGTTTGCGCAGGATGAAAGTGATGAATGAATTGGCGCTGATAATGTTTTCGCCGTCATCGGTTTGGTAGCTGAGACCGGGGAACATCTGCTCGGCGCGGCGATCGGTCTGCATGGCCGTCCAGGTGAGGATATGCGGGCTTTCCCCGCCGCGGGCGCGCGCTCTAGCGTAATGCATGCGGGCGATATCCTGCTGGCGCACGTAGCTGCTCATCGGGTGCAGGTCCTCGAATCGCAGCTGCCGCGCGGGAATATCGACTGTATGTATGGTGGAATGTACGCCGGGCGCGAGTTCTCGCCGCTCTTTGCAATAGCGGATTTCAGACATGATCTCGTTCGCATTGAAACGGATAAACCTATTTTATCACTATACCTGTTTCGCGATTGCAGGCAAAGCCCGCCGCCGATAGGTAGTAGAGAGCTTCGAGGATATGGCAATCCAAAATTCTGTCTCAGGAAATGATAGTTGCAGGGGCGACTCCTGAGCCGCCCACATTCATAGTCTATTGCTTCGGACGATCCAAGGGTCGCGTAGGGCGCATAGACACTGCCCGCCGACACTGCCTGCCGATCGCCCCTACAAGGTTTGGTTGGTATTGCGATTTGTACACCGATATTCTACCCCATCCCCCGGCCCCTTCTCGCCATCTCTATGGCGAGCATCCTAGTGAGCTGGGGAAGGAGAGCTGAATGAACACGAATATGCAGTTTAGGTCAGAGAAACCCTACGCTGGCAGGGCTTGACAGGCGCATTGGGCACAGATTGGGCGCCAGACAGCTAATACCGACCAAGCCTTACAAGACTCAACACAGATGATATCTGAAGGGGTCAGCCGGTGACTGACCCGTCGCTGAGGATCCTAGTCCTTACAAATCTGTCCGCTGACCATACCACAAGGGGAGAAGGAGAGCGGGTTCAGCGGCTGCCGAGCGTGATGGGAATGTCAAGGACTTGACTGCCGTCGCGCTGTACGGTCAGGGTGACTTCCTGCCCGGGGCGCGTGTGGCGGGCGAGATAAGTGATCAAGTCGTCCATGCCCTTGATGCTATTGCCATCGATGGCGGTGATGATGTCCACACGCAGGCCGACCAGTTCGCCATTGCCGCGCGTGCGCATTTCGGCGATTTCGTGTAGATCGGTGCCGGCGGCCGGCCCTTCGTTCAGCACTTCACCGACGACGACGCCGCTGAAGTCGTTGGGCAGGCCGAGCGTTTCGATAACGCCCAAACCCACATCTTCGCCGGTGATGCCGATATAGCTGTAGGTCATCTCGCCATCTTGAATCAGCGCTTCGGCGACTCGGCGCGTCAGGTTGGATGGTAGCGCGAAGCCGACGCCGGAGCTGCTGCGCGAGCCGCTGATGATCTGCGAGTTGACGCCGATGACGGCGCCATCGAGGTTAATCAGGGGACCGCCGCTGTTGCCCGGATTGATCGAGGCGTCGGTTTGGATGACGCCGCCGATTTGGAATTGAGTCAGGCTCTGAATCGTGCGATCGAGGGCGCTGATGATGCCCGATGTCAGCGTCCAGCCTTGCCGGAAGGGACTGCCGATTGCGAGCACGGTTTGTCCAACGCTCAGGTTGTCGGAGTCGGCGAAGGGAATCGGATTCAGTTGGCTGGCGGGCGCGTCAACCTTGATGACGGCGATGTCGGAAGCGAGATCCAGCCCGACCAGTCGGGCGCGATAGATGCCGCTCTCGAAGAACTCGACAGCGATTTCATCCGCCTCGTCGACCACGTGGGCGTTAGTCACGATGTGGCCGTCGTAGTCGATGACGAAGCCGGAGCCGTTGCCGCCGCCCGCTTCAGTGCTGACGTTGATCGCCACGACGGATGGGCTGGCATCGCGGTAGATTTCGGCGAATACATCATTCGGATGGCTGATTTCAGCGATGGCCTGGATGCCCGGTATCGGCAGGAGGCCGAAAGCCAGGATGATAATCAGTATGCCAACGAGGGCTGGCATAACGATAAAGCGAAGCAGTTTTCTCATTGCTCATTCCTTTCTCTGCGAAACACATTGAACCTATCGTTCACACATAGTAGGAATGAGTTGTTATCGAAATTTTCGCCAAAGGCAAAAAGACTGTAAATGCGGATTAGCGCTGGATTGACCGATGAGTCATGAGGCCTACTGCCGTAGATCGAGCCAGCGCATTTCGCCGCCGGTGAGCACGGCCTCTGCTTCGAGCATGATGGCGCGTATGTTAAAGGTGAGAGTGGCTTCCCATCCTGAGGCGGGCTGGAACTGGGATGACTATCTCGCTATTTCTAAAGCGCTGACGCAGGGCGTGGGCGTGGGCAAGATCTATGACTCGTCCGTCTTCCCGTTCGGCTTGGTGCGCATGATTTCCTGGTCCTATGGCGGCGACTTCATCGACCAGGAGACCGGTGATGCCGCCTTCGATACTGAAGCGGTGCAGCGGGCTATGGGCTTCTTAAATACGATGGTGGTCGAGGACCAATCCGCGCCCCTGCCCGGTACCGAGGGCGTGACAAACGATCGCGTGGGTATGAACATGTGGGGTCCATGGGCATCCTGGTACATCATGGCTGATGTCGAGTTTGGTTGGGGTGTCGCGCCGATTCCGATGGGCACGGAAGAAGTTGTGCTTGCCTGGGGCAGTACTATTGCTGCTTTCAAGAGCTCCGAGCATCAAGATGAAGTTCGTCAGTTCATGGATTTCTTCCTTTCGCCCGATACGCAATACCAGCGCGCTGCTGACTGGGCTTGGTTCCCACCGGGGATGGCCGCTACCGAAATGGAAGGCTTCATGGAAGTAGATGTGCTGGCGCTCACAGCGGACCAAAAGCAATTCGTGATTGATTCGGTTGCGAATGGACGCGCCCCCTTCGTGCATCGCGAAGAAGCCCGCCTGCAAAACATCTACGATCAGGAGCTCAGCCTGGTGTTCGCTGGTGAGCAGACGATGGAGGACGCGCTGGCCGCTATTCAGGAAGGTTGGCAAGAAATCCTCGAAGGATAACCCGACAGATCAGTTTCAGGGTGGCGGGCTTATTGCAGTTCGCTGCCCGTCTTCTTCCAGGATTTACTTATGTGCTACGAAATATGACCTCGGCGCTAAATTTGCTGCCCCAGCCGCAGGCGGTGACATTCAGCGGCGGCCTGCTCAACCTCGAGCACGGCGAGCGAATTGCCCTTGGCTCAACGCACGCTGCCGATCTGTTCTTCACTGCCCGGCAACTTCAAGCGGCGCTGCAGGCTGCAACGGCTAACAGGTGGTTGATAGCGGCAGGCGCCTCCGGGCAAGTGCTGTTAACCCTGGATGCCGCCATTGAGCGCGCCCAAGGCTATCGGCTGACCGTATCGCAAGATGGAATCGTCATTGCGGGGCATGATCTGGCCGGCATCTTTTATGGTGTTCAGACCCTGCGACAGCTTCTGCAAACACAGGGACCGACCTTGCCGCAGATGGTGATTGACGATTGGCCGGACTTCCCAGCGCGCGGCGTCATGCATGATATCAGTCGCGGCAAAGTGTCCACAATGGACACGCTCTACAACTTGATCGACCGGCTCGCCAGCTGGAAGGTCAATCAGTTTCAGCTTTACATGGAGCACACTTTCGCCTATCAGGAGCATCGAGGCGTATGGCAACAGGCCTCGCCGATGACGGCGGAAGAGATCCTCGCGCTTGATGCCTATTGCCGAGAGCGGCACATCGATCTCGTGCCAAACCAGAATAGCTTCGGTCACATGGAACGCTGGTTTGAGCATCCTCAATATCGGCATCTGGCGGAAGTCGAAAGCGAATTCACGGCGCCCTGGGGCGTGCGCATCTACCATCCACGCTTTCTCCCGCTGTTCCAGAGACGCTGCCGTTCATCGAAAGTCTGTATGCCGAGTTGTTGCCCAACTTCAGCAGCAAGAAGTTTAACATCGGCTGTGACGAGACATTTGAACTTGGGATGGGACGCAGCAAATCCTTGGTCGCAGAAAAAGGCAAGGCTCGTGTTTACTTGGACTTCTTTCTGAAAGTCTGCTCGCTGGCGAAAGCGCAGGGGCGCACGGTTCAGTTCTGGCCCGATATTATCAACCAGTATCCCGCGCTCATCCCCGAGCTGCCCAAGGACATCATCGCCTTGGAGTGGAACTACGAAGCTGGCTATGATTTTCTGGGGAAAACTGAGCCTTATGCCGCGGCCAGCATACCCTTTTATGTCTGTCCCAGCACATCAGCTCAACGGTCCATACTCGGACGCACCGATAACTGTCTGGCTAATCTGCGCGAGGCGGCCGAGCAAGGACTGGAAAACGGCGCGATTGGTTACCTCAATACAAATTGGGGCGATACTTTGGGCTGGCGACGCTGTTTTCCGGTGAGCTATCTTGGATTTGCCTATGGCGCGGCGGTAAGCTGGGCGCAGGCGGAAAACCGAGGTTTGAATGTGCCGTGCGCGCTGGATACTTTTGTTTTTCAGGACAGCAGAGGCCTGATGGGGCAGCTAGCCTACGACCTTGGCAACGCCTACAAAGAAACGGGCGTGCTGCAAAACGTCGCAGCTTGTTTTATTCCTTGTACCTATACTCGCTGGCCAACTTGCGTGAGCGCGCCACGCTTCTTTTCCACGCTGGTGAAAGTCGGAAGACGCTGTTCGATGACGACAAGCTGCGCGCAAAACTAAATGCGACGGTGGAATTCATCGCTGAAGCGATATCGCGGATCGGAGGGGCTCGGATGGCAGGGCCGGACGCCGAACTTGTCCAGCGGGAATTCAAGCATATGGCGCTTCTGGCGCAGCATGGAGCGCGCCGCGGCTTGCTGCAGATATCCGATCCAGCTGTGACGCGGAAGAGCATGCGCGATGAGCTGGCTGCCATCGAAGCCGAGTACCCTTTGCTGTGGTTAGCGCGCAATCGGCCCGGCGGGATGGTAGACAGCCAGCGACACCTCGCTGAGTTGCGGCTGTTCTATGAAGATGAGACAAGGGCGTAAGTTGTGAACGGTAACCGACGGAACGCGATCCGGGCGGCTGACGCATTTGAAACGCTGCCGCATTTCGAGCAGCGGACATTCTGTCGCTGCCGGGCGATAGCTGCGTCAATGCCGTGAATTTGCGGCTTCATCCATATATAATAGGGATTAGCACGAGGCAAGACCGGGCTATGCGCTTCACATAGCCTGGGATGAAAAGAGGTCGATCGATGACCAAAGACAGTCAGCAGAGGCGTATAAAATTTTATCGTTCACCGGTGCCGGCCGCGGATTTGGCGCGCCTGAACCAGCGCAGCGACGTCAAAGGAATGGCGCAGACCGTAGCATTTCTGGCGGTGTTGCTGTGTACAGGCGCCGTCGCCTGGTATGCCGTTGGCCGGGCGCATTGGCTGGTCGTCATCGCGCTGATCTACTTGCATGGCTCTTTGCACAAGTTTACGGTGAATGCCTTCCATGAATTCTGTCACAAGACCGTTTTCAAGACCCAGGCGCTTAATGTCGTCTTTCTCCACCTCTTCAGTTTCCTCGGCTGGTACAGCCACATCTCCTTCTGGGCGAGCCATCAGGCGCATCATCGCTACACCCTGCACCCGCCCGATGATTCTGAAGTGGTGCTGCCGGTCAAATTCACGCTCAAGTCTTATCTCGCCTTCGCTTTCATCAATGTGCGCGGCTTCTTCCTGCGCATGAGACACACGCTTAGACTTTGTTTTGGCGTGATTGAAGATGATTGGGAGCGGGTGCTCTTCCCGCCTGAAAACCAGCAGGGCAGGCGGGCGCTATTCAATTGGGCGCGCGTCCTCTTGATTGGTCATGGGCTGATCGTACTCGTCTCCGCGCTGACCGGCTGGTGGATGCTCGCTGTACTCGTGACCTTCGCACCATTTTACGCTGGCGGCTTTCAATATCTGCTGAATGTCGCGCAGCATATCGGCTTAACCGACAACACCCCCGACTACCGAATTAATACCCGAACCATCGCGCTTAATCCGATTCTCGCCTTTCTCTACTGGCAAATGAATTACCACATTGAGCATCATATGTACGCGGCCGTGCCTTTCTATAATCTGCCCGAGCTGCATCGGATCGTGAAGCACGATATGCCAGAGCCTTGCCGTGGCGTCATCGGAACCTGGTGGCAGATCGTCCCCATCCTGCGGCGTCAACAAATCGAGCCGGATTACCAGTTCGCCCCGGAAGTGCCCAACGCGCAAGCGTCGTAGCACCCCGGTGTCACCATGCATATCTAGCCCATTGTATCCGCTGGCAGGTTGGCAAATCGTTGACAATCGCCCCACGCATAGTCAGCTG
This sequence comes from Anaerolineae bacterium, assembly GCA_012270545.1. Lineage (GTDB taxonomy): Bacteria > Chloroflexota > Anaerolineae > Aggregatilineales > Phototrophicaceae > UBA6055. The sequence continues at coordinate 11,318 of JAAXID010000031.1, read as the reverse complement.
GGGAAGTTTGCTACCGCCAGACCCAATTGGTACAATCTGGTGTTAGAGCTGTCTGGCCAATTGTGTTTGCGCGGTTCTGCCCGCCAGGCGCGGCATCTTATTGCCCGTAGGAAGGAGGAGGATCTGAAGCGAAAGGCATGTCAGATGGCCGGGCAACCACAGAAAAACGAAGATATAAGTTTTTTGAGAGGCTAAAGATGAATAGAATATGGAAACACTTAACCCCGATCTTGATTCCGCTCCTTCTCTTCACAATGGCGGCCATGACGCCAGCTCAGGATATGGTAGAGCTTGAGCTTTGGTATCACGGCGGCACCCAGGAGGAGAATGACGAGACCCGTGCTCAGGTGGATCGTTTCAATGCGATGCAAGATGCGATTCAGGTCAACTTTGTCGAGCTCGCTGGTTCTCTGGTTGCGGGCACTGGCTATAATGACGCGGTGAACGCAGCCGCCGTGGCCGGTGATCTCCCCTGCATTCTCGACCTTGATGGTCCTAATCTTTACAACTATGCCTGGGCGGGCTTCCTGGCGCCCTTGGACGATTACATGTCTGACGAATTGCGCGCTGATATCTTGCCCTCGCTGATAGACCAGGGACTCTACAACGGCAAGATCTACGCGATGGGACAGTATGACTCAGGCTTGGCGCTTGTCGGCCGTGTGTCGCTGCTGGAGGAAGCCGGGGTGCGCATCCCGACCAGCATAAGCGACGCTTGGACTTTGGACGAATTCAACGGCGCCCTGGCGAGCCTGCAGGCCTTGGAGGGGGTCCAATACGCGATTGATCTGAAGATGAATTATGGCGCTGGCGAATGGTATACCTATGCCTTCAGTCCGGTCGTTCAGGGTTTCGGCGGCGATCTGATCGACAGAGACACTTTAAGCGCCGAGGACGTTTTGAACGGGCCCGAAGCAGTGGCGGCCATGGAGTGGATCCGGAGTCTGTTTGAGAATGGATACGCTACGCTGACCCCACCGGATGACAACGAGTTCATCAATGGAAATGCGGCCATGGGCTTCCTCGGTCACTGGATGGCCACCGGTTACTATGAAGCCTTTGGCGATGACATGGTTGTGCTGCCGGTCGTTAATTTCGGCGCTCGTCAAGCCACCGGCATGGGCTCCTGGGCTTGGTCGATCACGACGCACTGCGATCATCCTGACGCCGCCTGGGCCTTCATGGAATTCATGCTCACGCCAGACGAGATCCTAAGCATCACCAATGTGAACGCGGCGGTGCCCGGCCGCTTCTCGGCTCTCGCAATGTCCGAGCTCTTTGGCGAAGGTGGCCGCATGAACATCTTTGTGCAACAGCTTGAATCCGGCATTGCCATTCCACGTCCCATTACGCCGGGATATCCGGCTGTCACCTCCGCTTTCTTCACGGCGATGGACAACATCATCAAAGGCGGTGATATTCAAGCGGAACTCGATGCCGCCGTCGACAAGATAGAACAAGATATCGCCGACAATGACGGCTATCCAGTCCAGAATTAGGACCTGCAGGTAGCTTCTCGCGCGAGTAGCCACGGTCACTTTAAGTTCGCTGTGGCTACTTTACTGCAATCGTGACGCATGAAACCGGACACGTAACCTGCTAGGCAGCCATGGGCAGGTGATCGCATGAGTACGTCACAACGCTCCAACAGTCACGAAACGACCTATGCCTGGCTGATGAGCGCGCCCGCTCTCATCAGCCTGTTTCTATTCGTGGCTTTGCCTCTTTTGGGTGGCCTTTACTGGAGCTTTACCAACAAACGCCTGATCTCGCCGTTGCCGACCGAGTACATCGGCTTCCAGAATTACCGGAATCTTCTCGGCCTGCAAGTCATTCGGTTGGAAGCTGAAATCGATGAGGCGACCGGCTTAGTCCAGACTGATTTGGAGGGGAATCCGCTTTATCCCCGCACGCGTACCGTTGTCCGAGGCAACCCAGCTTACGACGGCTTCCGCGTTTGGTTCACACAAGACATCTTCGGTGGTCGCTACGTAATCCTCGCAAGGGATCCAACCTTTTTGCGCGCGCTTATCAATACATTCACTTTCGTCCTGGTGATTGTGCCCGGGCAAGGCGGACTGGCCTTGCTGATGGCGCTGCTGGTCAACCAGCGGCTGCGCGGCCGCTACGTGTTTCGCACCATTTACTTCAGCCCAGTCGTCACGTCGATGGCGGTGCTCGCCATCGTCTGGACCTTCCTCTATAACCCGGATCAAGGACTGATCAATCGCTTTCTCAGCGCGCTTAGTTTTGGTAATTTTCAGCCGCACTGGCTGGTCAGCGCCGACAGCGCGCTGCTTGCGATTATCATCCTCTCCGCCTGGCAAGCGGCGGGATTCCAGATGGTAATTTTTCTGGCCGGATTGCAGGGCATCCCGCAAGCCTTATACGAAGCGGCGCAAATCGACGGCGGCAATACCTGGCAGCAGTTCCGGCACGTTACGATTCCGCAGCTTCGCAATACGACCATTTTCGTCATCATCAGCACAACTATTCTGGCATTTCGCCTGTTTACCCAAGTTGATGTGATGACCAAAGGCGGACCGCAGGATGCCACCGTCACGGTCGTCTACCATGCCGTTGATACCGGCTTTCGACAGCAGAAAATTGGTTATGGTTCGGCCGTCACCGTTCTGTTTTTCATCATTGTTGTGACGATTGCGCTGATTCAGCGAGCGCTTCTGAAATCGGACGTTGAAGTGGAATGAGCGCTATGTCCACAGGCGCCGGCGAAATCAGTCAGCTTCAGAAAGGCCGCCGTCAGTCGTGGCTGCGCGCTCGGCGCTGCCTGACACTGACAGTCGATTATGCCATCATGATCGGGCTGGCGATTTTCTTTCTGTTTCCCATCGTATTCATGGTCGTCTCGTCCTTCAAACCGGAAAAGGTCATCTTTGACGATCTCAAAACGATTACCTGGGCTTTCATCCCGCGCGAAATCACGCTTGAGAACTACATCAGCGTATTCCGCCGGGTGCCGTTTGGGCAGTTCATGTTCAATTCCACCTTCATCGTGCTGGCGACAGTATCGGCCGGTTTGATCGTCAACAGCATGATCGCCTTTGCTCTGGCGCGCTTGCGCTGGAAAGGAAAGACAGTTGTTCTCTCATTGGTAATCGCGCTTTCGATCGTGCCGCTGGACGCCATCGTGGTGCCGCTGCTCGTGCTGGTCAATGAGTTTCCCTGGATAGACGGTTCAATTGGCTGGCTGGATACGCTGCATGTACAGATCATCCCGTTCATTGCGGATGCTTTTTCCATCTTCCTCTTTTATCAGTTCTTCATCGGCATCCCGCGCGATTTTGATGAAGCGGCTTACATCGACGGCGGCAGTCCTTTCGCAGTCTACCGGCGAATCATCGTGCCCTTGTCGCGCCCTGTCTTCGCAACCGTCGCGATTTTGCAGGCTCTGTTTCTGTGGAGTTCGTATCTCTGGCCGCTCATGGCGACCCGTGGCGAAGCGTCCCGCCCGCTCACTGTCGGCATCACTTCCTTTTATGGCCAGGACGTCAAATGGGCGCAGATCCTGGCTTTCGCCTCGATGATTACCATCCCTGTTCTCATTCTGTTTCTGCTCTTTCAGAAATGGTTTGTCCAAAGCGTGGCCGCCACCGGGCTAAAGGGCTAGCCGCTATGAATTCGTTTGCCGCAAAAGCCAGGCGCCAACGCGAGCGGCTTGCCGCGGACCAACACCGACCGCGTTATCACTTCCTCCCACCAGCGAATTGGATGAACGATCCGAACGGCGTTATCGAGTGGAATGGCCGGTATCACCTCTTTTATCAGCACAATCCACAGGGCGCCGTCTGGGACAATATGCACTGGGGGCATGCCGTCAGCGACGATCTCGTCCATTGGGCGGACCAGCCCATCGCGCTCTCCCCCACCATTGGCGGAGCGGATGAAGACGGCTGCTGGTCGGGCTGCGCGGTGGACAATAATGGCGTACCGACCTTGCTTTACACCGGCGTGCAAGGCGACTGGACACTGCCGCAGAACCAGCGCGTTTGCGTCGCCACCGCTGATGACGACTTGATTCTATGGGAAAAACATCCGGCAAACCCTGTCATTGCCCATCCGCCTGCTGGCATGAGGGTCACAGGATTCCGCGATCCCAGTGTCTGGCGCGAGGACGAGCTCTGGATCATGGCGATCGGCGCAGGCATTCGGGATATCGGCGGAGCGGTGCTGCTATATCGATCAGTCGACTTGATCAACTGGGAATACATGCATCCTTTATGCGTTGGTGACAAGCAGGATACCGAAAATGTGTGGACAGGTTCGGTGTGGGAAGTTCCCCAGTTCTTCCCCCTCGGCGACAAGCATGTGCTGATCTTTACCGCCTGGGACGGCGAACAACTCTATACAGTCTATTTCAGCGGGCGCTATCACGAACATCGCTTTGTCCCTGAGGCGGTACACAAGCTGGACTTTGGCGATCGGCATTTTTGCGCGCCCTATACGATGATGGATTCACAAGGCCGCCGCATCCTTTGGGGCTGGATAGGCGAGGACCGCTCAGTCGCGGCGCAGCAGGCGGCCGGCTGGTCGGGCCTTATGGCGCTGCCCCGGGAGCTACGATTGCGCGCCGATGGAAGACTCGCGATCAACCCCGTGGAGGAGATCAATTCGCTTCGCGGCGCGTATCAGCGCTTGTCCGATATCGAACTGTCCGCCGACTCCAGCGACTTCGACATTGACCTGCGAGGCGCTGCGCTTGAAATCGCCGCCGAGATTGATCCCGCGAACGCCGAAGAAATTGGCGTCAAAGTACGCTGTTCGCCTGATCGCGAAGAAGAAACCAGGATCTTCTATGATGCAGTTCGTAAACGATTGGGTGTCGACAGGCGCCGCGCCACGCTTTTCCAGGATAGTCGCGTTTCCGCTGACGTTCAGGCGGGGGAGTTTGAGTTATCTCCGGGCGAAAAATTGCGCTTGAGGATATTTGTCGACTGTTCCGTTATCGAAGTCTACGCGAATGACCATGCCTGTATCACCAGCAGGGTATACCCGAGCCGGCCCGACAGTACGTGCCTTCGTCTATACGTCCGTGGCCAGGCAAGAGTCAACTCGCTTGAAATCTGGAGGCTGCGCTCGATTTGGCCGTCAGCGTAATGGCGTTCGACTGATCCGACATTGTCGAAATGGTGAAATTCGAACGCCGTGCGCTGAGGGATTCGCCGTCTATTCAGGGGCGCGCGTCGCCCTTAATGTTTCTTGTAGCAGCTTCCCCAACAGATTCGGCGGCTAAGTGCGCTCGATGTCCGCATAGTTAAGTATAGAAACTATTCGTCCCCTTTAGTCGTAGACTTGAGGCGGCTGACGCTTGTGCCAGTCATGCGCTTGCTCGTAGGCGTAGGCAATGCGGTAGAGCGTCGCTTCGTCAAAAGGCCGTCCCATTAACTGATAGCCAATTGGCAAACCAGCGGGACTGAAGCCGGCGGGCGCGCTGATCGCCGGTTGACCGCTCAAATTGGCGGGATAGACGTGATGGACGAACCCGTCTGTCGGCGTCTCACCGTTATCCATGTCTTCGCGCGGTTTCCATACATCGGCCAGGAGCGGCGCCGGCACAGGGATCGTCGGCGAAATCAGCGCCATCAGATTCTCGCGCCGAAACAGCGCCTTCATCGCCGACCGATAGCGCTCGCGGGCGCGCAATGCCGCGACATATTCTGTCCCCAGCACAACTTGACCGATCTCTAATGTGGCGCGTGTGCCGGGGCTATACAGATGACCCTTTTCGCGTATCTGCTGCCGATGATAGCTGGCAGATTCCACCATCCGGATGGTGGTCAGCGTCTCGCGGGTCAACTCCAGTTCAGGGATGCTCACCTCGATAATCTCCGCGCCCAAATCCGCCAGCTCGTTGATAACGGCTATGGTCACGGCGCGCACACTGTCGACTACGCCGGGATACAAGAAATACTCGCGGTCGATGCCGATGCGCGCGCCCCGCAGGCCGCCTGCAATATCAGCTGCGAAATCCGGCACATCCACACGAGCGGAGTTCGCGTCTTTGGGATCGTGCCCGGCGATCGCTCCCAGCATGTGGGCATTGTCGAGCACCGTGCGCGTCAATGGTCCGACATGATCGAGTGACCAGGCCAGCGGCAACACACCAAAAGCGCTCACGCGTCCGTAGGTCGCTTTCATGCCGACAAGATTGTTGATAGATGCCGGTATGCGGATTGAACCGCCGGTATCGCTGCCGATGGTCCCGAAGGCCGAGCGTGACGCCAGCGCTACGCCAGAGCCTATGCTGCTGCCACCGGGGAATCTACTGAGATCCCAAGGACTGCGCGTCGGTGGTTCGCTCCCACCACAGGACCATTCGTGGCAGCGTGTCTTGCCGATCAAGACGGCGCCGGCCGCGTACAGCTTTTGCACGACCGTCGAATCGAAGTCAGGCACGAAGCCTTCCAACACTTTAGACCCTACTTCGGTGCGGATGCCTTTGGTATAGCAGTTGTCTTTGACGCCGATGGGGATGCCATGCAAGGGACCGCGATCGCGCCCGGCGGCCAATTCCCGATCGGCGCGTTCAGCGGCCGCCAGCGCCAAGTCCGCCCGCACGGTAGCGTAGGCTTGCAACGTCGCCTCTGTCTGCTTGATGCGCGCGAGCATGGCCTGTGTAAGCGCGAGCGATGTCGTTTCGCCATGCCTCAAGGCGGAGGCCGCTTCGCTGATGGACAAATCGATAAGGGCGCCTGAATCAATCATGCCAGTCAGCATCCATTTTCAGTATCGGCGGATAATCGTGGAGCTCGGACAGTTCCAGCGCATCAATCAAGCGCAGCTGATTCGCTAGCGCCGCCAGGTCTTCCGGCGCGATTTCTATGCCGAGCATCTTCGCCAGCTGGTCCAATTGTTCCGCTTTGTTTTCGGGAATGGATGACGGCTTTTTACGCTGCATATGCTTTCACTCCTTAGGTCTTAAGTGAAGTTTCGCTCCGGATTAACCGATGAGGTAAAAGGACTCTTGCCGGCCATCGAGCCAGCGCATTTTGCCGTCGGTGAGCACAGCGTCTTCTTCGAGCATGATGCGCGCATCCTGGCCCTCCCATTCAGGCACGCTTCGGGTAATGTTCAGCTCGATGGAGTAGACCGTGTCAGCGTAAAGCGGATAATCGCCAACGCCGGGCAGGTCCTCCTGTCGATCCCAAAGACCGACGAGCGGACCGGCTGCGTGGCCGTGCACGCCGAGCGGATGGGTATAGACTTGCGGACGGATGCCTTCGTTTTTCGCTCGTTCCAAGACGGCGCGCAAGACTTCGTTGCCGCTGCGGCCCACCTGCATTTCTTCCATGTGGATATCTTGCAGCCTGTTGCCATCTTGGAGGGCGGCTTCCAGCCCGGGTGGCGCCGCTGATTCGCCTTGGCGCAGGACGTAGGCATGCTGCTGCTGGTCGGTGGCCAGTCCCAGATAATGGAAACCCATGTCGCAGTGCAGCAGGTCGCCGGGCATGATTGTTTTCCGCGGATTCTCTGTATCTTCGTAGGTCTGCCCCGGCGCCTGGATATCGATGCTGGGCTGGAACCAGGCGCTCAAGCCGGCCTCTTGCATGGTCTGGCGCATCCACCAAACGACATCATCGGTACAGGTCAAGCCCGGATGGATGACGTCGGTGGAGAAGGCGCGGGCGATGATCTGGTGACCGGTTTCTACCAGGCGCGGATAGGCGATGATCTCCTCGGGAAGGCGGCGCTCCAGCCAGCCGACGCACAGATTCTCAGCGGTAATCAGGCGCGTCGAATAGGGCTCGCCCAGCGCATCGCTGACCAGCTGAAACTCGGTATGGGAAATGCCATCGCCAAAGGCGAATGTACCCGAGGCATTGATGCCGATGCGTTTGGGATCGCGTTCGCGGACGATGCGCGCCAGGCACTCAAGTTGACCTTCCTCATCGGGCTCCCAAACGCTCTCGTAAAAGCCTTCGTAGCCGTAGCGCGAAAGCGTCAGCCGTTCGACAGCGTCGTCAGCGCGGGCGAAGAGGAGAATGGTGCGGCGGCGCGCCGACATGGATGTGGCGGGCAGCAGCGACAGAAGCACGGGGTCTTCGTTGTATTCGCGGCAAATCACGATCCACATGTCGATGTCTTCGCGTTGGAGCAGCTCAGGAATGATGGTCTCGAGGCGCGTCTTCAGCCAGCGATCCCGGATGGAGGCTTGTTCTCGCAGCGGGAGGATTTCTTTGATGAAGCCCATCTCATTGTACTCCAGTTTGCTAGTTGCCCAACGAGGGCGCGACGGCGGATTGCCAGTGCAGACGCAGCGCCGCATGGCCGCGTCGGTACGCTAGGTAAAGGTATGCAAGTTCGACTGTCATCCCGATGGTCAAGCCGAGAGAGGCGGCCAAGATGCCGTGCAAGCCAAGGCCGATGCCGCCCCATACAGTCGCGGCGGTCAGAACGAAGCCGATCACGATTGCCTGATAGATGGCGCCGGTTCTGTGGCTGAGCATCAGCAAGGCGCGCAGATAGCTTTGCAGGGTGGTCAACAGGGGCAGCAGGATGCCGGCTTGCGCGCCAACAAGCACCAGATCATGCAAATGCGCCGGCACCTGGAGAATGGCGCCCTGGTAGAAAAAAATCGCCGGGGTGAAGGCGAAGAACGTCGTGATGAGACTAAGCGCTAGACCGAGCCGGACGGTGAAGTTACGCAAGACGCGGTGGTGCGCTTCGCTGTCGTTTAGCGAGATCACAACTTCCTGATAAGCCATGCCGCCGGAACGTGTGATCAGCAAGATCGTGAAGATCACGGGCCAGGCGGCCAGGCTCTGCGCCGCATCGGGCATGCTGGCGAGCCCACGTTCTATGACCGGGCTGACGAGGATCGTGATGACGCTGGTGGCCGCCAGCGGCAAGTGAAATCGCAAGGCGTCGCGCTGGGTGAGGGCGCGTCTGGCTGGCGCTAGAGGTGTGGCAAGCAGGCGCTTGACGTCAGTTCGCGAGACGATGTAGGTGTAGAGCGTCTCCGCCGCCATCGCAAGGATTAGCGCGATAGCCCCCACAACGGCGCCGGCGATCGTGGTGATAGCGCCCAGCCCGATGGCGACGCCGCTGGATACGAGCGCGCGGAGCACAGTGCCATAGGCGACATAACGCGTATTGCCCTGCCGAATGATAACACCTTGGTGAAAGCGGCGATAACCGATGAAGCCGCCCCAGAGGATCATGATTTTCATGCCCGGTCGGGTCGCTTCGATAATATGGCTCGGCACATTCAGCAGAGCGCCTAGATAAAAATCGAGCAGCGGCGTGAAGGCCATCAGTACGGCGATCAGCGTAACGAAGATGTTGACGCCCATCATGAAGCGCCAGAGGACGCGAAAAGACTGGCGATCGCGCGAAAGGGCGTTGCTGGTCGCCAGCAGCATGATGACTGGCGTCTCGATTAGAACGGACAGCGAAAACATGAGGCCAAAGGCGGCGAGCTGTGTCTCCGCATCCGGCTTGCGGCCGATAACGCCCTGGATCCAGAGACCCTCAAAAGTCATCAGGAGCCAGGACAGCGCCAGGGGCAGCCAGAACACTAAAACCTTGCGATAATTCACGCTATCGTCGATGCCCAAGAAAGACAATGTCGCGTATTCTAGCCGAAATGCGCGTCGATTGATACAAGCTTTGGACGGGATAATGACGTCAGAATCTCGCTGTCGTTTAGTGGCTTCGTTGTCGGAAGGCGCTGACTTTGGCATCATGTGGCGGTTCGCTGCGTCCTTGGAGCCGTTTTGCACTTGACAGCCATCGGGTCGGATGCTAGATTATGCGAGATGTTTGGGGGCGTGGTGTAGCGGTTAACATGCCGGCCTGTCAAGCCGGAGATCGCGGGTTCAAATCCCGTCGCTCCCGTCGAACGGAGGCACGTAAAAACGGTGCCTCCGTTTTTGTTTCAATAGATCGCCGCAAGCGACAATGGTTTTCAATTCTTCTATTCGATACCTGGATGAAGGCCTGAGGGTCGACAACGTTGACATCGAGGCGATCCTCCGGGAAGTTGGGACGCCGACCTACGTATACAGTCTTCGACGGATACGGGAAAACTTTCATCGGCTCAAGTCCGCGTTTGCGGCAACGAACGCGGGCATCCATTTCAGCGTCAAGGCGAATGGCAATTTGGACATCTTGCGCGTGCTGGGCGATGTCGGCGCTGGCTTCGACTGCGTCAGCGGCGGCGAGATTTTCCGCGCCCTGAAGTCCTGTGCTAAGGCGGCAGATATCGTCTTCGCCGGCGTGGGCAAGACGCGCCCGGAAATCGCCTATGCGATCACGAGTGGCGTCGGCTGGATCAATGTCGAAAATCTGGGTGAACTCCATCACATCGATACAATTGCGGCGGAGGTGGACGCGGAACCTGTTCGAGTGGCGCTGCGACTCAATCCTGAGGTGACGGCGAAAACTCATCCCTACATGGCTACGGGGCACGGCGCGGCGAAATTCGGCCTCACGGTGGATGTCATTCGCGCTGTTTTCAGCCGGCAAGAGCGATATCCGCACATCGATTTCGCGGGCATCCACATGCATATCGGCAGCCAATTGGGCGATACAGACGCGACGCTGACCGCCTTGGGTAAGCTGTTGGCGCTGATAGAAGATTATCCGCGGGTCAAGACGATCAACCTGGGCGGCGGGCTGCCGGTGGCTTATCGCTTTGACGAGACGATTCCCCGACCGGATCGCCTGGCTGAAGAATTGGCGCGGCGTCTGAGAGGTTACAATGTGCTGCTGGAACCGGGCCGCTCGATTGTCGCCGATGCCGGACTCCTGCTTGCCGAAGTGCTTTATGTGAAGCGTCAAGCGGGGCAGACATTTGTCGTTGTAGACGCGAGCATGGCGGAGCTGCTTCGGCCGGCGCTATATGGGGCGCATCACGAGGTCCTGCCGATTCGACATATTGAAGGCGAAACAGTAACGACGCAGGTCGTGGGACCGGTTTGCGAATCGGCGGATTTGCTCGGGCGCGATCGTCAGCTGCCGCCGCTGAATCAAGGCGACAAAGTGGCGCTGATGACGGCGGGCGCTTATGGCATGACGATGGCGAGCAACTATAATGCGCGCCCGCGACCGGCCGAAGTGGTTGTGGACGGGGATCGCTGGTGGGTCAGCCGGCGGCGAGAGACCTTCGACGATCTGCTGCGGTTCGAAAACTGAGTCCCGGCGGCGCAACAAAAAGACCCGTTCTCGGGTCCCAATCAGTGCTGATGGGAAGATTTGAACTTCCGACCTCGCGATTATGAGTCGCGCGCTCTAACCAGCTGAGCTACATCAGCTCGATAGCGGGGGCTGGATTCGAACCAACGACCTTCGGGTTATGA
>JAAXID010000194.1:1492-8210 GCA_012270545.1 Anaerolineae bacterium | reverse complement strand
GCCAATGCGGGCGACTCACAGAGTCGTCCCTACATCTAGGTTTATCTTAGACAGGATTATTGGTTGCCATATCCACAATTCACCTCTCTCGAATCTCAATTGCACTTTGCCTGTTATGTTGTGGTAAACTTGCCTTAAACTTGCGGCCGGTTCGGGCTTAGAGCAATGCCAATCCGAACACTCGTTTTTTCCCTCCTGTTCGCCTTGATCAGTTTTGCTGGTCAGGCGCAAAACGAGCCGCGGGTCACCATCGTTGCCGAAGGCCTTTATTATCCTGGCGGTATGGCGCTCCTGCCGGATGGATCCGTCTTGATCGCCGAGGCGGGCGGGCACGGCGAGCGCAGCGCTGGCATCAGCTTATTGGACAATGACGGTCGCCTGGGACGGCTGGTCTCAGGCATACCGAGCACCTTCTCCAAAGACAATCTGCTAAGCGCGCCGGCGCTGGCTGTTTCGCCAGATGATGAAACGCTTCTTGTCGCTTTGGCCGGCTCGCAATTTTATGGCCTGCCCAGCGCGTTCGCTCGGGACTTGCCGGCGTCCGCTTTTGGTCTCGCTGATCTCACGAGGCGGCAGGCCGGGCGCGCGGGCATTTTCCTGCTGCATCCCTTCGACATCGCCTTTGACGAAAATGGCGCGCCCATGGTGACGGACGCGGCGGGCAATGGACTGGTCATTGAAAACGAGGACGGCTCGATCCGTTACTGGCATCGCTTTGCGGCGCTGGAGAATCCCGATCATGCTGGCGGCAGGTTGGAAGCGCTTCCGACCGGGCTGGCGGGTCATGGCGATTCCTACTATGTGACGCTATTTGGCGGCTGCCCGCATGTTCCCAACAGTGGAAAACTGGTTGAGATTACGGGCGATGGCCGACAGAGGACCGTTGTTGACGGCTTGAACATGCCGATTGATGTCGCCGTCGATACGGCTGGCAGCGTATGGCTCCTGGAGTTTGCGTCGAGGGCGCCTCGCGCGGGCTGCTTCAACGCGCTGGCTGAGCAGGAAGCGAGCGGACGGCTCAGCCGCATCAACGGGCAGGGCGTCCTTGAGACAGTACTGGAAGATCTTCACTTCCCGGCTGGCCTATTGCCGCTGCCGGATGGCGGGCTTTACATCACCGAAACCTACGCCGGCCGCATCCTGCGTGTGGCCTTCGCGCTACAGCCGGCCAGGCCGCAGCGATTCCCCCCACGCGAGAAGCCTGAGGCGACCACCATCGAGATTCGCGATCTGGATCAAGCCTTGCGCAGTGTGATCGACGCGCATGGATTGAGGCCCTATCCCGGGCGGGAACTCATCGAGCCGGAAAGCGAACTGACGCGTTTGGGGCGTGATCTGTTTTTTGACCCCATCCTCTCGGGCGATCAGAATATCGCCTGCGCCACCTGCCACCATCCGGAATTCGCGATGACTGACGGGCGCGTCTTGCCGATCGGGGCGGGCGGGCATGGGCTGGGTGAAAACCGCTCGTTCAGGAAACTGATCCTTGCGAACGGGTCTTCCGGTCCCACTAACGGCGACGCCATCGTCAATCCATTCATTGATGTCTTCATCCCGCGGAACAGTCCCACCATCATCAATAGCGCCTTGTTGCGCAGTCAGTTCTGGGATGGGCGCGTGGAGCAGGGTCCAACTGAGGGAAGAATCCGGACGCTGGAAGACGCCGTCAATGACCTCGATTTGGCGGATCCGCTGCTGGCGCAGGCGCTGTTCCCGATCACATCCCAACACGAGATGGCCGGCGTCGCTTTTGGCGATTATCCGCCGATGGTTATCCGCCTGCTTCTATTGGAGCGTCTGCGCGGCAATGAAAACTATGCGCGGCGATTCGCCAGCGTCTTTGGCAGGCCGCAGATCACGCTGCGGCAACTGGGCGAGGCCATCGCCGCATTTGAGCATCGGCTGATTTTCACAGCCTCACCCTGGGATGATTACGTGGCCGGCGATTCACGGGCGCTGACGGAATCGCAGAAGCGGGGCGCTTTGCTCTTTTTCGGCGCCCTCAACCGCCAGGTGAATTGCGCTGGCTGCCACAGCGGCGATCTCTTCACAGACATGGACTTCCATAATCTGCTCGTGCCGCAGCTGGGTCCGGGGAAGGACAACGGCGAAGACGGCGTAGACGATTTTGGACGAGCCAACGTCAGCTATGACTATCGCGACCAATACCGCTTCCGCACGCCTGGCTTGCGCAATGTGGAGCTGACGGCGCCTTATTTTCACAGCGGCGCCTACGGAAACCTTGCGGATGTGATCTGGCATCACGCCGATCCCTGGCGCGCCAATATCGTTTATGATCCTGCGCGGCAACTGCCGCCCGCTTTTCAGGACCAAGTGCTTCCTTACGATTTTGAGCGGCAGGCGCACTCGGTTGCCTGGCCGATGCAGGCGGGGCTGCCGATGACCGACGGCGACATCGCCGATCTGGTGGAGTTCCTGCTGTCGCTGACCGATCCGGCGGCGCGCGATCTCAGCCATATCACGCCGAGCGCGGTGCCGAGCGGGCTGCCGCTCGATCCCCTTCCGCGCTAGCTCCTCGCGCCTGCGGGCAATATGGCTGAGATTTGCTACACTATAGCGAATCAATCCAGCACATGAGGAATGGATATGAGCCTGTCACCGTATGGGAGATTGCCGGTTCCGCGCTTGACACCCGCGCTATTGAGCCTGGTGAAAACCGGCGAGATTTTCAGTTTAGGCATCGATTTTCAGGAAGGCATGTTGACGCCGGGAGCGGCGATGAAATCCTATTCGATCGCGCCGCATCTGCGCCATGGCGATGAAACGACAATTGACCCGGGCACAGCAGCGGCGGAGACGATCCGCATGTCGATTCACGTCGGCACGCATATTGACGCGCTCTGCCATATCGCCGAAAAGCAGGATGCGGCCGGCAATCCCGCCAGTGACGGGGAGCCGCGTCTGTACAATGGCGCGGGCACGACGCTCCCCGCCAGAGAATGCGTCACTTCCGCCGGGCAGGCTCACATGAGCATTGAGAAAATGCCGCCAATTGTCACGCGCGGCCTGCTTCTGGATGTGGCGGCGTACAAAGGCGTCGAGATGCTGCCGCCCGCCTATGGCATCGGCGCGGACGACATCCGTGGCACGCTGAACAAGCAGGGCAGTGAAATCGGCGAGAACACGGCGGTGCTGGTGCGTACGGGAACGTATCGGCTGCTGCGCGACGGCGATCCGCTATACCGCGATGCGCAGACGGGCTTGAATCTGGAGGCGGCGCAGTATCTCGTGGAGCAGGGCATGACGCTGGTGGGCGCGGACAATATGGCGGTGGAAGCGATGCCGCCGATGGATCATTCAGTACACCGATTCTTGCTGGTGCATAATGGCATCACGCATGTGGAGAATCTCAATCTTGATGAGCTGGCGGCGGCAGCCTGTTACGAATTCCTGCTGATCATCACGCCGCTGAAACTAACCGGCGCCACTGGCTCCTGGGTGAATCCAATCGCCATCGCCTGATCGCAGGCGGCGCGAATGACGATATGACATTGAAGGCGCTGGAAAACCGACCCGGTCTGACCATCATCGTCGTCACCTATCGGCGCATGGAGGCGCTATACGCCAGTCTCGCCGCCCTAATGTCGCAAGACTTGCGCGGTATCCCCAGTGAATTGATTGTCGTCAACAACGACTCGGAAGCGCAGTTGCGCCCGTCGCGCTGGACCAAGCTGGGGCGGCTCTTTCGCGCTAATCCGGCGGTCATATTGGTCAACTCGCGCTTCAACTGGCTGGGCATAATCCGCTATGGCATGGTCTACCTGGCGTACTATGACACCGTGCTAATTCTCGATGACGATATCACCGTCCTGGATGATACGCTCGTATTTGATATGTACCAGACGCTGATGGGCTTGGAGAAGTATGACATCGTCTCCGGCTGGAATTCGATTTGGACGCATTGGACGGACACGGAATATCACTACGTTGATGCGACCTTCAAGATGCCCGAAGTGACGCAGTTGACCAAGACGGACACCTGTGGTTCGGGAATCAGCATGTTTAACAAAGACCTGATTCTTCACGCCCGCGCCCAGCAGCATCTTGTCATTCGCGAAAGAGCGCCGGCTGGCGACATGGCGCTGGGTCTGCTCGCCAATATGTTGTGGGGCGGCACGACCTACGCCATACCGATGTACGGGCGCGCCAAGTTTCACCCTGAATGGGCAAAGAGCGCGCTGCACCTGCGGCCCAAAGCCTACACCAAACGAGGCGAGTTATACAAAGCCATGTTGCAGACCGGTTATAAACCTTTGATTACGCGAGAGACGCTGGCTGAAGAATCGCCGGAGATGAAGCTAATAAACAACGTCGAGCCCTTGGTTCGCCCTTGGTGAAGGGCCCGAGCTGAAGTCAGAGTCGGAAGACTGCCTCCAACGCTAGCGCAAGCCAACAGGTATTCGTCTTCGTTGTCAGGCCCGACCAATTGCAATCCGACCAGCAGGCCCAGCATTCCCCGACCGGCCGATATACATGCGCGCCTCAAACAGATAAAACCGTCTGAATCGCAAAATGGCATGGTCTTTGCCAAATACAAGGAGTCGGTTACAATCTTCCAACCTGAAGTATTGCTCGCAAAGGCTGCGCGCTTGCTGACCTTCCTTCACATCAGCGATACCCATATCAGCAGCGATCCCGCGTATCACCCGCCGTGGATACCTGAGTCGGTCGCCCATCCCAATCGCGGGACTGAGCTGCTCCTGGATGCGATTAAGGCACTTCCATTTGCCTTCGACTTCATCCTCCACACCGGCGATGTCTGTGCCGATCCCCATGAAGCGGATTACTTCTGCGCCCGCGAATTGCTACTGCAGTTCCCGGGTCCCATGTATCTATTGCCGGGCAATCACGATTCTGCCACGCACATGGAAGCCATCCTACACGATGGGCAGGCGCTGCACGTGTTGCGCGACGCGCATGTGGAAGTGAGCGGCTATCATCTCGTCACGCTGGATACAAACGGACCGGGCGACGCCCATGCGCCCTGCTTGCCAGATGAGCAGATTGCTTGGTTCGCCCAGACGCTCGCCGCCGTCGGCGATCAGCCGATCATTGCCGCCATGCACCACTTGCCGCTAGCGACCGGCGTCCCCTGGCTGGATGAGCACATGCGCATCCAAAATGGCGACCGAATCCAGCGCATTCTGCGGGGGCGACGGGATAAGCTGGCGGGCGTCTTTCACGGACATATTCACCAGCAGACGGAGGCGCACAAGGATGGCGTGCTGTATATCTGCTGCCCGTCGACCTGGTCCAATCTGACCGGTTACCCGGATATGCGCGAGGGAATTGCCGACCCGTTGACGGCGGGCGGATTCAATCTCGTGATGCTCAGCGGCAACCGCAGTTTCGTGAGACGCTACAATCTGCCGCGGTTAACCCGTTAACAATGGAGTGAGACAAGCGTGGAGCTGCGGACGGACGAATTCACCCTTCGCGATTTCTCCTTCAACTGCGGCGATAGTTTGCCCGAATTGCATATCCACTACCGCACACTGGGCGAGCCAGTCCACGACGCGTCCGGCCGGGTGTGCAACGCCGTGCTGATCCTCCATGGCACCACCGGCAGCGGCGCGCAGTTTCTGAAGCCGAGTTTCGCCGGCGAGCTGTTTCAACGCCGGCAGCTCTTGGATGCCGAGAAGCATTTCATCATCCTGCCAGATGGCATCGGTCATGGCCGATCAAGCAAGCCAAGCGCTGGCTTGCGGCTGGAATTTCCCCGTTATGGCTACCTCGACATGATTCGGGTGCAGCAGCTCCTAGTCTCGGAAGGCTTGGGTGTCGACCACTTGAAATTGGTGTTGGGCACGTCAATGGGTGGCATGCAGACCTGGCTCTGGGGAATCCATTATCCCGACTTCATGGATTATCTGGTTCCGCTCGCCTCATTGCCGGCCGAGATCGCCGGGCGCAACCGCATGATCCGCAAAATGATCATGGACTCGATTAGGACTGATCCCGCCTGGCGCGCTGGGAACTATATCGAACAGCCGCCCGGCTTGATTAACGCCATTCATTTGCTGATCATGATGACGAGCTGCCCACGCCATTGGCAAAAGGAGGCGCCGACTCGGGAAGCGGCTGAGGCCTTTCTCGCGGAACGCATCCGCAGCTACGCCGGCGCACTTGACGCAAACGATATGCTTTATGCTTTCGCGGCCTCTGAAGACTATAATCCCGCGCCTGACCTGGGGCGGATCAAGGCGCCGCTGTTGGCGATCAATTCCGCCGATGATCAGGTCAATCCGCCCGAGCTGGGGATCATGGAAGCGGCGATGGAGAGGCTGCCACAAGGACGCTATGTTCTGCTTCCGATCGATGAGCATACCCGCGGACACGGTACGCATACGTTGGCGGGTCTATGGAAACATCACTTGGTGGCTTTCCTTGCTGGCGGAGACGCTTGACCCATCATCCTTCGATTCGCTCAGCTTTTACACGACCGCTTCTTGAGCGATACTCAAAAGAATCGCACAGAAAGAAATTTTGGGAGTGATGAATTAATTGGGCATGTGGAGTAAATACCATTGTCGAGCGAAATCAGATGTAGGGGCGACCAATCTGGTCGCCCGAAACAACCAATACATGATAGATGGGGACATAATATGTCGCCCCTACGCTTTCGACAGGATTGTCGATTGTATCCACAGTATTCACCTCTCCCGAAAATTGGGGAGTGTCTAATTTCGAGGAGGTG
>JAAXID010000194.1:0-1456 GCA_012270545.1 Anaerolineae bacterium | reverse complement strand
AGCCATTTAGACACTCCCGAAAATTGCAACTTGTAGCCAAATTGACAAAAGCAAGCTACAATTTTGCCTAGTTCAAGTTGTAGTTTCGCCCGATGCAATTTTCGATTTTGCATGGGGTGCGTTACAATTTCGCGCAGGGTAACTTGGAAGGGCGCGAACCGTATTGACGCGGCAAAAGATACTGGAAACGAAATGGAGGGATTTATGCAAGTCGCAATCACTGTTAACGGGGTCGTACATGAACGTGATGTCGACCCCCGCACACTGCTAGTCCATTTTTTGCGTGAAGAGCTGGATTTGACGGGCACCAAAATTGGCTGCGATACGAGTCAATGCGGCGCCTGCACGGTTCATCTCGATGGCAAAGTGCTGAAATCCTGCACTTTACTCGCCGTGCAAGCCGATGGCGCGGCGGTCACCACCATTGAGGGCTTGGCGGAAAACGGCGAACATCACCCGATGCAGACCGCTTTCTGGGAGAACCATGGCTTGCAGTGCGGCTATTGCACGCCCGGCATGATCATGGCGAGCGCCGCCTTCGTGCGCGATAACCCCGGCGCCTCCGAAGGGGAGATCCGCCATTACCTCGAAGGAAACATCTGCCGCTGCACCGGCTATCACAACATTGTCAAGGCGGTCAAACAGGTGGCGGACGCCGCCGCGGCGCCGTAGGTGTATTCCCCCTATATAGACGGGGGAAGCGTGGAAAGGGGGTAAAACCTATGACAACACGCATATTTGGCTCTGGAATCAAACGCAGGGAAGACCCGCGCCTGATCACCGGCGAGGCGCGCTACACTGATGACATCAAGCTGCCGGGCCTGCTGCATATGGCGGTCGTTCGCAGTCCGTACGCGCACGCTAATATCCTGGGGATCGACAGCTCGGCCGCTGAGGCGATGGAGGGCGTGGTCGCCGTCTTTACCGGCGACGATGTCGACCTGGCGGGCATACCAACCGCCTGGCTGATACCCGACAGCGACTTGAAAACGCCGGAGCATCCCGCTTTGGCGAAGGGCAAGGCGCGTTATGTTGGCGATGGCGTCGCCATCGTGCTGGCCGATGACCGCTATCGGGCGCAAGACGCGGCTGATGCCGTGGTCGTCGAATACGAAGAGCTGCCCGCGGTCATCGATCCGGAAGCGGCGGCTCAAGATGGCGCGCCTCTGATCCATGACGATGTAGAGGGCAATATCGCCTTCCGCTGGGTGATGGGCGACCGCGAAGCCAGCGACGCCGTTTTTGACGCCGCGGATGTGGTCGTCTCGGAGCGGATCCTGCAGCAGCGGCTCCTGCCGACGGCGATGGAACCGCGCTCGGCGATGGCGCAATACAACCCGGCGACGCAGGAACTGACGCTCTGGTGCACTTCACAGAACCCGCATATCCATCGATTCATCATCAGCGCGGTGACGGGTTTGAACGAGAACAAGGTGCGGGTGATCGCGCCGGAAGT
>JAAXID010000074.1 GCA_012270545.1 Anaerolineae bacterium | reverse complement strand
GGCGACCCGGTGGCTCGCCCCTACAGTCGTAGGATATTCCAGGCTGATTCATGTTCAAGCTGAAACGAGACCCTGCCAACCAACCGAATAGCTGGCGTACCGACAATCTCCCGGCCTGGGGCTTGTTCTTTGTGGCCCCCTGGATCATCGGCTTCGTCGCCTTTACCGTTTATCCTTTTTTCGCCTCGCTCTATTACAGCTTCACCAATTTCAACATCATCAACTTAAGCCCCCGTTGGGTGGGCTTGGACAATTATGTCGAGCTCTTCACCGCTGATCCGCTCTTCTGGATATCGATCAGCAACTCGATCAGATACGCCACCCTGCTGCTTGTCTTTGCCACCATTTTTGACATCTTCATCGCCTATTTGCTGAGCCAGAATGTAAAGTTCCTTTCGATCTATCGCACGATCTTCTTTTTCCCAGTGCTGGTGCCGGTAGTAGCGGCTAGCTTGACCTGGATATGGATCCTGAATCCACGCTTCGGTTTGATGAACGGTTTGCTTGATTTGATTGGCATCAAGGGGCCGAATTGGCTCGCGTCGCCGAACACGGCGATGTACTCGCTAATTTTCATCGGTGTCTGGGGTAGCGGGCGCAGTGTCATCGTCTACCTCTCCGGCTTCAACGACATTCCGCGGCAGCTGTATGAAGCGGCCGATATTGACGGCGCATCGGGCTTGCAGAAGTTCTGGCGGATTACCCTGCCGCTGCTGACGCCACAAATCTTCTTTAATGTCGTCACGCTAATCATCTTTTCCCTGCAGTCATTCTCGGAAGTCTACATCATGACGCAGGGCGGCCCGGCAAATTCAACTTTGCTCTACGCCGTCAATCTGTATAACCGCGCCTTCCGCGATTACGCCATGGGCTATGCCTCGGCGCTCGCCTGGATCATGTTCCTCCTCATTCTGGGTTTGACCTTGATCATTTTCAAATTCTTGAGCGGCAAAGTCATCTATGAGCGCTAGAAAGAGAATTTAGCATGGCAGTTTTGCAGCCGGCCGCTCCCGGGCGCCGCGCCATGACGGACGAAGAGCGCAGTTACTTGCTTCTGCAGCGGGTGAGATCTGTCATCAAGCATGCCGTTTTGATCGTCTTCGGCATCGCATTCATGCTGCCCTTCGTCTGGATGATCAGTTCCTCAGTCAAGCCAAACATCGACATCTTTGAGATTCCCGTTCGCTTGATTCCCAAGTCGCTCCGCCTCGAGAATTACATCGACGCCACCAACGCCATCCCCTTTTGGCAATACTTGTGGAATTCCACCTATTACACGATTTTCGCCACCATCGGCGCGGTGCTATCCAACACATTCATCGCCTATGGCTTCGCCCGCGTGCGCTGGCGGGGACGCAATGTGCTTTTCATCATCGTCATCGCCACCATGATGCTGCCCTTCCAGGTGCGCATGATTCCGCTCTACATTCTGTTCGCCAGGATCGGTTGGCTGAATTCCTTCCTGCCGCTTATCGTACCGAACTTCTTCGGCAACGCCTTCTACATCTTCCTCATGCGTCAATTCATGATGACGCTGCCGAAAGAGCTGGACGACGCCGCGCGCATCGATGGCGCCAACGAATGGGGCATCTTCTGGCGGGTAGCTGTGCCGTTATCCAAGCCGGCCATCCTCACCGTCGCCATCTTCGAGATCATCCACACCTGGCACGACTTCATCGGACCGCTGGTCTATTTGCGGCATCCGACCAAGTACACGCTGTCGATCGGCTTGCGGCTTTATTTCACACAGTACGGCGCCGAATGGGGTCTGCTGATGGCGGCCGCCGCCATGTTCACGATACCCATGGTGATCTTTTTCTTCTTCGCCCAGCGCTCTTTCATTGAAGGCATCACCTTGACCGGACTCAAGGGCTAGCCGCATGACGCGCGTTCTGTCTCAGCCATATACACGAGAAGCGCTCAAAGCCGGCATCGATGCGCTGGCGGGCGCGGTCATCCCCACGCTGGGACCGCTCACCGGACCGGTCGCCTTCGACGACAAGAATCGCGGCGGTTCGCCCGAGCTCCTCGACGATGGCGGGACGATCGCGCGGCGCATCCTGCAATTGGAAGATCGCGCTGCCGATGTCGGCGCCATGCTCCTGCGCGAAGTGCTCTGGCGGCAGCGGGAGGGTTTCGGCGATGGCGCGGCGACGACAGCGACGCTCTATCAAACGGTCTACGCCGAAGGTCATCGTTTCATCAGCGCCGGCGGGAACGCCATGCTGCTGCGTCAAGCATTGGAAGCGGGTATGAAAGTCATGCTCGACGAGCTGCGGCGGGGGGTTCAAAAGGTATCGACGCCCGAAGAAATGGAGCGGGTCGCCCTGTCGCTCTGTGGCGATCGCGATATCGCTGCATCTCTGGCCGATATCTTTGACCTGCTCGGGCCACACGGCGCGATCGAAGTGCGAGATGGCGGACGCAAATTGGGGCATGAATTCTTTTTGGGCTCGTATTGGGCGAGCAAGGTCCCGTCTAATATCGTGTTCGACGGCGTCATAGGCGAGCGCATCGAGCTGAAGAATACGGCTTGGCTGATCAGCGACTTCGAGCTGGATGATTTACCGGCGCTGGTCAAGCTCGTGACCGCTGTCGTTCAGGCGGGTTATGCATCGCTGGTTATCGTGGCGCAGTCATTCTCCGAGCAGATCATCGCCGCCCAAGGCGCCAACAGCCGCATGGAAGACTTCCGGCTGGTTTATCTCGAACCGACGGGCCTGGTCGATGAGCAGGAAGCGGCGCTGGAAGACCTGGCGCTGATCACCGGCGGGGCTGTGCTGCGGACGATGACCGGGCATAGTCCCGACGCGATTGCGCGCGACATGCTGGGCGCCTCCGAGCTGGCTTGGGTCGATCGCAACCGCTTCGGGATCATCGCCGGCGGCGGAGGCGACGAAAACGCGGTAACGCAAGCGGTTGATTCGCTCGAAGCGCGCTACAGCAAAAGCGAGGACGAAAGACAGCAAGTTGTGCTACGCGAGCGAATCGGACGGCTGCGCGGTGGCAGCGCGGTGCTCTACGCGGCCGGCAGCAGCGAGAGCGAGCTGCGCTATCAAAGGGAGCTGATCACACGGACGATTGCCGCAATGCGCTCCGCCCTGCTCGAGGGAACCTTGCCCGGCGGTGGGACGGCGCTGCTGCGTTGTGTCAAGCGGCTGCGCGAGCGCTATGAAGAAAGCGCAGACCTGCATGACAAGGCCGCTTGGCAGATCCTGATGAAAGCGGCGGAAGCGCCTTGCCGGGCGCTGCTGGCGAACGCTGGGCACGAAGCGCTTGGCATCGTGATCGACGAGATTCAGTCAGGGCTGAACGGCGCCGGCTATGACCTGCGCCTGGGCCGCGTCGTCGATATGCATGAGGAAGGCGTCGTCGATTCGGCGGCGGCGCTGATGGCGGCCGCGCGCAACGGGATCGGCGGGGCAGCGCTGGCATTGACGGTGGATACGATTGTGCATCGCGTCAATCCGCCGCTGGCGATTGATCCGGGCGGACTGCCTTCGGACGCAGATTTGGGGAATATCGAGCTGACGTAAGACATATTGACATAGCGAAATACCTCGAGGAGACACAGCGAAATGGGCTGGGAACCAACAGCGGAACAGAAGCAGGCTTACGAAGAACGCGGTTATTTCACCGTGCCAAATGTCGTCCCGCGGCAGGCGGCGGCGGAAATGCTGGGCGTGATCAAAAATGCGATCCTGACGCCGGAGACGGACGAAATCATGACCGACGCCGACCCGATGGATCCGATGAACGACGACAGTCCGCAAGCGCGCGCCGTCCGTTTTCGCAAGCTCAGCAAGTTCAATCAACGGAATCCGCTGATCTGGCACAACGCGCATTGTGGCAAACCGGTGCTGGAAATCGCGCGCTATTTCCTTGGCGATGACATTCTGCTCAAATACGACAGTTGCTTCCTCAAGCCGGCGCGTTCCGGCAGCGCGACGCCCTGGCATCAGGACAATGGCCTATGGCGCGATGGCGATATCGAGCCCTTCAACTTCTGGATGGCGCTGGACCCGGCTACGATCGAGAACGGCTGCCTGCAGATGATCCCGGGCAGCTACAAGACCGAGATTGTGCCGCACGTCCTTTATGAAGACAGCATCCACGGCGAGCTGCCCAAAGAGCGCGTCGAGGAGATGATCGATACCTACGGCGTCGAGCATATCGAGCTGGAGCCGGGCAGCATCATCGTCTGGCATAGCAGCGCCTGGCACTACAGCCCGCCCAACGCAAGCGAAAAGGGTCGCATCGCCATCGCCGGCGTGTTCAGCAGTCCCGATATTGTGGAAAACGGGCGCAGCGGCGATGTCGGTTATAAGTGGCTGATGAAAGACGGCGAGGTTATGACCGACTTCCCGGCCAAGGAATACACCATGAAGCGGCAGACATTCTATCAGGCCGAGCCCTGGCAGAAAATCAGTCGAGCTGCCGGCTGACCAGTTTCGCAGTCGAATCGCGCAGGACAAGATGGGACGGCATTCTGATGCGTCTTATGGGCGCATCCGGCGCTGAGATCCGTCGGAGCATCAGTTGAGCGGCCTCGTCGCCAAGTCCGCGCGGATCAGTTGAAACGGTCGTCAGGCTGGGATGCCACAGCGACGCTTCGGGAACATCATCGAAACCGATGACGGCGAAATCCCTCCCCGCTTCCAAGCCCGCGGCGCGCAAGCCAAGCATCATGCCAAAGGCGATCACATCGCTATAGCAGTAAGCCGCTTCCGGTGGCGCCGGCATATTCAATAGCTGATGAACTGCATCATAACCGCCGCGTCGGCTAACAGGGCCGGCGACGCGCAGCGCTGGGTCAAACGCGATATTGTGCCGCTGCAAGGTTTCTCGATAGCTTTGCAAGCGCCGTTGGCGCGTTAGATCCGTTTCGAAGCCGCCAACAAAAGCGATACGCCGGTGACCCTGCTGAATCAGATGCTCTACCGCGCGCGCCGTGCCCTTCTCGTCATCCATGCCGACGCAGTCAGCGGCCAAGCCGGCATAATATGGGGTCAACAGAACTAGCGGGCAATAGTCCATCAATCGCTGTAACGATGCCGTCGCCGTACTAGCAGTCGGCGCCAGTATCAGGCCATCAACATCGCGCTCCAGCAACGTTTGGATCATACGAGACTGTTTGTCCAAGTCATCATCTGTCGTGGCCAGGACGAGGCTGTAGTCCTGATCCGCCAACTGAGACTCGGCGCCGGCTGTCAGTTCGGCGTTAAAGGGATTCGACAGGTCTTTGATGATCAAGCCGATAGTATACGAGCGCTGTGTCCGCAGGCTGGCGGCGCGCTGATTGTAGACGTAGCCCAGTGATTCGACGGCTTCCAGGACGCGCTGCCGCGTCGGCTCGGAGATGCGCGGATTGTTGCTCAGCGCCAGGGAAGCGGTCGCTTTGGACACATTCGCCGCGTCGGCAACGTGCTGCAGGGTGACCTTTTGTCGCCGCGGTCCGCGTGAGTTCGTCATATCAGCTTCAACAGTTTGGCGGCCGACTCCAGGAAGAAGTAATCGCCAAACATGGTGCTTTCGTCGACGCCCAAACCCAGGCGTTCATGATAGGCGGCTTGCTTGAGTATGCCCTCCCATTCGGGATCGTCGCTCGCGAGGAAGGCCGGCTCGCTGAGCCCCTCCACAATGCGACAGGCGTAATCTTGATAGGTGCGCGCGCGCAGGGGATCGCCGACGATTCCCGCCAGGTCCTGCAAGCCACTAGCTGTGATCGCGGCCGCCGACGCCTCATAGGGACGAGCGGGATTTGGCTCCAGCCAGTCGTTGGGGCAGATACCATGCGCCGGTGTGTTCAGAATATAGTAATCGGCGCAGTCGCAAGCGGTCTGCAGAAAACGCGGATCCCCCGTGAATAAACAGGCGGTGCAGAAACCATATATCGCCCAGGACAAGCCGCGCGCCCAAGATGTATCGTGTCGCCAGCCCTGGTGCGTGCTCTCGCGCAGGAAGGCGCCCGTTTCCAGGTCGAAGATGCCTTCGTGCACCGCGCTGCCATCGCCGCGCACCAGATAGCGCCTGCTGGTGAGGCAATTCTGCAGCGCGATATTGAACAGGGCGGCATCGTCCGTTTCCCGCGCCGCGTAGAAGATGATGCCGACATTCATCATGATATCGATGAAAGCGCTCTCAGGCGCGACGAAGGACGACAGATAGCCGCCCTTCTCCTTGAAGCGCAAGCCCATCGTCTGCCCCGCCTTGATGACGACATCGCGCTGCCTGGCTTCGCCATCAAGGTCATGCCAGCGCTTCCAGCTATGCCAGAAGAGGAAGCCGAGGTCATGCGTTTCGCGGTCGTCTTTGCGCGCTTCGATCAACTCACAGTAGCGCTCCGCCAGCCCCCGCCAGAACTCGTCGCCCGAATACAGGTAGAGCAGCCACAGCTGCCCGGGCAGAAAGCCCTGACACCAGTTGGTCCAGGGCACGCCATCATGTTTCCACTTGCCGTTGCGCGTGTATTGCGGCAGATAGTCGGGATGGGCGCTGACGAGGCGACGCAGCTTGTCTTCGGCGGTGGCGAAGATCCGCTGGCAGTTTTCGGTTATTCGCTGATTAGCGCGCACAGCGCCTCCACGTAAATCGATTCAACACCAGTCGACTACATGGTAGCACAATCGCCTGTATTCGTCACCAAGGGACAGGCGCCCCGCCGGCGAGCAAATTGGAATTGCCGCTTGAATCGATTATACTTGGCGCAGATTCGCGGGGGACGCGGGAAAGGAAATCGATGATGGCGAGCAAACTGATTTCGCTGGACGCGGTTGCGCAGCTCATACCCGACGGCGCGGTCGTATCCGTCAGTTCCTCCAGCGGAGTCGCCTGCCCCGACGCCACGTTGAAAGCCATCGGCGATCATTTCCGCAAGACGGCCTCACCCCGCAATTTGACCGCCATCCACCCGATCGCCGCCGGCGATATGTACGGCATAGACGGCGTGAACCACCTGGCGCAGACGGGTCTGCTCAAGCGCGTGATCGTCGGCTCGCTTCCCAGCGGGACGTCCTCAATGGAGTCGCCGCCGATTTGGCGCATGATTGTCAATGACGAAATCGAGGCTTATAACTTGCCGAGCGGCGTGCTCTATCACATGCACCGCGAAGCCGCCGCCGGGCGCCCGGGCGTCCTGACCAAGGTCGGCTGGGATACGGTGGTCGACCCCATTCACCGCGGCGCCAAGATGAACGAGCGCGCCTGCGCTGATATCGTGAGGCGGGTCCAGTTTGACGGTGAGGATTGGCTCTATTACAAGTCGATTCCCGTTGACGTGGCGCTCATCCGTGCCACCACCGCCGATGAACGGGGCAACTTGAGCATGGAGCACGAAGGGTCCTATCTGGGCACGGTCGACCAGGCGCTGGCGGCTCACAACAACGGCGGCATCGTTATCGCCCAGGTCAAGCGCATGGCGCAAGCGGGCGGTCTGCCGGCGCAGTCTATTCGCGTACCCGGCACCCTGGTGGATTACATCGTGCTGGATCCGGATCAATTGCAGGCGTCGCAGACACTCTATGATCCGGCGATCAGCGGCGAAGTCGCCTCGCCTTTGAGCGAATTCGAGCCAGTGGAATGGGGCATCAGCAAGGTGATCGCCCGACGCGCGGCCATGACCTTGCGCCAGGGGGAAACGGTCAATCTCGGCTTTGGCATTTCGGCGCTCGTGCCTTACGTTTTCCTGGAGGAGGGTTTACACGGGGCAGCGACCTGGGTGATCGAACAGGGCGCCGTCGGCGGCTTGCCGCTGCGCGATTTCGCCTTTGGCTGCGCCTCCAATCCGGAAGCGATCATGCCATCGCCGGATCAATTCACGTTCTTTCAAGGCGGCGGATTCGACCGCTCCCTGCTTTCCTTCGTGGAAGTGAACGGGGCGGGCAGCGTCAATGTCTCCCGCCTCAGCGCCATTCCCCATATCACCTCCGGGATCGGCGGCTTCATCGATATCACAACTGGCGCCCGAAGCATCGTATTCAGCGGCAACTTCACCGCCGGCGGCTTAATCGCCGATGTTGAGGCCGGGCAGCTGCGCATCCAGCGCGAAGGACGCTTCAAGAAGTTCGTACCCCAGATTGAAGCGCAGACATTTAGTGGCGAAATGGCGCTGAAGCGGGGACAAGCGATCACATATATCACGGAGCGCTGCGTGCTGGAGCTGGACGAGAACGGCTTGACCATCAGGGAAATCGCGCCCGGCGCGCGGCTGCAAGAGGATGTGCTGGAGCAAGCCGATATCCCCTTGCGCGTCAGCCCCGATCTGCGGCAAATGCCCGCTGAAATCTTCCGACCGGAACCGATGGGGCTTCAGCTGAGGCCCAAAGCCAAAGCGAAACTGTGAGCAAGATCCTTTATCAAACTGAGGGCGCCATCGCCACCATCCGCCTGAATCGCCCGGAAAAGCTGCACGCGCTGGACGAAGAGATGCTGGATGGCTTGGCTGACGCAGTCGCCGCGATTGACGCCAGCAAGGAGATACGCGTCGTCCTGCTCGGCGCGACTGGCGAGCGAGCCTTTTCGGTCGGCGCCGATATTCTCGCCTGGACTTCGCTGGAGCCGCTGGATATGTGGCGGCGCTGGATTCGTGCTGGCCATCGCCTCTTCGATCGCATCGCCGGCTTGCGGCAGCCGGTGATCGCCGTGCTGAATGGCTACACGCTCGGTGGCGGTCTCGAATTGGCGTTGGCGGCCGATATCCGATTGGCGGCGGAGACGGCGCAACTGGGGCAACCCGAAGTCCGCATCGCGGCCATCCCCGGTTGGGGCGGCACGTGGCGTTTGCCCGCGCTAATAGGCGCCGGACGCGCCAAGCAGATGATATTCACGGGTCAGAGCATTACGGCGGCGCAGGCTGAAGGCTGGGGACTGGTCAACGAAGCGCTGCGGGCCGACAAGCTGGAAGCGCGCGCGGCCGAACTCGCCGAGCAGATCGCGGCCAACGCCCCCATCGCGGTGCAGTTGGCGAAGGGGGCGATCGATGGCGGCGCCGGCGCGAACCTGGCAGCGACGCTGGAAGGCATGGCCGGCGCGCTGACGGCGCAGAGCGACGACGCGGCAGAAGGCTTGGCGTCGTTTCGGGAAAAGCGTACGCCACGTTTCACCGGGCGCTAGCGGGCCGGCAATATTTGTAAGCAATTCGTCACATCCTCCACCCACCCCACCTGTGTAGAGACGATCCGGTGGATCGCCCAAATCCTGAATCTCAAATATGGGCGATTAAAGCTCAGCGTCGACGCGACTCAGCGAGTCGCTCGTACATCTATTTTGTCCAGAGCTTAGATTCTACAGCCTGCCAATCAACCTCGCCCCTGATACAATCAAACGTGCGCCGGCCAGTTGGGTCGGTCTGCGCTAGGGGCGCTCACAGCGAAAGGAAAGCGGAATGGGCAATCAAGCGGACATCGGACTAATCGGCTTGGCGGTGATGGGCCAGAACCTCGCCCTGAATATCCATGACCACGGCTTTCGCGTCGCCGTTTTCAACCGCACTACCGCGAAAGTGACCCGCTTCCTGGAGAACGAAGCGCTGGATACCGATATCATCGGCGCCTACAGTCCGGAAGAATTCGTCGCGAGCATCAAGCGGCCGCGCAAGATCATCCTGATGATCCAGGCGGGCGCAGCGGTGGACAAGTCGATCGCGCAATTGGCGCCGCTGCTCGACGAAGGCGACATCATCATTGACGGCGGCAATTCCAATTTCAACGATACGATCCGCCGCACGCAGCAAGTCGAAGAGATGGGGCTGCTCTTCATCGGCGCCGGCATCAGCGGTGGTGAAGAAGGCGCCCGCCACGGACCGTCGATCATGCCGGGCGGCTCAACAGCGGCCTGGGCGTCGGTCAAGCCAATTCTGCAGGCGGTAGCGGCCAAGGTGCCCGATGGCAGTCCCTGCTGCGATTGGGTGGGCGAAGATGGCGCCGGGCACTTCGTCAAGATGGTGCACAACGGCATCGAATACGGCGATATGCAGTTGATCTGCGAGGCTTATCATCTGATGTCCGCCGTGCTTGGCCTAGACGAAGCCGAGATCAGCGCCGTGTTTTCTCGCTGGAACGCTGGCTTATTGGCGTCCTTCCTCATCGAAATCACCGGGGAGATCCTGGCCTATCTGGATGAGGACGGCGCGCCGCTGTTGCGCAAGATCCTCGATGTCGCCAGCCAAAAGGGCACCGGCAAATGGACGGCAATCACCGCCTTGCAAGAAGGTACGCCGCTGACCCTGATCGGCGAGGCGGTTTTCGCGCGCTTCCTGTCGGCGATCAAGGAGCAGCGTGTCGTGGCCTCAAAGCTGCTGCCCGGCCCGCAAGCCGAGTTCAGCGGCGACAGAGGGCAGTTCATCGACGATCTGGAACAAGCCGTGTACGCCGCCAAGATCATCAGCTACACGCAAGGCTATATGCTGATGCAGGACGCGGCGCGCAGCTACAACTGGAACTTGAACTACGGCGGGGTGGCGTTGATGTGGCGCGAAGGCTGCATCATCCGCTCGGCTTTCCTGGACGAGATTCAGAAAGCCTACGCGGTGAACCCGGCGCTGCCGAATCTGCTGCTGGACGACTATTTCAGCGGGGCGGTGATCGCGGCGCAGTCAGCCTGGCGCGGG
>JAAXID010000283.1 GCA_012270545.1 Anaerolineae bacterium | reverse complement strand
CATAACCGCCGACAAGAAAACTGGCCGAATCGTAGAAGGTCTCGCGCACATTGGCCTCGGCACCCAGAGCATTCGCAAGGGGCTCAAATACGCCATCAGTTGGCATCTTCAAGGTGGCGCGGGCGTAGCCCAAATAGAGCAGCGGGACAATGATCAAGCCGGCGCGGGAGATTTTCGGCAGCCAGGCATCGCCGAATACCGGGGTGGCGCACCAGTCATTCGCCAACAGGCGCGAAAAGAAAATGCCGCTGAGGATGCAGATCGCGGCGATTGAGGTGACGAAGTAGCTGTCGCCGGCGCCCCATGTGCCGGCGGCGATTCCGCCCAGCAAAGCCGCAAAGACGAACCAAATGCTGTATATCGAGAGCCGATCAAAGTAAAGCTCATATATGAAGAGCAGGGCGGCCGGCGCCAGAAGGAAGCCGTGCAGCTTGAACCAGAGGACGAATAATCCAGTTGCTTGGTCGGGGATAAAGTCGTTGACGTTGGCGACAATCGCCTGTATCCACCATTGGCCGCCCGAGGCGATGTTCAATGCGAGGAAGGCTGCGCCTCCGACCAGGACGAAACCCAGCGACCACTGTAGCGCGCGTAGCGGCGCCCGGAGGAACATCCAGATGATTGCGGCGACGGCCGTGATCGCGGCGAGCTGTTTGGTGTAACCGGCGCAAAGTAGTAACGCTAGCGCGACGGCGATGCCTCGTTTGTCGCGTCTCGGAAAGTACCCGGCCAGCGCGACTATTGCCAGCGTCTCGAACGTGACCATCATTGCATGCTGGCGGAATAGCGGTCCGATGTGATAAAGAAAGTTTGAGCTGAGGAAAGCCAAGCCGGACAGAAGCGCTATCCAACGGTGGCGGCCGCCGTCGCGATAGACGGCATAGGCGATGACGGCGGCGCTCACGAGGGTAGCCAGGAAGCCGAGCAGCCGGCCGTACCAATAAGCGGGACCAAAGAGCCAGACGAATGGCGCCGCCATTATATGAAACAGGGGCGGATAATTGCTGGCGTAGAAGGGGTAAATTTCAGTATCGCGATAGGGCAACTGGCTGCGGCTGAATAATACTGTGTCGTGCAGTTCGAAGCCCTCGCCCTGGTCGTAATCGTAGAGGAAGGCGACCAGGTTGGCGGCATATAGCAGGTAGATCAGAAAGGCGAATAGCAGCGCGGCAGTAGCGGCCAGCATGAGCGCGACATGTATTCGGCTGCGCGCGCTATTCATGCCGGCGCATCACCCCGTGGCATCAGCGTCAAACCGATAATCGCGCAGGCAAGCATTAGCCCAAGAGCCAGTCCTTGGGCTGGTCCGATGCCGCCCTGCCGACCAACGTCGACGACATCGATCAACAGAATCGCAACGAAGCCGACTGCCCCGCTGAGCGCCAGGAATGCGCCAAGCTGCCGTTTTGTGATTGCCCGTTCGCGTCCCTCCATCGCCCAGAGTTTAGTCAAGGGGATTCGGGCTGTAAAGAGCGGCGGCGCGACCACCCAAGGCGGAGAATGACCATACATTTGCCAGACCCTACATGATAAGCTACGTCGCTGACTTGATGGAAGCCCGTCGGTGGACAATGTATCATGTGAGAGGAGTGGCCGCCCTATGATGAAGACACATACTTGCGGCGAATTGCGGGAGAAAGACGCTGGTACGCCGGTCCAATTGGCTGGCTGGGTCAATCGGCGGCGTGATCAGGGCGGTCTGATCTTCATTGATTTGCGCGATCGCTGGGGCATTACGCAAGTGGTGGTCGATCTAGAATCGGCGCCCGAAGCTCACGCCGTCGCCGATAGCGCCCGCAATGAGTATGTGTTGGCGATCAAGGGCAATGTGCGGATTCGGCCGGAAGGCACGGCCAATCCCGAATTGGCGACCGGTGATATCGACATCGTCGCCGATGAGATCGTCATCTTGAATCAATCGCGGACGCCGCCCTTTTACATCAACAAGGATGAAGGCAATGTGGACGAAGCGCTGCGCATGCGCCATCGCTACCTGGATTTGCGCCGCGAAACGATGCAAAAACGCATCCTTCTTCGTCACAAGACGGTGAAGTTCATCCGTGACTTTCTTGAAGCTGAAGACTTCATCGAGATCGAAACGCCGATACTTTTCAAAACGACGCCGGAGGGCGCGCGCGATTTTCTTGTGCCGAGCCGCTTGCAGCCGGGCATGTTCTATGCCTTGCCGCAATCGCCCCAACAGCTGAAACAATTGCTCATGGTGGGTGGCTTCGAGCGCTATTTTCAAATCGCGCGCTGCTTCCGCGATGAAGACTTGCGCGGCGACCGCCAACCGGAATTCACGCAGCTCGATCTGGAGATGAGTTTCGTCGAGCGCGAGGATGTGATGCGGCTGATGGAAGAACTGGCCACGGCGATCGTGAAAAGCGTCACGCCCGAGAAGCGATTGATCGCCGAGCCCTTTCCCCGGATAAACTACTGGGACGCGCTGGAGCAGTACGGCACGGATCGTCCCGATATCCGCTTTGACCTGCGCGCCATTGACATTAGCGAAATCGCGGGCCGCTGCGCCTTTCCGGTTTTTGTGGAGAACGTCAAGGCGGGGAAGAAGGTCAAGTGCATGCGCGTTCCGGCGGTGGCTGGCGCGCTCAGCGGCACGCAGCTGCGCAAGGCGGCCAAAGACCTGGAGAACATGGCGCGTCGGCATGGGGCAAAAGGCTTGGCCTACATCACAATTCCAACCGATCCCGAAGGCGAGTTGCGCGGTCCCATCGGCAAGTTTTTCAATGTGGACTTAAAGCTGGAATTGATCGAGGCGATGGGCGCGGAAGGCGGCGACTTGCTGCTCTTCATGTCAGACAGGGACGAGATTGTTTATGCCGTCACCGACGCGCTGCGCAGTCACTTCAAGGCGGAGATGGACCTCGATGATAACTTGCTCGCCTTCTGTTGGGTGATCGATTTTCCCGAGTTCATTTGGGATGCGGAGAACGAGCGCTGGGATCCGTCGCAGCATATGTTCACCATGCCCCTGCCGGAAGACTTGGATTTGCTCGACAGCGATCCAGGGTCGGCGCGCGGCTCGCAATACGATATGGTCTGCAATGGCTATGAGGTCGGCGGCGGCAGCATTCGCATTCATGATCGGGCGATCCAGGAGAAAATCTTCCCGCTGATCGGGCAGAGCATGGAACAGGCCATGCGCGAATTCGGCCACATGCTGGAGGCTTTTGAGTACGGAGCGCCGCCGCACGGTGGCATGGCTTGGGGCATCGACCGGCTGGTGATGCTGCTGGCGGGCGCGCCCAATATCCGCGAGGTGATCGCCTTCCCCAAGACGCAAAACGGTACCGATATCATGGCGAACGCGCCATCCATCGCCGAGCCGGAGCAGCTCAGCGAACTTTTCTTGCAGCTCGTTCACCCTGACGCCGAAGACTAAGTCCGTCAGGCAGGGCAGGGTATACGGATTGAAGCCGTGCCCTCATTTACTTCGCGGGTTCATCGTCCGGTTTCAGAATGTTGCCGTGCACCAAGCCACCGATGATGCCGCCGCCGAAGATGCCGATGAGATAGGGAATCAGATACGACGTGTCGCCGGCGATCAGCGCGGGACCCAGTGTGCGTGATGGGTTAAGCGATGCGCCCGTCGCCGGTCCACCGGCGAAGATGCTGGCCGCCAAGGTCAAACCGATTGCCACGCCGGCTAGTTTGCCGGCCTTGCCATAAGCAGCCGCCTGAAATACCGCGCTGACCAGGAAAAACGTCAGAATGGCTTCGTATACCGCCGCCGTCCAGACCGCGTCTCCGGTCAGGAAGCCGGTCGTCTGGCCAAAGTTGTAGGCGTTCTCGCCCAGGAAGGCCGCCACACCAGCGTTGTCTTGCGGGAAGACAGCTGCCAGCACCGCTGCCGCGATGACGCCGCCGATGAATTGCGCGACGATGTAATAGGCTGATTTTGCCCAATCCTGTTGGCCGCCAACTGCCAAGCCCAGGGTGACGGCTGGATTGACCTGCGCCCCGGATATATGACCGTAAGTATAGATGAGCGCGACCAGGATTAAGCCATGCGCCAGCGCCGGCACGACAACGCCGAATATCGGCGCTACCAGAACCGCGGCCGCGCCCACAAAAACAAGCACGAAAGTGCCAATTAACTCTGCCAGCAATTCTTTTTTTAATTCATCGTTCACGGTAAACCTCCCCAATCTCGGATAGTGCTATTCCACCTGCGGCGTCGCGACAACACTATTATAAGCATTCGAAGGATTCCTGCCCGTGCCTGGCTGTTAAGGATTGGCGGATTTGACAGCCCATAGCGAATCTGTTATAAGTGCGGCGCCTGCTGTATGCGTGATAGAACTATATGTGCCGAGCCAACATTCTCTATATGGGAATCTATCTTTGGCAGCCCATGTAATAGGCTCAAGCCAAAACAGCGGTTGTCAAGCGATTCCCGACCTGTAATTTTGCAGGTTCGAGACACTATGGCTACACGGTACAGTGGGTCGTTTTGATAGGCAGTGTACTCAGTGTGCACTGTCTTTAATTTCGCTAGCGGGCGTAGTCTTCCCCGAAGGTTTGAGCGAGCAGAATCGGCAGCCGCTCCACGCGTGGCACGAGCACCTGCTGCTGATATTCTTCGGTTATGTATTCTTCCAGGTACTCGAAGTCCATCACGCGCATGGTAATGTCCTCGAATTCGACATCCTTCACCAGCAGAGCCAATTGCACAATCTGTTCCAGATCAAGCCCGGTCTGGACATGTTCGCCGAGGGTCGCGAGCAAGGTCGGCGCCTGTCCGATCAATTGAATGAAGTTGAGGCTTAGTATCCGCTCACGAATTGAGTAAAGGACCATCTGCTGGCGTTCCGCTCGGCGCACATCGTTATTGCCGTGGCGCGTTCGCGCGAATCGAAGCGTATCGTGTCCGTCCAGCACATGGGTGCCCGCGGGGAGATAGAACGGATCGTAGCCGTAATTCATGTCGGGATAGCGTTCGTCGTTGATGGTGTAGTCGATGGTGACCTCAATGCCACCGAGGTGATCGATGAAGTCAATCACCGCCTGGAAATCGACCAAGATATAATTGTGCACGCGCATGCCCAGGTTCCAGCTGACAGTCTGCTGCAAGAGCCTCGGACCATAACCGGTTGCGCGCCCTTCTCCCAGGAAGTACGCGCGGTTAATGCGGTCGTGCTTTTCCTGTTCTGGAATGCGCACCCAGAGGTCGCGCGGTATGCTGAGGACGCCGATACTATCCTTGGTCGGATCAATGCTGACGAGCATCAGGCTGTCCGTTCTGACCGGCTCGCCCATCTGATCGGGACGGCTGTCCAGTCCGCCGACGATGATGGTATAGCGGGATTGTCCATCCCAGGGAGCCATTTCAATCAGGCTGCCATCATCGAGCTGCAACACGTCAACACCGACGCGGCGTCCATCGGCGATGTATTCGTTCCGCGCGTTCACTGGTGTCGGGAGCGCGGGCCTGAGGTCCGCCGTTGGGATGACTTCCTGAACCGAATTGGGCAGGCGAATCAGCACGATCATCGCCAAAACGAGAAAACCAAAGACAGATATCATGCCGCCTGCTAAGATGACCCAAACCCATTCATTGCGCCGGCGCCGTTTACTCGTGCGGCGCTGGCGGTAGCGGGCGCCCGACAGCGCATTTTGTGGCGGCGGCGCCTTGTACTGGTTTTGAATGAATTGGGCGGTGCTGTACAGAGGCGCGCGAGTTTCCTTGGGTGGGGGATTTTGCGCGGCGGCGCCCGTGGCGGTTCCCAGGACATTTATCTTGGTTTGTGGCGCGACGCTCTTGTTGCCGTCAGACTCGGGCGACATACAAAACCGATTCCAATTGGCGGCGGTCAAAGTCTAGATGTCAGTATAGGGCTGGTCACAAAATGCGGCAAATGCGGGCACTGCGAGATTGCGACTTTCGCGATGGCGCAAGCAACATGGCTGTCGATTGCGCCATACTGGAGGCGGTCGCAGGCGGGGACCAGCAACCGACGTTGCGTCTTTATGGCTGGAAACCGTTTTGCCTCTCTCTGGGGTATGGCCAACGTTCGCGTGAAGTCGACAGTGACGCGCTTACCGCCCGCGGTTGGGATCTGGTGCGCCGACCGACCGGCGGCAAGGCGATTTTGCATGGCGATGAGTTAACGTACAGCCTTAACCTGCCGCTGGATCATCCATTGGCCGGCGCGGATCCGGTCGAGAGTTATCGTCGGATAAGCGCCGGATTGCTGCGCGCGCTGGAAAGCCTGGGGCTGGCCGCCATAGCCCAACATCAGGGCGAAAACGCGCGACAAGCCGACCTTGGTCCGGTTTGTTTCGAGCTTCCGTCGCATTATGAAATCAGCGTCCGGGGACGGAAACTGATCGGCAGCGCCCAGCTGCGGAGAAGAGGCGCTGTGCTGCAGCATGGCACGCTTCCCCTCGATGGCGACGTTGCGCGGATCTGTGACGTACTCAGCTTTGACAGCGAAGAGACGAGGACGGCGGGGAAACTTCAGGTGCGAAAGCGGGCTGTGACCCTCGCGCAGGTGGCGGGCAAGTCCTTAAGCTGGTCCACCGTGGCGGCAGCGATCGAGCGGGGCTTCGCTTGCGCCTTTGATTTGGAGATGACGCCCGGGCAACTCTCAGCCGCTGAGTCAAATCGAGCTACGGAATTGCTTGACGAGCGCTTCGGCAATGCCGCCTGGACGAAGAAGCGCTAGCGTGATGATCTAACCTGCGCCATAAGCGAGTCCCGTATTTTCGTGTCTCGATCAACTGGCGATTAGCGCGCGCAGATCTTCCTCGCTGATGACAGGGACGTTGTTCTGAACCGCTTTGTCGACCTTGCTGCCGGGCGAGTCGCCGGCGACGACGTAGCTCGTTTTCTTGCTGACGCTGCCAGTTACCTTGCCGCCGTTGGCTTCTACCAGCGCCTTGATTTCGCCGCGCGGCACGCTCATCGCGCCGGTCAAAACGAAGGTCTGGCCCGTCAGCCCGCTGCCTGACAGGACTTTCTCTTCCGCCCGCATATTCACGCCGGCTTCCAGCATCTTGGCAAGAACATTCTGGTTATGTTCGTCGGTGAACCAGACGACGATGTTCTCCACCAGCACCGGTCCCAGACCGTCGATACTATGCAGGGGACGCGATGCGGCGATGAGATAGCTGAGCGCTTCTTCGAGACCGCTTAGCTGGTCCCCCGAGAAATGCAGCGGCTTGAGCAGGCGCGCCAGTCGATCTCCGAGATCGGCCGCGTTGAGATACCGCGGGACGAGTTCGGTCAATGGATGTTGCAGACGAAAGACAAGTTTGCTGATTTCGGCATCGTCACTTGCCGCGCCTTCAAGCAGCGGCTCAGCGGTTTGGGCGAAGGATTCGATCGACGCCTGGATCTTGCTCGCGGTATCGAGCAGGTCGTGCATGGAAGAGAAGTTGTCGGTGAGCAGTCCAGCCACGGTCGAGCCGATGCCGTCGATGCCCAGCGAAGTCAGCACTTGTTCGAAGGGGCGCGACTTGGCCGCCTCGATCGACGCGAGCAGGTTTTCTACCTTCTTCTCGGCGAAGCCTTCCAGCGCGAGCAGCGGCTCGGCCTCCAGGTAGAAGATATCCGCTTCGTCTTCGATCAGCCCGTCGTCGATCAGGGCGACGATGGTTTGTGGTCCCATGCCTTCGATATCCAGCGCGCCGCGGGATACAAAGAACTCGAGCGTGCGCATGACCCGTTCCGGACATTTGGGATTGGGGCAGAACCAATCGACAGCGTCGGCTGGCTGAATGAGTATTGCCTCGCAAAAGGGGCAGGTCTCGGGCGGGAGAATCGCCGTCTCGTTCCCAGCGCGCGCGCCGAGCACGGGACCGATCACGTAGGGAATGACATCGCCGGATCGCTTGACGATGACGCGGTCGCCCTGGCGGATATCGAGGGCGGCGACCTGTTCGTAATTATGCAGGCTGGCGTTGGAGACCGTCACGCCGCCGATGAATACCGGATCAAGCTGCGCCGTTGGCGTGACCTTGCCCGTGCGTCCCACGCCGATGGTGACGCCGACCAGCCTGGTGTTGGCTTCTTCCGCGGGAAACTTGTAGGCGATGGCGCCGCGCGGATCCTTCCCGACCACCCCGAGTTCGCGCGCCTGAGCGAGGTTATCGACTTTCAATACCAGGCCATCGATTTCGAAGGGCAGGTCGTCGCGTCTCGCTTCCCAGGCTGGCAGGTGCCGCGCCACCTCCGCCAGATCGCCGCACAGGGTCGCGTCGGAAATGACGTTGAAGCCCATGTCGCGCAAGTATTGAAGGGTCTCCCACTCGCTCTTCGCATGGACGCCTTCGCTGTCGATGATGGCGTAAATGTAGGCGGTCAGTTTGCGTTTGGCGGTTTCACGGCTGTCTTTCTGCTTCAGCGAGCCAGACGCTGTATTGCGCGCGTTCACATAAGCGGGCAGTCCTTGCGCACCCTGTTCGCGGTTGAGCTCGAGGAATGCGTCCTTGTGAAAGAGAATCTCGCCGCGCACGACGAGCCGGCTTGGCGGGGCGCCGAGATCGGGATTGACAGGAATGCGCAGAGGGACGGATCGAATCGTCTTCACGTTGGCGGTGACGTCATCGCCAGACTCGCCGTTGCCGCGGGTGGCCGCTCGGGTCAGCAGGCCATCCTCGTAGGTGATGACGATCGCCAGGCCATCGAGCTTGGGCTGGAGGACGTACTGCAATTGCGCCCCCGCCGGCAGCAGCCGCAGATTGCGCTCTTCCCAATTGACAAGGTCGGCTTCGTCGAAGGCGTTGGACAGGCTCAGTATCGGCGCCGGATGTCGCACTTTGGGGAAGTCGCCGGAGAGGTCGGAGCCGACGCGCTGCGTTGGCGAATCAGGCAGCGCGCACTCGGGATGTTCCGCTTCCAGATCTTGGAGTTCCCGGAAGAGCTGGTCGTACTCGGCGTCCGTGATCACCGGTTCGTTTTGTACATGATAAAGATAGATATGGCGATGCAATTCCCCACTCAGTTCGGCGACGCGCCGTTGGATGTCTCCGCTCATCGTCATTGCCCCGTGTCTTCTGTAACCGTCCGCAGATAATTGGCGACCGCCCAGCCTTCCACCTGAAATTGTGGATCGCGCAGCTGCCACCAGGTGAAGCCGTCCGCCTCTTGCGGTCCGCCGATGATGTCAAATCGTTTGCCCTCGTCTTCGCGGAAAAGGACCTTGCTATCGCTGAGGCTTGGGCGGTTGCGAATGTTCAGTTTGTCATTGCCGACGTTATATACCGCCGCTTTGACGCCCACGCTCAGGGGCGCCGGTGTATTTGTGATGATCACGGTGGGGATTGGGGGTCCCTCCAGTATCAGATTCTCGGTCGTCTCCGCCGCTAAAATGACCTGAACCGCCGGGACGGATGTCGCTTCCGGCGCCCCTGACTGATCGGGATTGGCCATTGCCGTGGATGACTCAAGAACCTGTATGACCGGCGCCAGCCCGGTTGACATCGGTTGGCCGCGCAGCGCGAAGACCAGGGCGAGGGCCACGGCGCCTGCGACGAGCACAAGAATGATTAGCAATACCAGCGAGCGCAATGAAAAGTAGAGCGGGTTTCTGGCGCGTCTGCGTGCGCGTTTGTAGGCGCGGCGGGCGGCGAATTGCGCGCGCGCGGCCAGGTAGTCGTCATCTGGCGTAGAAGTAACGTCCGGCGGCGTCTCACCTTCTTGACTTGCGCTGATGTCTTTCGAGCCGTCGGCCATGCCTGCGCCTCGCCGGTTTAGCTACGGCCTTTGAGCCACTGGCAAAAGCGCTCAAGTGGCCAGCTGTTGACCACATGTCGCGCTTCTACCCAGCCGCGCCGCGCGTTGGTCACGCCGAAGTCCATCAGGTCGAGGTGCGCCTCGCGGTGGGCGTCGGTGTTGATAGCGAGGGGAACCCCCATATCCTTAGCCAATCGCGCCAGTTCCGGTTTGAGATCGAGACGAAGCGGGTTGGCGTTGATCTCCAGAATCGTATCCTGTTCTTTGGCGGCTGACAGGACGGCGTCCCAATCGGCGTCAACCTCCTCACGATTGGGAAATTGCCGCGCGGACGGATGTCCAATCATGCGGACGTACGGGTTGCGAATGGCGTTGAGCAGGCGCGCCGTCACCTGTTCGCGCTTTTGGCTTAATCCCGAGTGCAGACTGGCGATGACGAAATCTAATTGCGCCAGAACTTCATCGGGATAATCGAGGCTGCCGTCCGCCTTGATATCCATTTCAGTGCCGGCCAGCACTTGAATAGCGTCGCCCATCTCCTCGTTGATCTGGCGAACTTCTTTCGCCTGCGCCAACAATCGCTCGATGGAGAGGCCATTGGCGATGCCGAGGCTGCGCGAATGATCGGTGATGACGATGTATTGGTGACCGCGCCTGACGCAGGCATCGACCATTTCGCGAATCGTGTTTTTGCCGTCGCTCCAGTCGCTGTGCATGTGCAAGTCGGCGACGATGTCCGCTCTTGTGATCAATCGGGGCAGGCGATGCGCGCGCGCCGCTTCGATTTCACCGCTGTCCTCGCGCAGTTCCGGCGGCACGTATTGCAAGCCAAGCGTCTCATATACCTTTTCTTCACTCTCGCAGAGGGTCTTCTCCGCGGATTCGATGATCGTCTTGTTCTCATCGACGGGGCTGAGGGCGTGTTCGTTGAGGCTGAGCCCTTGATCGAGGGCGAGCTGCCGCATTTTGACATTATGCGCCAGGCTGCCGGTGAAGTAGTTTAGAGCGGTTCCCCAGCGCGTTTTTTCTAAAACACGCACATCCACTTGCAAGCCGGAAAGCAACTCCACCGAACTCTTGGTTGGACCGTGCCCGAGGATGCGGGCGACATTTTCCATGTTGACGAAGCGGTGCATGATCGGACCCGAGTCATCAGCGGCGATCAGAATATCGACATCGCCGATCGTTTCCCGTCCGCGGCGGATGCTGCCAGCCAGCGCGCCTTCCTGCGCCCCCGGCAGTTCCATCAGCAGGTCAAGGATCTTTTGCGCGGCGGGCAAAGCTTCGCCGATATTGGCGCGGCCGCTTTGGCGGGAGAGCGCCTCGATGCCGTCCAGAATCTTCTGCTGGCTCTTCGCCCCCATGCCGGGCAAGCCGGCCAACTTGTCGGCATCGGCGGCGATCTTGAGCTCGTCGACAGAGGTGATATCGAGTTGCTCCCAGAAGAGCTTCGCCTTCTTTGGTCCCACGCCGTTAATGTGCATGATATCGACCAAGCCTTCGGGGATCTCGGCTTTGAGCCGGTTATAGAACTCGAGCTCGCCAGTATCCAGCATTTCGTCGATTTTCGCCGCGATCGTCTTGCCGATG
Source organism: Anaerolineae bacterium (assembly GCA_012270545.1). Classification (GTDB taxonomy): domain Bacteria; phylum Chloroflexota; class Anaerolineae; order Aggregatilineales; family Phototrophicaceae; genus UBA6055. The sequence goes on along the minus strand of JAAXID010000283.1, from coordinate 21,047 downwards.
TAACTGAGATCGGTCAGTCCGCCTTCGCTCGAGATCACGCGCAGGTCGCGCGGGACGCCCCGAATGGTTTCGGAGGCGCGGCGATAAGACAGAACGCGGTGGATGTTGTCTCCGCGTATCTGCAGCATATCAGCGCAGCGTTCGAAGATATCGGCGATTTCCCGGTTGCTAAGATTCAATTTGATCTCCTAATTCTGACTCAAGTATTAGAACGCATATTCGTACGAGTATACCAGAAATGCGCTTGCGGTTAAAGGTAGTATGGGGCGGTGAATTGGAGAGTGGTGATGTCATTGATACAACTCTTGCTCGCCTGAGATTGTAGGGGCGATCCTCGGATCGCCCGAAGCCTGAATTTGCCAATGCGGGCGACTTACAGAGTCGCTCCTACATCTAGGTTTATCTTAGACAGGATTATTGATTGCATATCCACAATTCACCACTCTCCCGAATTGAATAGCGCTTGACACAGGCGGCGAAGCGCGTTACCATCTGTGCAATTGAATAATCTGAAAGACTGAGAACCAGAGTAGTACGCATCATCCTGCAGTTCAGAGACTCGCTAGCCGCTGTGAATGCGAGACATGCAGAGATGGGGAATGGACTGGGGAGTCGCGCAGGTGAAAGGGCCTCTGATTAGCTTGCGACGGAGAGCGCACCGTTAGCAGCGCAGGATATCGACTGAGCGTCTGTATCCACAGAGTGGCCCGCGAGCGCGGGCAATCAAGGTGGCACCGCGGGAACCCTTCTCGTCCTTGAATGGATGATTCGGGTTCTTTTGATTTCAGGGGGAAGACCATGTTTGATATATCGCAGCGAGAACGAGCCGACATCAAACCCGCGCGCGAAGAGATCTACGAACACTTCCGTCATGGCGACCATGTGCCGGTCTATCGCACCCTTCTGGCGGATCTTGAAACGCCGGTGTCAGTCTACATGAAGCTGAAGGAAGCGGGGGCGCCGGCTTTCCTGCTGGAGAGCGTCGAGGGCGGCGAGCAGGTGGGGCGCTACTCTTTCATCGGCGTGAACCCCAAAGGCCTGCTCAGCGTCAAGGACAATATCGTCAGCTTTGAGCGCGACGGGCGGACAACCAAATTCGCTATCCCCGACGGGCAAGACCCCTTGCATGTGATCAAGCGTCATTTTCAGACGGTGAATCCGGTGGCTTTGGAGGGCTTGCCGCGCCTGGTTGGCGGCGCTGTTGGCTATATGTCATACGATATCGTGCGCTATTTTGAGGACCTGCCGGCCACCGCCAGCGATGACCTGCAGGCGCCAACGGTGGCTTTCATGCTGCCGGATACCTTAGTGATAATTGATCACGCCATGCACCAATTGATTGTTCTGGCGAACGCGCACAATACGGGAAACGATCCCGACGCCGCCTATGATCGCGCGATCGAAAGCATCGACGGGATCGTGGAGGCTTTGTCCGCGCCATTGGTGCATCAGGCATACGACTTGCCGCAGAATGGCGTACGGGAAGACCCCAAAGCGAATGTGGAAAAGCGCGTCCATGAAGATCGTGTACGGGCGGCTAAGGAATATATCCGCGACGGCGATGCCTTTCAGATCGTGCTGGCACAGCGTTTCAGCCGGCAGACCGAGGCGAGCCCGCTGCAGATTTACCGTGCCTTACGCGCGACCAATCCGTCACCTTATATGTTTCTCTTGGAATTCAGCGATGACCTGACGCTGGTAGGCGCGTCGCCGGAGATGCTGGTGCGCCTGGAAGACGGCATCGCCTACAATCGTCCGCTGGCCGGCACACGCCGCCGTGGCGCGACCGAGAAGGAAGATCTCGAGCTGGAGGTCGAACTCATAAACGATCCCAAAGAGCGCGCCGAACATGTGATGCTGGTCGACTTGGGGCGCAACGACCTGGGGCGGGTCTGCGATTATGGCACGGTGAAGGTGACCAAGATGATGTATGTCGAGCGCTATTCGCACGTGATGCACATCACCAGCCAGGTCGAAGGCCTGCTGCGCAAGGGCATGGACGCTTTCGATCTGGTGCGCGCCACCTTCCCGGCCGGCACGCTCAGCGGGGCGCCGAAAGTACGGGCGATGGAGATCATTGAGGAGCTCGAGGAAACGCGCCGTGGACCCTATGGCGGGGCGGTCGGTTATTTCAGCTTTGACGGCTCGATGGATATGTGCATTACCATCCGCACCCTGCTGATGCAGAATGGCACGATCAGCGTTCAGGCGGGAGGCGGCATCGTGGCGGACAGCGATCCCGAGGCCGAATACTACGAGTCGATCAACAAAGCCAAGGCGGTGTTCGAAGCGGTCAAGTATGCGGAAAAGGGACTGATGTGAGCGCCGCCAAGGCAGCTGCACGGGAGGATGGGTCATGATTCTGGTGATCGACAATTACGACAGCTTTACCTACAACATTGTGCAAGAGCTGGGCGAGCTGGGCGCGAAACTGACCGTCTATCGCAACGACAAGATTTCCGTGGACGAGGTTCGGGCGCTGGCGCCGGAGCGAATCGTGATTTCCCCTGGTCCCGGATTCCCGGTCGATGCCGGCGTCTCGCTGGAGTTGATTCGCGCGCTGGGTCCATCGATCCCGCTGCTGGGCGTGTGCCTGGGTCATCAGGCGATCGGCGAAGCCTACGGCGGTCTTGTGGTTCATGCGCCGGAGCTGATGCATGGCAAGACGAGCATGATCTATCATGATGGCGATACGATATTGGGCGATATTCCCAATCCCTTTGAGGCGACCCGCTATCACAGCCTGATTGTGGACGAGGCGACCTTGCCCGACTGTCTGCAAATCACAGCGCGGACGGCAACCGGCGAAATCATGGGATTGCGCCATAAGGAGCATCCGGTGATCGGCCTGCAATTTCATCCGGAGAGCATCTTGACGGGTTACGGGCTACAGATTTTAGGTAACTTCCTTAGCTACGAGCCAATGCGAATGCTTGAGAATTAGAGCAGTCAAAGGAATGCAGATGGATATTCAAGGGGCGATTGACGCATTAAGCCGTTACGGGCACCTGGACGCGGACCAGGCCGAGTCGGTGATGAGACAGATTATGACCGGTGGAGCCAGCGAAGCGCAGATCGGCGCATATCTAATGGCGCTGAGCATGAAAGGCGAAACGACCGACGAGATCAGCGGCAGCGCGCGCGCAATGCGTGAAGCGGCGACCAAGGTACCGACGACGGTCGAGGCTGACATGCTCGACACCTGCGGCACCGGTGGCGACAAGTCGAGTACCTTCAACATCAGCACAACGGTCGCCTTTGTTGCGGCTGGCGCGGGGATACCTGTGGCGAAACACGGGAACAGAGCCGCGACCAGCAAGAGCGGCAGTGCAGATGTTTTGGCGGCGCTCGGCGTGAATTTCGAGCTCTCGCCTGCGCAGGTGGGTCGCTGTATTGACGAGGTCGGTATCGGTTTCCTGTTCGCGCCAATGCTGCATCCGGCGATGCGTTACGCCATCGGACCGCGCAAAGAACTCGGGATCCGGACGATATTCAATATCTTGGGTCCGCTGACCAACCCCGCCGGCGCGCAGAGGCAATTGATGGGCGTTTTCGCACATGGCCTTACAGATTTGCTGGCGCATGTCTTGAAGGACCTGGGCTTAAAATCGGCCATGGTGGTTAACGGTTACGGTGGCTTGGACGAGCTCACGGTAACAGGACCCAATCGCATCAGCTATCTTGATGAAGGCGGGGACATATCACATCTGGATCTCGACCCGACCGAACTAGGCTTCCACATGGCCGGTCTTGACGACCTCAAAGGCGGTGATCCGGGCGAGAATGCCACGATTCTGCGGCGTGTTCTGGCTGGCTCAGACACGGGACCTAAGCGCGATATCGTGCTTTTGAACGCGGGCGCCGCCATCATGACCGGCGGCATGGCAAGCTCAATCGCGGACGGCATCGTTCTGGCGCGCGACAGCGTAGACAGTGGCGCCGCGCTTCAGAAGCTTGACCAGCTGATCGAATTCAGTCAAAGTTTTGCCTCATGAGTCAGGCCTTTGTCGCCACCGATACGGTCCTCGACCGCATTCTCGACCGCAAGGTGGAGGAGCTCGCCGAAGCGCGGGCGCGAACTTCCGACGGGGAGATGAGGCAGCGCGCGGAAAGCTCGTCGTATACGACGCGCGATATGCTGGCGGCGCTGCAAGGCGACCGTGTGAGTCTGATCGCCGAAGTCAAGTGCGCGTCGCCGAGCAAAGGGAGGCTGACGAGAGATTTCGCGCCGGTCATGATTGCCGCGACCTATGCGCAGAATGGCGCTGCGGCGATATCGGTGCTGACTGACGAAGACTTTTTCCGCGGCAGCCTAGGCTATTTGACGGCGGTGCGGGAGGCGGTCGACACGCCGATACTGCGCAAGGACTTCGTCATTGATCTCTATCAGGTGTATGAGGGACGGGCGGCCGGAGCCGATGCGATACTCTTGATCGTAGCGGCGCTATCCGATGCGCAGCTGACTGAGTTCGATGCGCTGACCGGAGAACTGGGCATGAGGGCGCTGGTAGAAGTGCATAACGAATGGGAAATGGAACGGGCGCTACGGCTGGGCGCGAAGCTTATCGGCATCAACAACCGCGACTTGAAGACCTTCAATGTTGATCTGGGCACGACGGCGCGGCTCGCCGGTATGGTGGATGATGATGTCGTCCTGGTTGCGGAGAGCGGCATTTTCAACGCAGCTGACGCGCGGGAGATGGGGCATTTGGGCGCGCATGCGATTCTCGTCGGCGAAGCGCTGATGAAAGCGCCTGACACTGTGTCCTTGGTCCGCGAGTTAAGCCGGCAGCCGCGAGGTGAACATGACTAAGGTCAAGATTTGCGGCCTACGGTCGGTTGAAAACGCGCTTATGGTCACGCGCACTGGCGCCGATTTGATCGGCCTGAACTTTTATCCGAAATCGCCACGCTGCGTGCGGCCTGAGCTCGCGAGCGAGATTGTGCGGCGGCTGCGCGGAGAATATGGCCAGTCCTGCCCCACGCTGGTGGGTGTCTTTGTTAACGCGACAGCCGCTGAAGTCCGCGGCCTTGTTGAGCGGGTCGGGCTGGATTTCGCGCAACTAAGCGGTGACGAACCCGTAGAAACTGTGCTGGCGCTGCGGGACATAGCGTTTAAGGCGATTCGCCCGGCTGATGAATCCGCTGCGCTTGCCGACCTGGAGCGCCTGGCAACGGCCTTTCCTCAATGCGGCGACGCGCCTTCCATTCTATTGGACGCTTTCAATCCCAAGCTCTACGGTGGAACAGGCGAAACAGCGAGCGAGAGCATCGCCCGGGTGGTGAAGGCTATGGCGCCGCGCCTGATGCTGGCCGGCGGGCTGAATCCGGAGAATGTCGCCGAGCGCGTAGGCCGCGTCAAACCTTGGGGCGTGGATGTCGCCAGTGGCGTGGAAGCCGATAGGCCGGGCATCAAAGACGAAGGCAAGACACGCGCCTTCATCGAAGCGGTGCGCGCAGTGAAGGCATGAGTGAGCTTTTCGACATATATGATGAAGCGCTGAATCACATCGGCGTCAAAAGGCGCGACGCGGTGCATCGTGATGGCGACTGGCATCAGGTGTTTCACTGCTGGGTGATTGGGCGCGAGGCGGATGGCGATCCCTTTCTGGTCCTACAAAAGCGAAGGGACTGTCTGGATTATCCGAACAAGATTGATATCAGCGCTGCAGGGCATCTACAGGCGGGCGAGAGCGTGCGCGATGGTCCCCGCGAGATAGAAGAGGAGTTGGGGCTGCAAGTGGCTTTTGAAGATCTGATCCCGCTTGGCCGGCGCATCGGTATCAATAAACTGGGGGACTTTGTTGACTGCCAGATTTGCAATGTATTTCTGTATGAAACGGATAAGCCGCTTGAAGATTACGCTTATTCGAGCGACGAGATAGCCGGTCTGGTTAAGCTGAGGATCGCTGATGCCACCCGCCTGTTTTCGGGCGAGATCGGCCGCGTAATCGTCCCGGCTGTTGGATTGGGTTCGGCGGAGATCGCCCTTACCCGGAACGATTTTATTCCGAGTGTGGACAATTATATTGAGAAGATTCTGATCCTTGCGCAACGCTATTTCGCGGGCGAGAAAGAACTCTGGATCTAGTAGCCAAAAGGATGCTTGACCATGACTGATCTGTATATCCGCACCGATATCAGCGACCTGCCCGACGCGCGCGGTTACTTTGGTGAATTCGGTGGGCGCTTTGTGCCAGAGACGATCATTCCGGCGCTGGACGAACTGGAAGCGGCTTATGCCGAAGCGCTGGCGGATCCGCAGTTTCATCAAGAATTGAGCCATCTGCAGCGGACATACAGCGGGCGGCCTACCCCGATCAGCTACGCGCGGCGGCTGAGCGAGGCGCTGGGTGGCGCGCAGATCTACCTCAAGCGGGAAGACCTGGCGCATACGGGCGCGCACAAGATCAACAACGCGCTCGGTCAGGGCTTGCTGGCGAAGCGGATGGGCAAGCGCCGCATCATCGCCGAGACGGGCGCCGGGCAGCATGGCGTCGGTACGGCGACGGCGATGGCGCTGCTCGGGCTGGAATGCCACGTTTACATGGGCACGGTCGATATCCGCCGGCAGCAGCCCAATGTCTTTCGCATGAAGCTGCTGGGCGCCGAGGTCATTCCGGTGACGAGCGGCAGCCGCACGCTAAAGGACGCCATCAACGAAGCGATGCGCGACTGGGTGACCAACGTCGGGTCGACCTTTTATCTGCTGGGCTCGGCTTTGGGTCCGCATCCTTATCCGATGATGGTGCGGGATTTCCAAAGCGTGATCGGCGCTGAGGCGCGCGAGCAGATTCAAGCGCTGAGCGGTCAGCTGCCGGAGGCCTGCATCGCCTGCGTTGGCGGCGGCAGCAATGCCATCGGGCTTTTCCACGCTTTCCGCGACGACGAGAATACCGAGCTGATTGGCGTCGAGGCGGGCGGGCGCGGCATCGAAAGCGGGGAACACGCGGCGCGCTTCGCCGACCTGGATATCAGCCGTCCGGGCATATTGCACGGCACGCGCTCATACGTCATGCAAAATGCCGACGGGCAAATCATGGAGACGCACAGCGTGTCGGCGGGCTTGGATTATCCTTCTGTGGGGCCAGAGCATGCGCACCTGCGGCAATTGGAGCGGGCTTATTATACGATGGCGACCGACGAGGAAGCGCTGGAAGCCTTTCAGGTCTTGAGCAAGATGGAGGGCATTATCCCGGCGCTGGAGAGTTCACACGCGGTCGCTGAGGCGATCAAACGGGCGCCGACCATGCCGCGCGACAGCGTGCTGCTGGTCAATTTGTCCGGGCGTGGCGACAAAGACCTCGATACCGTCATCAGCATATTGGGTGATTAGGCGGAGAGCAGACGAGGAGACCATGACTTTGACGCGAGAACTACAGGGCACAGCTGCGATTGAAGCGATGTTCGCGCGGGCGAAAGCGGAGAACCGCGCGGCCTTCTTGCCCTATTTTTGCATTGGCTATCCGAATCGCCAGGAGTCGCTGCGCGCTATTGAATCGGTTGCCGCAGCTGGGGTGGACGGCTTCGAGATCGGCATGCCTTTCAGCGATCCCATCGCCGATGGTCCGACGATTCAGGCGGCGACTCAGATCGCGCTGGAGAACGGCACAACCGTGCGAGTGTGCCTCGACGCCGTGGAAACGCTGCGCGAAAAAGGCCTATCACAGCCGATGCTGATGATGGGTTACGCCAATCCGCTGCTGGCTTATGGCGCGGATCGCTTCGTCCGCGACGCGTGCGAGGCGGGCGCTGACGGCTTGATCGTGCCCGATTTGCCGCCGGAAGAAGCGGCACTGTTCGCCGATAGCTGCGCGCGCGAGGGCCTGGCGCTGGTATTCTTCCTGGCGCCGACGAGCAATGACAAGCGCATCGCGATGGCGACGGCGAACGCGACCGGTTTCATCTACGTTGTGTCGCTGACTGGGATCACCGGCGCGCGAAAAGAGCTGCCGGCCTATCTGACGGACTACATTGCGCGCTTGCGAGCGAAGACGGGGGTGCCGCTGGTGCTGGGCTTTGGCATCAGCAGTCCGGCGCATGCGCGGCAGCTGCGCAACTTGACCGATGGCTTCATCGTGGCCTCGGCGCTGATTAGAGCTTGGGAGCGGGGATTCGATGACATGCGGGCGCTGGCGGCTGAGATCTGTGAAGCGATACGGGAATGATCAATTAGGGCGATTCACTGAGCCGCCCGCTTAGTTTACCGCAGAGGACCTAGACGGCGCCGGGTTCGTTGCAAGCGGGAGTGGTGATGTTATTGATACAACTCTTGCTCGCCCTGAGCTTGTAGGGGCGATCCTCGGATCGCCCGAAGCCTGAATTTGCCGATGCAGGCGACTCACAGAATCGCCCCTACATCTAAGTTTACCTTAGACAGGATGGTAGGTTGCCATATTCACAATTCACCATTCCCGTTGTAAGCAGTCTATTGACAGGTCGATCATCGTAAGGTAACGTAGGTGTGCAATACGACTGAATGTCTGAACTCGGACATGCACAATTTACACATTTTCAGTTTTCGCTATTATTACTACCCAAACTGCATAGACCGGTCTGGGTGATTCGCGCTGTCAACTGAAATCCGACGCTGACAAGAACAACGAGCAAGGGCGCAGAGTGAAGCACTCGGCGCCTTTTTTGTTGCAGGGGGAGAAGGCATAACATGATACGTGGTGTTCGCGGCGCGACGACGGTGGCGCACAATTCGCGGCGGGAGATCATGGAAGCGACGCAGGAATTGCTCGCTGCGATGATCGACGCCAATGGCATCGCCGAAGATGATGTGGCGAGCATTCTTTTCACCGCCACCCCCGGTCTTGACGCCGCTTATCCGGCGGCGGCCGCGCGCGAGCTGGGCTGGACGCGCACCGCGCTGATGGGCTTCCAGGAAGCCGATGTCATCGACGGGCTGCAGCAATGCGTGCGCGTGCTGATCCACTGGAATACCGATAAGCCGATGGACGAGATTCAGCACGTCTTCCTGCGCGGCGCCGTCGTGCTGCGGCCCGATCTGGCACCGAGCGCTCGGAGGGGTGAAGCCTGATGTCCGCCGGTTTCCGCGCGCGCCATTTGGCGATTGTCGGGATGGGGCTGATGGGTGGCTCGCTGGCATTGGCGATGCGCGCTCACGCCGATCATATCAGTGGCATCGATCATGATGAGCGGGCGCGCTGCGTCGCTCTGGAACGCGGGATGGTGGATTGTGCTACCGACAACTTGCACGAGGGCGTCAATCGCGCCGATGTAGTCATTTTGGCGGCGCCGGTTCGGGTGATCGTCGAGATGCTGAATATGCGCATCGGCTCGTACTTGCGCTCGAACACGCTGGTCATCGATATCGGCAGCACGAAGCAGGATATCGTCGATGCGATGGCGAGCCTGCCGATCGGCGTCAACGCGGTCGGCGGCCATCCGATGACGGGTAAGGAGAACGGCGGCATCGAAGAGTCCGATGAATCGCTCTACCGCGGTCGCCCCTTCGTGCTCTGTCCCTCGCGCCGAACAACGCCGGCCGCGCGCTTGCACGCGGTCTCGTTCGTGGAGACGCTTGGCGCCCTGCCGATCGAGATGGAAGCCGAACGCCATGATCAGATAGTCGCCGGCATCAGCCACTTGCCTTATCTGTTGAGCGCGACGCTGGTGGCGACAATCGCCAATCAGGCGCGGGATGATGCCGCCTACTGGGAGCTGGCTGCCGGCGGATTCCGCGATACCAGCCGCTTGGCCGCCAGCGATGTGACGATGATGGGCGATATTCTCAGCACGAATACGCAGGCGGTCGCTACGCTGCTGGCGCAGTTCAGAATGCAATTGGCCATGCTGGAGACGCTGCTAATAGCCGGCGATGACCAGCGGCTGGGCGAATCGCTGCAGCCAATACGGCAAGCGCGTAAGGAATGGACGCGGGATTATGACAGCAGACCTTAGATACGAACAATTCAAACTGCGTCCCGGCGGCGCGCTGCGCGGCGAAGTAACGGTGCCGGGCGACAAGTCGGTTTCGCATCGGGCGGTCATGCTGGCGGCCATCGCTCAGGGTCGGTCGGAGATTCGCAATTGGCTGGCGGCCGGTGATACCGAAGCGACGTTGGGCGCGCTGCGTGATCTCGGCGTTCAGATTGAGCGACACGATGCAAATACCTTAAGCATCGACGGCGGCGGCCTGCGCGAGAGTGCGCGCCCGCTGAACCTGATGAATGCGGGGACGGGCATTCGCTTGCTCGCCGGCATCATGGCGGGGCAGGATTTTCCCAGCGTTTTGGATGGCAGCGTGCAGCTCAGGCGGCGGCCGATGAAGCGGATAACCGATCCTTTGATGCTGATGGGCGCCGATATCGAATCGAGCAATGGAGGCTGTCCGCTGAGGATACGGCCGGCCGCGCTGCAGGGCATAAGCTATGAGATGCCGGTCGCCAGCGCCCAAGTGAAGAGCGCGATTTTGTTGGCCGGCTTGTACGGCGATTCGTCGACCACGGTAATCCAGCCGGGTCCGGCCCGCGATCACACCGAGCGAATGCTGCGCTCGCTGGGTGTGGACATCAGTGCCGACGGCGCCGGTGGCAATGCGATCACAGTGGTTCCGAATGACAGTTTGACGCCGCTGGATATGACAGTGCCCGGCGATGCCTCGTCAGCGGCCTTCCTGCTGGTGGCGGGAATGCTGGCGCCGGATAGCGATCTCATTGTCAAAGGGGTCAACCTGAATCCAACGCGCACCGGTCTGCTGGACGTCTTGGAGGAAATGGGCGCGGACCTTGCCGTCAGCAACCTTGATGAACAGGCCGGCGAGCCGATCGGTGACATCCGCCTGCGGACAAGCCAGCTCAGAGGGATCGAGATCGGTGGGGAGACTGTCGTCCGCATGATCGATGAATTCCCCATTTTGATGGTGGCGGCGCTGCGGGCTGAGGGCGAAACCCTCGTGCGCGACGCGAAGGAGCTGCGCGTCAAGGAGACCGATCGCATCGCCGTGATGGCGCAGGAGCTGCGTAAGCTGGGCGCCGAGATCGAGGAACGCGAAGACGGCTTCCGCATCGATGGTCCGCAGAATCTCACAGGCGCCCAAGTCGACGGACATGATGATCACCGCATCGCCATGAGCTTGACCGTCGCCGGATTGATCGCGGCCGAAGGCACGGTGGTGACGGACGCGGCCTGCGCCGGCGATAGTTTTCCCGGTTTCGCTGAGGCGTTAATTGGCAGCGGCGCGAGGCTGTTGCCGGAGTAGCGCGATGATTTGCGCGATTCGCGCTTGAAGGGTATGCAGTGGCGACAAAGCGAGTAGGTCTGATTGGCTTTCCAGTGGAGCACAGCCTGAGCCCGATCATGCACAACGCGGCCTTCAAGGCGCTGAACATGGACGACTGGCATTATGACGCCATGTCGATTCCGCCCGACATTTTGCGGCTGGGGCTGCGCGAACCCCGAGATCACGGCTACATCGGGATTAATGTGACCGTGCCGCATAAAGAAGCGATCATGGAATACGTCCGTCCTGATGAGAAAGCGCGCGCGATTGGCGCGGTGAACACGGTGGATTTTCGCAGCAACATCGGCACGAATACCGATGCTGATGGCTTCATCAATGACTTAAGCGCGCATGATGTGCCCCTTGCTGGGGAGCGTGTGCTGGTGCTGGGCGCGGGCGGCGCGGCGCGGGCGGCTGTATACGGATTGGCGGGCGCCGGCGCGGAAGTGGGGATCGTGAATCGCACCAAGTCGCGGGCTCATGCGCTCATCGACAATTTGCGCGCCTCCGCCGGCATCGACGATGTCCGTGTAATGACTCTGACCGGGGCAAGTAAATGGGGCATGTCGCTGATTGTCAATTGCACATCGGCGGGCTTGCACCCGCATGTCACGCAGTCGCCCTGGATCCATGGTGTGCCTTTTCCCGTTGGCGTCACCGTTTATGATATGGTCTACCGGCCGGCGAATACGGCACTGATGCGGCAGTGCGTCGCCCATGACGGACGCGCGATTGGCGGGCTGGGCATGCTGGCGCGGCAGGGTGCGATCGCTTTCGAGCTGTGGACCGGCGTCGCGCCGCCGATTGACTTGATGCAGGACTTTTTGCGACGTGCCCTGGAAAAGGCGACAAAGGACTAAGCGCTTATGCCAATTCGATTCTTCACCGCCGGCGAAAGCCACGGACCGGGCCTGACCGCCATTCTGGAAGGGATGCCGGCCGGCTTGCCCTTGACGGCGGAAGACATCAACCTCGATTTGCGGCGGCGGCAGAAAGGCTACGGCTCCGGCGGACGCATGCAGATCGAGAAGGACGGCATCGTCATCACCTCGGGCGTGATGAATGGCATGACGACGGGCGCGCCCATCGCGCTGCACGTGCGGAATCGCGACTTCAAGAGCTGGAAAGAGCGCGATGTCGCTCCGATTACAACGCCGCGACCCGGGCACGCCGATCTGACCGGCGCGGTCAAGTACGGCTACCGCGAATTGCGGCTTTCGCTGGAGCGGGCGAGCGCCCGTGAAACGACCATGCGCGTAGCGATCGGCGCGATTTGCAAGAAGTTTCTCGCTGAATTCGGCATTTCAGTTGACGGTTATGTCTCGCAGCTTGGCGCTGTCCTGGCCGATTTGTCGGATATGTCAATAGAGGAGCGCATCGCGCACAATGAAGACAACGATGTGCGCTGCCCCGATCCGATCGCGGCAAAAAAGATGCACGAAGCCATCCGTCAAGTCAAGATCGATAAGGATACGCTAGGCGGCGTCTTCGAGGTGGTGGCACAGGGCGTGCCGCCCGGCCTCGGCTCGCACGTGCATTATGATCGCAAATTGGACGGGCGTCTTGTTGCCGCCATGGTCAGCATTCAGGCGATGAAGGGCGCTGAAATCGGTTCGGCATTCGAGAATGCCGGCAAGCGCGGCTCGCAGGTGCACGATGACATCATCGTCGACGAGGTGGGTAACTTGTCCCGCCGCAGCAATCGCGCCGGTGGACTGGAAGGCGGGATCAGCACAGGCGAGCCGATTATTGTGCGCGTGGCGAAGAAGCCGATCTCGACCATGCTGCGGGGCGCCGAGTCGGTTGATCTGGCGACGGGCGAGGCCAATCCGACGGTCTACGAACGCAGCGACTTTTGCGCCTTGCCGCGCGCCGTTCCAGTGGGCGAGGCGATGATGGCGATTGTGTTGGCCGATGCCCTGCTCGAGAAGCTCGGCGGCGACAGCATTGAAGAGATGCAGCCGCGTTTTGCCTCCCTGCGGCGCAATCGCTTGGACGATCTGCCGATGGACAATTGCGAATGGCGCTTTGGGTACGATGTATGAACTTTGCGACTAACATCGTCATCACCGGTTTTATGGGCGCCGGCAAGACAACGGTCGGCCAGATCCTGGCGCGCAAGCTCAAGCGGGAATTCGTCGATATGGACACCGTAATCGAAGAGCGCGCCGGCCTGACCATTCCGCAGATCTTCGAGCGCCGTGGCGAAGACGAATTTCGGACGCTGGAAAGACGCCTGGTCTATGAATTGGCGCTGCGCAACGGTCTGGTGATCGCCACCGGCGGCGGCGCCTTGGTCAGTGACGAGATGCGCGAAACGATGGTTCGCAGTGGCATGGTCGTCTGTCTGAACGCGAGCAAGGCGGATATTCGTGAGCGCCTGGCGGAAAGCGCGAATCGCCCGCTGGCGACCGGCTGGGAGCGCCTGTTTGAAGCGCGGCGGGGCGCCTATGCGCGGATGCCCTATCAGATTCTGACCACGGGCAAGACGCCGGCGGAGATCGCCGGTGAGATCGCGGCGCTCGACAGTGGCGCGCTTTACGTGCACAGTCCCGATGGCGGCGGTTATCCGATTTATGTGGGCAGTGGTCTGCTGAGTTGGATTGCGGACGAAGCCGATTCGCTCGGATTGGCGGGTCATGTGGTGGTGGTCACGAATGAGACGGTGGCGCCACTATATGGCGAAACACTCGTCCGAAACTTGCCGAAGGCCAACCTGATTATCGTACGCGATGGCGAAGCGTATAAAAATTTGGACACGGTGCGCAGCATTTACGATGAGATGCTCGTTCTTGGCGCCGACCGCAGCACGACCCTGATCGCCTTGGGGGGTGGCGTGATTGGCGACATGGCCGGTTACGTCGCCGCCACCTACATGCGCGGCCTCCCCTTGCTGCAGATTCCGACCACCTTGCTTTCGATGGTCGATTCCAGTGTGGGCGGGAAAGTCGGAGTCGATCTGCCGCAGGGCAAGAACTTGATCGGCGCCTTCAAGCAGCCGCGCAGCGTCATCATCGACGTGGATGTATTAAATTCTTTGCGGCCCTTGCAGTGGCGCTGTGGCATGGCGGAGGTTATCAAGCATGGATTGATAGCGCGCCCGGCGCTTCTTGATCCGGACTTGTGGAATCTGGAGAATGCTGAAAACCTGGTGCGGCAGGCAGTGCAGGTCAAAATCGATATCGTCGAAGTTGACCCCTACGAAAGAGACATTCGCGCCCATTTGAACCTGGGTCACACATTCGGCCACGCCATCGAAAAAGCGACGGAATACGCCATACCGCACGGCGAGGCGGTCGCGATCGGCATTGTCAAGGCGGCGAGGCTGTCGCGCAATTTGGGCTTCATTGATGATGGACTGGTCGAACGCATCCTCAAAATGATGTGGCAGCTCGAACTGCCGACGGATATCGCGCTGGATGCGGAGCGCTGGTACGCGGCCATGGCGACCGACAAGAAATGGAAAGCCGGCGTGTCTCGCCTGGTTGTGCTCAAGAATCTGGGCGAAGCCGCCGTCATCGAAGGTTTGTCAAAGCAAGACATTTGTGCCGTCCTTTAGCCAGGAATAACCGCGTCATGACCAAACACATTCTTCTATTGCATGGACCGAATCTGAATTTGCTGGGGACGCGGCAGCCCGAGCTTTACGGCGGCATGACCCTGCCCGAAATCAACAGCGCTGCCGAGCGCCACATCGCGCGTCATGATGTCGCGCTGCGGACGGCGCAATCAAATCATGAGGGCGAACTCATCGATCTGCTCCACGACGCGCGCGGTTGGGCGCATGGCGTCGTTTTCAATCCGGGCGCTTACACCCATACTTCGATCGCGCTGCGAGACGCCATCGTCGCCATCGAGCTGCCGGTCATCGAGGTACACATTTCCAATGTGCATGGCCGAGAATCGTTTCGACACAAGTCGATGCTGGCGGGCGTCTGTCTGGGGCAGATCGCCGGTTTCGGCTGGCACAGCTACCTGCTCGCGCTGGATGCGCTCCTTAGACGCTGGGAACTGCTGCGCGATTAGCTGGTCAAAACCTATGAAGACTATCGACAATTTCTTAGTTATCTCGCCGATAGGTGCTGGGCAGTTTCGTCCACTATACTGCTTCAGCTTGAGTCTTTCAGCTTGAAGGAACGCGCTATGCTTACAGCAGCGGACATCCTCGCGACAGTCGAAGAGCAGCGTGTGCGTTTCGTCGCGCTCTGGTTCACCGATATCACGGGCTTGGTGAAGAGCGTCATGATTCCAGCCGGCGAACTGGAGAACGTCGTCGAGAACGGCTCGCACTTCGACGGCTCGGCGATCGAGGGCTTCGCGCGCGTGGCCGAAAGCGACATGATCCTGGTGCCGGATCTTTCGAGCTTCGTGATATTGCCCTGGACCAGCGGCGAAGACAAGACGGCTCGCCTCATCTGTTCGATTTGCACGCAGAATGGCGATTCCTTCATCGGCGATCCGCGCAGCCTGTTGATAAAGGCGCTTGATCAGGCGCAGAGCATGAACCTGCGCTTCAAAACGGGCATGGAGCTTGAGTTCTTCCTCTTTCCCCTTGATGCCTCGGGGCAGCCTCTGGTCAGCGCGAACAACGATATCGCCGGCTATTTCGATATCCCGGAGGACCCGATTCGCTCGCTGCGCCGCAGCATGCTGGCAGCATTAAGCAGTATGGGAATCCGCGTGGATTCGACGCACTCCGAAACTGGCAGCGGCCAGCACGAGATCGACTTTCAATATGACGATGCCTTGCGTTCGGCCGATAACATCCTGACGGCGCGCATCGCTCTCAAAACCATCGCCAGCAAATTCAATTACTTTTGCACATTTATGCCGCGCCCGCACGTTGACCTGCCCGGATCCGGCATGCACACGCACCAAAGCATGCACGACGCCGAAAGCGGAGTCAATCTCTTCGCGGATAGCGAGGGCGAATACGGCCTGTCGGCTACGGCTCAGTTCTTCCTGGCGGGGCAGCTGGAGCACGCGCGGGCGATGTGCGCCGTATTGGCGCCGCTTGTCAACTCCTACAAACGCCTGGGCACCAGCTTTGAAGCGCCAGTCAATGTCACCTGGGCGCATGTGAACCGAAGCGCTTTGATACGTGTTCCCAGCACGGCGCCCGGTAAGGAATTTCACACGCGGCTTGAGCTGCGCTGCCCGGACCCGACAGCCAATCCCTATCTGGCGATGGCGGTCATGCTGCAGGCGGGGCTCGATGGGATTCTGCACAAGATGCCCTTAGCTGATCCGATGGAAGAGACCTTAATGCAAGGGATGCCTGAGCGGATGCGCCAGATCGAAGTATTGCCTCATTCGCTGGAAGAAGCGCTTGAGGCGCTCAGCAACGATGATGTCATCTTGTCCGCATTGGGACCCTATGTCAGCGACCGTTACATCGCCGCCAAACGGCAGGAATCCGATGAGTACAATCGGCAAGTGACGGAGTGGGAAGTCAGGCGCTATTTGAGTCGGTTTTGACGATCAGATCGTGAATCCGCGCTACCGCCTCGCGACTGTCCTTGCGCGCCAGCGCCACGGTGACGCTGCAATTGGAGGCGCCAAGCGCAATCCCGCAAATCTCAATACCATCCATTTGTTCCAAAACGCGCGCTATGAGTCGCGGCGCCCGCTGGAGGCCCCTGCCGATAGCTGTCACCAGCGAAACCCTTTCTATTTCCCATGGCATCTTCTCCGGATACTCCGCCATCTTCGCCTGCAGGGCGCGCTGCAAATGTTCAACGCCAGCAATGTCGATGCTGGTGGGAATGACGAGGCAGATGAAGCTGCTGTTCGCCGATTGGGACGCGATCAGGACTTCCGAGCGCAGGCCTAGGGTCTTGAAGAGCGTATTGCCCACCAGCCGCGTTACACCGGCCAACGAGCCGCTGGTCGGGCGCCGTAGAGATAGGCCCTGAATCGATGTCACCGCCTTTATGACTGGATCGCTGCCGCCTTCTTCGCTGGAGACAAGCGTACCCGCCCCCTTCGGATGAAAGATATTCTTGATACGCAAGGGCAATCTCGCTTCCGCCAAGGGAGAGATCATGCGGGCGTGCAGGATTCTGGCGCCAAAGTAAGCGAAATCGGCCGCCTCGCTGTAGCTGAGCTGGGGGATGACCCGCGCATTCCGCTGCTGGCGCGGATCGGCTGACATCATGCCATCGACATCAGTCCAAATCCACAGCTCGTCGGCGCCGAGCAAGGCGCTAATGACCGAAGCGGTGTAGTCGGTGCCGCCGCGCCCGAGCGTGGTTGTAAGGCCGGCGGCGGTGATCCCGATATAACCGGTAAGGACTGGGATCATATCCCGCTGCAAAATGGGCATTAGCACTTCGTCTATGCGCTGCGCGGTGGGACCGAGTTCGGGGTTGGCATTGCCGTGAACATCGTCGGTAATCAGCACGTCCGTACCATCGACGGCGACCCCGCGGATATCGTTCTTTCGCAGCAGCGCGGCGATGATGCGTGCGGAAAGCCGCTCGCCGACTGCCACAACGGTATCGCTGTGCATCGGTGAAAGATCTTCGTTCAGGTTGTTGGCGATGGCCAGGCAGTCATCGAGCAAAGCCGAAATCAGTTGATCGATATCGGCTTGCAGCGTGTTGCGGTCCGGACGATCGAGCGGAAGCTGATCGATCAAGGCGAGGTGGCGCGTGCGCAGGTTGGCGGCGATGCGGCGATAACCGCGCGGATGGTCGATTCGCGCAAAATGCGCGGCGTCGAGCAGCATATCGGTGACGCCATCCAAGGCTGATACGACAATTAAAAGCCGTTCCCAGTTGTTGGACTCT
This sequence comes from Anaerolineae bacterium, assembly GCA_012270545.1. Classification (GTDB taxonomy): domain Bacteria; phylum Chloroflexota; class Anaerolineae; order Aggregatilineales; family Phototrophicaceae; genus UBA6055. The sequence continues at coordinate 3,005 of JAAXID010000283.1, read as the reverse complement.
CCGGCGATGATGCTCAAGACTTGGGCGAGCCCGTCGGATGTTCCCAGCGATGCGCCACCAAACTTCATAACCAGCGTAGTCATAGCTGCTGATGAGCCTCCCAAGCGTCGCGTATTATGTTTGTGTCATTGCGAGATGAGCCTCAGCTAAGTGTAATTTTAGCAAGCGCGGCGCTAAGTTGACAAGCAGGCCGCAACGTTGGGAGTGGTGAATTGTGGATAGGGCAACCGATAATCCAGTCTCGGGAAAACCTAGATGTAGGGGCGACATATCATGTCGCCCGTATCCCACACATCTGAAATCGCGGACGCGGGCTTCTCATTAACGCCAAGCATGTGATGCAGGTTTTACCACCGAGAACACCTAGGCGCCAGTTGGCCTGCTGCATCCATGGTAATCGCATGACTAACTTGGTTCTTCTTCCCCTCATTCCTGTTGCTTTTGACCCAGTTTTCGAGTACAGTGAATGACGGTTGAGCGGGGCGTCAATGTGAAGAATGGTGTGCCCCACGCGGTGCTGTTTTGCACGCGAGCGCCTTTAAGAGGCTAGGATTATGGCAACTGCCCAAGTAGAGAGAAGCGAACTGGTCGCGGGCGTTCGCTTTCAGAAGATCGGCAAGCTTTATCATTTTGATTTCTCCCATCATCCCGAGTTAAAGCAGGGCGATTACGTCATCGTCGATACCCGTCGCGGCCGACAGATGGGCCAGATCATGGGCTTTACCGCGCCCGATGAGGGCCGCAAGCTGCGCGAGATTCTGCGCCCGGCCACGCCACGCGATCTCGTGTTGCGGCAGCAGTGGGAAGAGAAACAGGACGAGGCGCTGGAGACTTGCCGCGAGGCGGCGGCAAATCTGCGCCGGATGTCAGACGTCAAGTTTGTCGCGGCGCAATACAATTACGATGGCAGCGTTGTTACCTTCCTGTTCAGCGCCGAGCAGAAGGTCGATACGACGGTTCTCCAGAAGCGCTTGCAGCGAAAATTCGAGGCGCGCATCGAAATGCGTCAGATTGGACCGCGCGATGTGGCGAAGCTGCTGGGCGGCTTTGGCGCCTGTGGCATCACGCGCTGCTGCAGCACTTTTCTCACTGATTTCAGCCCCATTTCCATCAAGATGGCGAAGGCGCAGGGCATTTCCCTGAATCCGTCAGAGATCACGGGGATGTGCGGACGGCTGCGTTGCTGCCTAGTATTTGAATACGAACAGTATGTCGAAGCGCGCCGTCAACTGCCCCGGCGCAACAAGCGCGTCGGCACGCCGCACGGCGAAGGACGTGTGCTAGACCAGCTTCCGCTGCGAGACGCTGTGCTGGTTGAAGTTGGCGAGGGACTGCGCAAAGTTGTCGAGCGCGAAGACATCATCCCGCTGGAAGAATTTCGCAAGCTGGCGGAAAAGGCGCATTCGCCTTGTGACAAACACGGCGACGGCAGCTGTGAATGTGGCAGGCCGGTTGGCCAACGACAGGCGGATCGACTTCATGTCACGCGCGAGCCAGAACGCAAAGCGGACGAAGAGGACAAGCCTGACGAGGAAAAACCGCGCAGACGCCGGTCGCGGAAGTCGCGTGGTCGCTCCGGTGGCGACGCTTCCCAATCCAACCGGCGACGGCGGGGAAGGCGCCGCGGTGGCAGGCGATCCAGCCAAAGGTCGGAGCGCTCGAAAACTGACAGCGAGAACAGCTGAACCCATGATGGCGAAGGACGAAAGCAAAAACGGAAAACTGGGGCGCGTGCTTGGTATCTTCGCACATCCTGACGATCCCGAATTCTTCGCCGGCGGCACCTTCGCCAAGTGGGCTGCCGATGGCGCGGAAATCAGTTTCGTCATCGCGACCAGTGGCGACAAGGGAAGCGCCGACCCCGACATGACACAGGAACGCCTAGCCGAGATCCGTGAGCGGGAAGAGCAGGAAGCGGCCGCCGCCCTGGGTGTCAAGGACGTCATCTTCTTGCGTTATAAGGACGGGGAACTCTTCCCGACGCTGGAGCTGCGCCGCGATATCACGCGGATGATTCGCCTGAAGAAGCCCGATGTCGTAGTGACGCTCGATCCCACGCGCTGGTTTGGCTCGCGCGGCATCAACCATCCCGACCATCGGGCGATCGGCGCGGCCACGCTGGAAGCGGTCTTCCCGACCGCCCGCGATCGGCTCAACTTCATAGAGCATGAACGCGATGAGGGTTTGGAAACGCATAACGTGAGCACGGTATATATTGCCGGCGCCGTTGAACCGACGTTGACCGTTGACGTGACGGACGCGGTAGAGCGGCAGATAGAATCCCTGCGCGCGCACAAGACGCAGATCTCGGATATGGAGAAAATGGCGGAGAATATCCGGCAGCGGTCGCTGGATCCGAACTCGCCGCCTGAATACCCGCGCCGGATTGAGCGATTCCGCGTGATCAATATGAGGTGAAGACACTATGGCAATTGATTTCATGGCGGATGCTCAAGCGCTGCGTGATGAGCTCATTGCGCGCCGGCGCGACTTTCATCAAAATCCGGAGCTGGCTTTTGAAGAGCAGCGCACGGCCGGCATCGTCGCCGATGAACTCAACGGCCTTGGATTGGAAGTGCAGACGGGCGTCGGGGTGACCGGCGTGGTCGGCATCCTCGAGGGCTCTGTCGACGGTCCCACGGTGCTGTACCGCGCTGATATGGACGCGCTGCCCATTCAAGAAGAAAACGAGACCGATTACGTATCGCAAGCGGCGGGAAAGATGCACGCCTGCGGCCATGACGGGCATACGGCGATCGCCCTGGGCATCGCCAAACTGCTGTCGAATCATCGCCAGGAACTGAGCGGCCGGGTTAAGTTTGTCTTTCAGCCGGCGGAAGAGCAGGGCAGAGGCGCCGAATACATGATCGCGGATGGCGCGCTGGAATCGCCCGCGCCCGACTACTGCCTGGGCATCCATCTCTGGAACGACCTGGAGGTCGGCAGTGTCAGCGTCGTCTCGGGACCGACGATGTCCGGCGCGGGCCTGTTCGAGATTACGATCA
>JAAXID010000026.1 GCA_012270545.1 Anaerolineae bacterium | reverse complement strand
GTGGCGAAGCTGGTCCTTAACTTGCCGGCCCGCCACCGAATTGTCATTTGTGCTGCTGTGTTTGGCGCTTATTGTTCGGGCCAGATGTCGTTGCCCTTACCCTTCTTCTTAGCCCGATTGTACGCAAATGTCACATTGTTTAGGCTTAGATTATTCTTGCCATCGTGAAAGATTCCGCCACCTTTGAAAGCACTGTTATGATGAATTGTGACATTGTTAAGGGTTAGCTTCGTACCGTTCTGAAAGATTGCGCCACCCACTCCCTTATCTCTAGCTACGTTAGCGTACAAGGTGCTGTTGGTGATCGTCAGTTTGCCGCCCTTAGCCCAGATGCCGCCGCCATTTTTGTACGCCCAACTGCCGTCTAACTTGCTGTTGTCAATAGTTACCGTGCTGTTCTTCATCCAGATCGCGCCACCATTTTTGTCAGCCCAGCCACCCCTCAGCTTGCTGTTAGTGATTGTCATCTCACCACCATCGATTCGGATCAAGCCACCATTGGGACTGCGTCCCCTATCCAGATACAGGTTGTCGAGGTGGACTTTGCCGCCCTTTATCGAAAAGTAGCGATGGTCGTGGTTGGTGGCAATCATATACCCATTGCCGTGGATGGTAATATTCGATGTAATGACGGGGAGCTTTTTCTTTAGGATAAAGCTTTTGCTCAGGGAAATAGTGTCCGCGCCATTGCCGGCCGTGCATTTGCCGAAGGCTTTATCCTGATTGGCGGACTTAATCGCCTGCTGCAGGCTGCATTTATTCTTGACTTTGATTGTGGCGGCGGAAACGGTGAGACTGGGGAAGACGAGGAGAAATGCGGCTAAGACGATACTAAAATGTACGATTAGATTAGAAACTTGCGGGGGGGGTATTCATTTTAGAGGTCCCTTCATCCTATATTTCTACAACATTGTAACACAAATCGACGCGATATTGCAATCAATTCCGAGTGGCGGGAGTGTCTAGTTTTGAAGATATGCCCCCACCCCAAACCCCTCCCCCATATAGAGGGAGGGGCTTAAACTGCGTGTGCAGGTTAGAATAAAGTTCCCCTTCCCTCGTTCTGGGGATGCTCGCCATAGAGATGGCGAGGAGGGGCCGGGGGATGGGGGGCAGTGCCGCCGCGGATTATGCCGAGCGGATATGCGCTAGAATCTTCTCGGCGCGGGCATCCCAGGTATAGAGCGTCAAGGCGCGTTCGCGGGCATTCTCACCGAGGCGGTCCCGCAGGTCGGGCTCTCGACGCAGCCGCTCCATGGCAGCGCTCCAGGCGGCAATATCATCGGGCAGCAGCAGCAGCGCTGTGTTGCCATCGGCCACCACATCAGACCAGCCCGGCAGGTCAGAAGCGACGATGGCGCGGCCGGCGGCCATATACTCGAAGAGTTTCATCGGAGAAGCATGCTGCGCGAAATGCCTCGTCGCTGGGAGCGGCAATGTGCACACGTCAAAGGCGCTCAAGTAGCGCGGTACGTCTGCCGGCAAGACGTGACCGGCGTACAGAAAGCGCTCAGGCGGGGCGCCCAATTCAAGCCAGCGTTTTCGCAGCGCGTCCGCCATATCATCAGGTCCGCCGACCAGCGCCAGATGCGCGCCCTCGATTGCAACCAGGGCTTCGACCAGCGTGCCCACCCCCTTGTCCATCCCGACTGTATGCAGCCGGCCGACATAGCCGACGATGAAGGCCTCCTGAGGCCAGCCGATTTGCTGGCGGGCAGCCACTTGCTCGGGGACGCCGGCGAAGCGCGCCCGCCGGATGCCGTCATGCGCGATGATGGTTCGGGCGGGGTCAGCGCCGCGCTGACTGGCGAGATCCGCTTTGAGCCGCGGCGTGACAGCGATGATGCTGCCCACGTTTGCCACGACATGACGCTGCAGCGCCGCGCCGCGTCCTGACTGCGGAAACTGATGGACTTCGTAAGCCAGCGATTCTCGGGCGCGCAATCGAAGAAGAAGTGACAAGATGAAGGCATCGCGGCTGTAATAGATATCGGCGCGCGTGAAAAGGAGCAAGATGGCGCTCACCAGCGCATAGGACAGTTGCAGGATGTAGAAGGCGATTCTGGCGCCGGCGCTTTCGGGCGGAAACAGCGGGAAGATATCAATGCAGGGGATGCGGCGGACCTTGAAGTTGGCGCGGACACCGTAGTAGGCGAAGGGATCGGCGACCGCGCGCAGCTCGGCGCTGTTCCAGCGGCGCGCGACCCAGAGCGTGACAGCGTAGCCGGCGTCGGCGAAAGCCTCGCAATTCTGCATGATCTGCAGTCCGTGCGCCTTTTCGGTCGGCAGGCGCATCAAGGAGATGTAGAGCAGCTTGGGCATATTGCGGGACTCGTCACCTTAGCGACGAGTATACAGCCTAGGCTTTCGCTTGCCGTGGCAGGAGCAAGCTGAGCACGCCGGCGACGGCGATCATGACGGCGACGATCTGGAAGGTCAGCGCCAGGCCAATTTGGTCGGAGATGAAGCCGATTGCGAGCGAACCGATGGCGCCAGTGGCGAAGATGAAGCCCAGAATCGCGCCCGAAGCAAAGCCCTTGCGCATGGGGATCAAGTCTTGCGCCATGACGACGATCAGGCTGTGCGCGCCGCCGGACAATCCGCCCGCGGCGATTGCCAGGAAGAAAGCAAAGGCGCCCTCGTAGGCGGGCAGCAGGAAAAAGGCCGGCGCCGAAAAGAGCATGCTCAGCATCATCACCATCCGCCGATCGAAGCGATCCGCCAGCCGCCCGAAAATCAGACCGGAGACGGCGGATGCGATCCAGTACGAACTGGTGATGGTGCCATAAGCGGCGGGGTCCCAGCCTTTCTGCTCAAAGAGCACGGGCACAAAAGCGACCGAGCCTTGCTGCCCTAATCCGCGCAGCAATACGATCAGACCCAGGATCATGAAGGCGAACAGCGGGAAATGATGCTTTTCGCCCTTCTCGCGCTCGGACTTGCGTTTATTCTGTTCTGCATGATGCTCGTGATGACGCGGGATGCTGGTGGCCATCAAGAATATGGCGGGCAGCGAGAATACCGAGAGCAGGACGATCGGACTGAGATTATCCTGAATGCCAAAATAGGTGAGGCCAACCGCCTTGCCCATTTGCCCTAAAAGATCCGGGTTCGCCCGCTCCAGCAGGATGCCGGCGATGGCGGGACCCAGCGCCAGACCCGACTGCCCCATCAAGAAGAAGACCGCCATATTAAAAGCGGAGCGCCGCGGCAGCGCTTCGGCGGCATGCAGCGCGCCGACCGGATGCAGAGCGCCGCTGCCGATGGGCGCCAGCACGATCGGTATGAACATCAGCCAGTAGTGACGGGTTGTCGCAGCGAGAATAACGCCAAGGGTGAATAGCGCGACGTGAAAAACCAAGCCCAGCGTGCCGAGGAGTCGGCCGCCGGAGCGATCGGCGCGGATGCCAAAATAGGGCTGCGTAATAGCGCCGAGCAACTGCGCGATGCTGACAGCCAGACCGATCTGAATATTGCTCATGGGCATGATGCCGGCGGCGAGGAAGGTCAGCAGCACCGGCGTCATGGATGAGAAGATGTCGTTTGTCAGATGCCCAAGGCAGACCGACCACAATAGCCGATAATGACGCGGCATTGGGTAAAGCCCTCGCTTAAATGGCGGCAATGATAAACTCAGTACTGGCAGATGAGAATGTAGATTGTGGCAAACTTTCAGGCGGGTCGGGCAAAGGCGGGATCCCTGCTGCTAGTCGAGGTTACCGAGCCTTCTCCAGACCCACTGGCGCTGACGTTATTCTTATCGGACTTGGAGTAGATGTGGAGGGACACGAACGTACCGTCATCCTGGCGGAGATAAATGGCAGGAAAGCCGCCGCGTTTGCCTCGACGAGCCGAACGGTTTGCCAAGCGAACCTTGTAAACTGCTTGACCATATCCGGGGATGAAGTTGCCACGATATTCCAAATTCTCCATTTCCTGCAACAAGTTCCGCAAGTCTTCGTCTATACGTCGATATCTCTTCTTCAATTGTTTGACATCTTGATCAAAGTCCGGAGTGGTGACAACAATGAAAGACATGTCAGCAGCGAGTTAACTGTCTTTTAGTTCTTTGAACAAATCCTCTATGGGTCTGGTTTCTCCCGCCAATGCCTGCATATAGCCGCGCTTGATACCCTGCAGTATCTCCTGCCGCGTCGGCTCTCGATACGGCTCGTCATCCTCCGTGGATGCATCCGACTCGCGTTTGGGCGGCGTGTAAAGACCCGCTTTGGATTCCGCTTCGGCTTCCCGCAAAGTCTCGGCGATCTCTTCGTCGCTTGGCTCGCCGAATATCTCTTCGTATAAATCCCGCAATTGCGCCTCGGAAAGCGAATCCAGATCCACTTCCGCGATTCTCTCACGGTCGGTCTTGCGGGTATTTTTGACTCTCGATGCTTGCTTCATGGCGGCCTCCAGAGCAAAGGCACTCTTGCCTGCGCAATTGAATTGTATCGCGGTATCCGCGATTTTCCATGCGCTGTGATATACTGCCAGCCGGCGCGCCAAAAGGCGGGCGGTTCACAAGACAGAGGAGAAGCCATGACCATTGATTACAAGGCGCTGCAAGCCATCCCACGGCGCGGGGAAGCCTATCATATCGTGGTGACCGCCGCGCATCATGACGATATCGAATTCGGCGTGGCCGGCAGCGTCGCCCGCTGGATCCGCGAGGAAGGCGCGACGGTAACCTACGTCATCATCACCGATGGCGGCGCCGGCAGCAATGATCCGGACATGACGCGCGAGCAGCTTGTGGAGCGGCGCTACACCGAGCAGATGGAAGCGGCGGCGCGGGTTGGCGTGCGCGATGTGCGCTTCCTCGGCTATCCCGATGGCTGCCTGCAAGCGACGCTGGAACTGCGGCGCGATATCACACGCATCATCCGCGAGACCAAGCCCTACCGCGTCGTCTGCCAGGACCCAACCTCGATATTCGTGCATCGTGGCTACGTCAATCATCCCGATCACCGCGCGGCGGGCGAGGCATCGATTTACGCGGTCTTCCCCAGCGCGGAGACGCGGCCGATCTTCCCCGAGCTGCTGGCGGAAGGTTATGAGCCGCACAAGATTGGCGAGCTCTACCTGAATCTGACGCAGGAACCAACCCATTATCACGACATCAGCAGCACGATTGACCTGAAGATGGCGGCTCTCAGCGCGCATGTTTCCCAGATCGGCGCCGGCGAAGACTTCGAGAATGGCGCCAAGAAGTGGCTCATGCAGGGAAATCGCGACGGCGGCAAGATGGTCGGCGTCGAATACGCCGAATATTTCCGCGTGCTGAAGTTCGATGAGGAACGCGAGAGCTGGTACAAGGAAGAGATGGAACGGCGCGAACGAGAGGCGGCGACGGTGAAGTAAGTTCGGCGTAATGGCAACCCTGGTTTGATTAGCTTTTGCGGCTCGGAAGTCGCCCACTGTTTCACACAGACCATAAGCCCGCAACACAATCCTCCGTGAAACAGGCGACCCGGGGCGCCCCTACAGTTGCCGCCTTGAAGCGGGTAAACTAGACGCGCGATTGACAAGAGTTAAGAAGGATCAACATGAGACTGATAACCTATCAAACAGACGATGGCATCCAACTGGGTATCGTGACCGAGCGCGGTGTTTTGGATGTGGCGGCGGCCGTCGCCAGCACCGGAGTAGACTGCCCCGCAGGCGCCGACGAAGTCTACGCAGTGGGCTCGGCGGCATTGCCGGCATTGGCGGCGCTGGTTGAAGCGGCGGGCGACCCAGCGCTTTACCGCAACGAAGGCGACCTGACCTACGGTCCGGCGGTGCCGAATCCGGGTAAGATCCTCTGCGTCGGTCTGAATTACCAGAAGCACGCGGCGGAAACAGGGGCAAGTCCGCCGGAAGAGCCAGTCTTGTTCAGCAAGTTCAACAACGCCATCGCCGCTCCCAACGAAGACATCCCCATACAAGCCGATTGGACGCGCGTCGATTATGAATCGGAGCTGGGCGTGGTCATGGGCGGGACGGCGCGCAATGTCTCGGTGGATGAGGCGCTGGGCACCGTCTTCGGCTACTGCAATATGAACGACATCAGCGAGCGCCGGCTGCAGATGCTCAGCGGGCAATGGCTGCTGGGCAAGAGCTTGGACAAGTTTCTGCCGCTGGGACCGTACGTGGTCACCGCCGATGAAGTCCCCAATCCACAGAATTTGTCGGTCAAGGGCTGGATGAATGGCGAATTGCGACAGAGCAGCAACACGGCTGATATGATCTTCACCGTGGCCGAGGTGATCGCATACGCCAGCAAGGTCATGACGCTCAGCCCGGGCGATGTGATCAGCACTGGCACGCCGGAAGGCGTCATCATGGGCATGGCGGACAAGGTGTGGATGAAACCGGGCGATGAATACATCGTAGAAGTTGAAGGGTTGGGCAGGCTGGTCAACCGAATGGTCGAGGCGTAACGATGGTAGATACCTATCTCGTCACCGGCGGCATGGGCTGCATCGGCGCCTGGGCGCTGTTTCACTTGCAGCGCATCGGGGTGCGAGCGGTCAACTTCGATCAAAGCACGGATCGCCACCGCATCAGCTGGCTGATGAGCGCCAAGGAGCAAGCCGCGATCACCTTCGTGCAAGGCGACCTGCGCGATACCGATGCGCTAAAGGCGGTTTTCGCCGAGCACGGCATCACGCACGTGATTCATCTGGCGGCGCTGCAAGTGCCTTTCTGCCGCGCCAATCCGGTCCTGGGCGCCGAGGTCAACGTGACAGGCACGGTCAATGTCTTTGAGGCGGCGCGCGAACAGGGCGTGGACCATATCGCTTTCGCCTCGTCCATCGGCGTATATGGGCCGCCCTCGGACTTCCCGCCCGGCCTAATTCCCAACGACGCGCCCAAGAATCCGCGCACGTTATATGGCGCCTACAAGGTCTGCAACGAAGGTACGGCGCTGGTCTATTACGAGGATTACGGCATCACCAGCACGGCCCTGCGACCCTATACTGTTTACGGCGTCGGACGCGACCAGGGCATGACCAGCGAGCCGACGCATGCGCTGGTGGCGGCAGCCAAAGGACAGCCTTATAAAATTGGCTTCAGCGGCGCGATGCAATTTCAACTCGCTTCGGATGTGGCGCGGCAATTCATCCTGGCGGCCAAGCAGCCGCTCGATGGCGCGCGCGGTTTCAATCTGGGCGGTCCGCCGTCTACGGTCGCGTGCTTTGTGGAAGTCGCGCGGAATGCGCTGCCAGGGGCCGAGATCGAAGTGGTGGATAATCCCTTGCCCTTCCCGGCCGGCTTCGATGACAGCGCGCTGCGGGCAAGTTTCGATAGGGTCTACGAGACGCCGCATGAAGAAGGCATCGCCGAGACGATCGCGCATATTCGGCGGCTGGGGGACAGAATCTAGTTGCGCAAACGCGCTGAGACTCAGCTTGGCTCAGGATTCGGAAACAGATGGCTGAGTTCCAACTCAAAGCCGGGCATGACGGAGAGGAATTCATCCTTTGGTTGTTGGCTCAAGCGCGCGTGGCTGACGTAAGCGACATCCGGCGCGAGTAGTGTACTGCGGTCGCCGGGCGGGTAACAGCCGATTTCAATGTGTATTTCGCCTAAATCGCGTTCCTCTACGAACATTCCCAGCAACTTACTGATGCGATAAGCGAGACTGCTATGAATCCGCTTCACTGGCGACATTTCAAATATCACTCCGTCGATCATGTAGAACCGCTTGTCTGCGAAATCGGGCTGCCTTATCAACTCAGTGACAGCATCGACATCAAGCAGTCGTTCTTGGGTGGCCATTTCGCTTTGCCTTGCGAACCATTTGTCAGTAGCATATCATGTTTTCGTCCCTTTGCGAGAATTTTCCGTCGTGCTGTGTGAGGCGCAACATCAGCAATTCCGCACTGCAACTTTGCCGAGGTCGGCGCGTATCTGAGCAGTAGAGCGAAATCAACTCGCCTTTTTTCCAAGGGTGGAGAGGGCTAAGCCATGTCCCAAACCAAACGCTTGATCCAGCAGCTGAGCGTCAACCTGCTCAATATGCAGCGGGCGCGCGTCAAAGCGATCGACTATGTCATGATCAAGGTGCCGAGCTCGTTCGCGCCTATTCCCAAAGAGCGCAACTTCGTGCAGCGTCAAGTCCTGGGCGCGCCGCCGATGAGCCTGATGGAATTCGTGAGCGCGCTGGATCGCATCGGCGCTGACCCACGTCCCTTGGGCGTCATCCTCTATTTCCGCGGCTTCTCGGGCAGCACGGCCGACCTGCAGACGATGCGCGACGCGATTCTGCGCCTGCGGGAAAAGGGCAAACGCGCGCTGAGCTATGCGCCCGGTTATCGCACGCTCGAATACTTCGTCGCCAGCGCCTGCGATGAAATCCTGCTGCCTCCCGGTGGCATGCTGGAAACCACCGGTCTGCTGAGCCAGCAGATCTTTCTCAAAGAAGGTCTGGCGACCGTCGGCTTGGAATTCGACTCTGTCGCGATTTCGCCATACAAAGGCGCGGCCGATATGCTGACGCGGAAGGCGCCCTCGCCCGAGGGCCGGGAGCAGACGAATTGGCTGCTCGACTCCATATTCGAAACTGTGATTGAGGGCATCGCATCCACCCGCAAGATGAAGACAGACGAAGTCCGCCACATGATTGATGGCGGGTTGCACATGGGTGATGACGCGTTGGAGAAGGGTTATGTCGATGGCATCATGAACGAGGAGGGGCTGCTTGAGTACCTCGGCATCACCAAGATCACGATGTGGGAAGAAGCGGATGGGCAGATCCTACTGCCCGAGCGCGACTTCAGCAGCAAGTATGTCGGCGTGATCTATGGCGGCGGCCTGATCGTCGATGGCGAAAGCTCGACCCCGCCGAGCGATATGCCCGTTCCGGTGCCTTTCGTCGGCGGCGAGCGTCTGGGCGATGTCACGCTAAACCAGCAAGTGCGCAATCTGATGAAGGATCCGCAATGCGGCGCGCTGGTGTTGTATATCGATAGCGGCGGCGGCTCGGCCACAGCATCGGAGTCGATGGCATCTGCGCTGGCGGAATTCGCCAAGTCGCGTCCGCTGGTGGTCTTCTTGGGCGGCGTGGCGGCATCGGGCGGCTACTATATCGCGACGCCGGCGCATTGGATCGTGGCGCAGGCCGGCACGATCACCGGCTCCATCGGCGTGCTGATGGGCAAGCTCGTGAACAGCAAGATGCTGCAAAAGCTGCATGTCAACGCATTCACCTATCTGCGCGGCGAAAACGCCGATCTGATGACGGGCGAGAGCCCATTCAGCGATGCGCAGCGGGCGATGATGCGTGGCAGCATCGAGCATATCTATGCGCAATTCCTGGATCGCGTGGCCGAGAGCCGCGGCAAGACGAGCGCCGAAATCGACGAAATTGGCGAAGGACGCGTCTGGACCGGGACGCAGGCATTGGAGCGCGGCCTGGTCGATGAGCTGGGCAACTTGCAGCGCGCGATCGACAAGGCGCGCGAATTGGCGCAATTGCCGCATAATGCGCCGTCGATTCTGATTCGCGAGAAAGGCAAGCCGATCGGCGCTCAGGTGGCCGAGGGGAATCCCGCGGCGCTGCTGAAGTTCGCACAAGACGGCATCGAGCAGCTCTGCAAGCGGGCGCAGTGCATCATGCCCTTTGAGTGGCGGTTGCGGTAGGACAAGGCCACCGTAGAGGCACAAAAGTCGCGCTAACGCTGAACAACGAAACAGAGTCCCATCGTGAAATCTGTTGATCCGCTAATTACCTCATTCTGTGAATAACAAAATGTAGGGGCTCTAGTGGCTCGCGCACTTGCAAGAATATGGCACGCGCCTGTTGCCCGCTATCTAGGCAATCTATGGTGGTGCAGGTAGAATTCTGGACTCATTCAAACTGAAGATTGACACAGAAGAGAGTGGCAAATATGTCTACAGTCCCCACCCGCGACGAAGTCCCAATCGAATCAACTTGGAATCACGAGAGTGTTTTCCCCTCCTTCGCCGCCTGGCGACAAGAATACCAGACGGCGATGGCGAAGATGCCCGAAATCGATAGCTACAAAGGCGCCCTGTCGCAGAGCCCGGAACGACTCGCCGAATGGTTCGATTTTCAGCAAGCACTCGCGCGCCGTGTCTGGACGCTTTATATGTACCCGGTGATGTGGAGTGCCTGCGATAGCAACAATGAAGAAATCAAGGGCATGGTCGGGCAGGCGCAGGGTCTCGCGGGACAGTTCATGGCAGGCGCCGCCTTCGCCGAGCCGGAGTTGCTGGCGATGGACGGCGAACTGTTGCAGAGCTGGCTAGCTGAAGACAACTTGAAGCTTTATCAGCAGCATATTGACGACTTGCTGCGGAAGAAGAAGCATGTGCTTTCCGGCGAGGTCGAGTCGGTGTTGGGCTTATTGAGCGATCCGCTCAGCCGCATCGAGAGCATCCGCAGCGCGCTCAATGACATGGACCTAAAATTTGAGCCGGCGAAGGACAGTGACAGCGCGCCGCAGCCGCTCGTGCAGAGCACAGTCAACAAACTCCTGGCGAGCAAAGACCGCGAGACGCGCAAGAACGCCTGGCAGAATTATGCCGACAGCTACTTGAAATTCCAGAATACCTTCGCCACGACCTATCTGGCATCGGTGAAGCGAAATGTTGTGATGGCGCGGCTGCGCGGTTACGAGAGCGTCCTGCAGTCCAAGCTCTCTCCAAACAACATTCCGGTCGAAGTCTTCCACAATCTGATCGATACCTACAAAAAGCATATCCCCACCTGGCATCGTTATTGGGATGTGCGGCGGCGGGCGCTCGACTACGATACGATTCATCCTTGGGATATCTGGGCGCCGCTGACGGCCGCTGATCCGTCGCTGTCCTATGTTGAGGCGGTTGATATGATCGCCGCTGGCATGACGCCGCTGGGCGAGGATTATGTGAATACGATGCGGCGTGGCTGCCTGGAAGAGCGCTGGGTCGATTACGCCATCAACGAAGGCAAATCCGAAGGCGCCTTCTCCTTCGGCACTTATGATAGCCACCCTTTCATCATGATGAGCTTCGATGGCAACTTGAGCTCGATGAGCACCCTGGCGCACGAGCTGGGCCATTCGATGCACAGTCACTATACGCGCGCGCATCAGCCCTTCGTCTATAGCAATTACTCAATGTTCGTCGCCGAGGTCGCCTCAAACTTCAATCAGGCGCTGGTGCGGGCGCACCTTTTCGCCGGGGAAGACGACCGTGATTTCCAGTTGGCCTTGATCCAAGAGGCGATGGACAATATCCACCGCTACTTCTTCATCATGCCGACGCTGGCGCGCTTCGAATTTGAGGTGCATACGCGGATGGAGAATGACGAGCCGCTGACCCCCGAGACGCTAAACGAGATTATGGCTGGCTTCTACGCCGAGGGTTATGGCGAGACGATGAGCGATGATCGACAGCGGACAGGGATCACTTGGGCGCAGTTCGGCCACTTGTACGAGGCCTACTACACCTTCCAATACGCCACCGGCATCTCGGCGGCGCATGCGCTGGCGAACGCGATTCTGACGGGCGATGATCCTGACGCAGTCGATCGGTATCTCGCGCTGTTGAGGGCGGGCAGCAGCGACTATTCGATTCCGGCGCTGAAGGCAGCCGGCGTGGATATGTCGACGCCGCTGGCGGTGGAAGAGACCTTCAAAGTGCTGGCGGGTTTGGTGGATCGGCTGGAGGGGTTGATCGGTTAAATGGATCCGGAAACCGACCCATTACATATTGACCGCGACGAAGCGATCAGCATGGCGGTATTCTCGGGCAATCTCTTGTTCAAGCAAAGAGACGAAAGACACTTTTGGGCTTTGACGCTAATTATCTCCAATCTGTTTGAATTGGTTGGAGAAGGCGAAAATGGTAGCGAACGCTTCGTAAATGGTTTCATAGAGATTGTAAATTTTGGACATGACAGAGAAATCGTACATGGCTGGCATGCTGGCTGTATAGCTAGAGCAATCAGAAATCTGATAGTTCATGGAATGGAAGCCGGTATAAGACAGAAAAAGAACTATTTCAGTGACGAAATGGTGTCAGTCGTGAGTCTTGGCATAACTGCATCCATAGACAGAAATGATAGTATTGTTTATGATGTTGATCGGATTGCGGATAAACAGTACAGACTGCGCTTCTCACCATATGTCTTTTGGTATTATGTTGAAGAGTGGTATAGGGGCAGGTACGTATCATGAAGTCACAAATGTATGTATTGTACGAACCTGGCGGACGGCAAGCGCGCGGGTATTCTTATGGCAAGCTGGTCGAAGTCCGATACGTTGACGTAGTGCGAACCGACATAGAATCAATCACACGCGACGAGATGATCGATAAGCTCAAGCCCTTGGACCGGGAATACCTTCGAGAATGTAGAGTTGGATATGTTGATGACATGGGAGTCGGCGAATACTGCGACGCGCTCGATTTCCTGGATGGCAATGTGATAGATCGGCCTCCTAGCAATATGATCATACCCCAATCGCGCAAAGCAGTTAACCCCTCAAACGATAATGGCTGACACGAGCATTAGAGTTTGTACGTCGATGAGCCACATGCACAATTATCGTAGCAAAGCTTACTTGGAGACACCATCGCATGCCCAAAATCACCTTCATCGGCGCCGGTAGCTTCGGCTTCACGCGCAAGCTGGTCAAAGATATATTGACCTTCCCCTTGCTGGAAGGCAGCGAGATCGCGCTGATGGACATCGATGCCGAGCGCCTCGATTTCGCCCAGCGCGCCGTCACCCGCATCGTCGAAGCCGGCGAGTATCCCGCTACCGTAACCGCTACCATGGACCGCGTCGAAGCCCTGCGAGGCGCTGATTATGTGATCGTGACGATCCTGGTGGGCGCGACCGAGGTCTGGCGGCATGATATCGAAATTCCTATGAAATACGGCGTCGACATGAACGTTGGCGACACGCGCGGCGTCTCCGGCATATTCCGCTCGCTGCGCACCATTCCAGTTCTGGTCGATATCGCGCGCGATATGGAACGCTACTGCCCGAAGGCGCTGATGCTCAATTACACCAATCCGATGGCGATGCTCTGCCGAGCGATGAACATCGAAACCGACATCAACGTCACCGGCTTGTGCCACAGTGTGCAGGGCACCTCAAAGATGCTGGCGAATTGGATCGGCGCGCCCTACGACGAGATCAACTATACCTGCGCCGGCATCAATCATACAGCCTGGTTCATCGAGTACACCTGGAATGGCGAGGACGCCTACCCGCTCATCCAGCGCGCCATCAGGGAAAACGAGGACATCTATAATGCCGAGCAGGTGCGCAACGAGATGTACCTGGCGCTGGATTATTACGTGACCGAATCGAGCGGACACAACTCGGAATACAATTGGTGGTTCCGCAAGCGGCCCGACCTGATCGAGAAATACGCCACGCACGGCACCAATTGGAACCCGGGGCAACACGCCTACATCCTCAAGGAGTATCGTCGCCGCGAGCACGACTGGCGCGATGATATCCACGCCTGGTTCGAACAGGGCGAGATCGATCTCGAGCGCGGGCATGAATACGCCGCCTATATCATCAATGCGATGCAAGGCGGCCGGCCCTTCAAGTTCAACGGCAATGTGCCGAACAAAGGCTTGGTCGACAATCTGCCGGATAGCGCCTGCGTCGAGGTGCCTGTTTGGGCTTCGTGCGCTGGCTTGGAAGCGGTAGCGGTCGGTCCCCTGCCGCAATCGGTGGCGCCGCTGACCAATCTCTACGCGCAAATCGAGGAAATGGCGGTCGAAGGCATCCTCAAGGGCGACAAGCGGCTGATCTATCAGGCGGTTGCTTATTCGCCACTCTCGGCGGCGGTCTGTTCGCTGCGGGAGATTCAGTCCATGGTCGATGAGCTCTTCGCAGTGAACGAGGTCTATCTGCAGCCGGCCTTCACTTAATCATCCTGTACAAATGAATGCCGGCAAAGCAGTGGTATAATAGAAGCGCAACATTGCCGTAGGCGATAAGGACTGATCAATATATGGCTAGTGAACAGTTGTTAAATCACGAAGGACGCATCTCGTCATTGGAAGGCGCGTATCAGCATCTGGCGACGAAGGCAGATATCGAAAGTTTGCGCACCGATCTCGAAGGGCTGCGTTCGGAAATGAAGTCGATGCGTTGGAGCATCGGCGTGACTGTCGCGCTTATTGTCACCATTATCAACGTGATTGTGCAATTGGCTTTGAAAGCGTGAGCAGGCCATTGCGGAAAGGCAAACTAGATGTGGCGAGCACGACCCTTGGCAAAGATGGCGCTGCTTATGGTCGTCCTCTGCATTCCCCTGAGCATTGTGGAGCACCTGGTTTATGAGGCGATGCCGATATGGGGATCATCGTACGTTTCAGCGCTTGGTCCTATTATTCAGCATGCCATAATTGAGGGTGCCTATTGGGGCAGCACGGTGGGCATCGCAATGGCCCTGGTCACGGCTGTCTTGTATCGGCGGATTCGAAAACCGCTTCTGTACCGCTTCGCGATGGTGATCGTCGCAACCGCTGTCACAATAGCTACGCAGCCAATCTCGCTCTCCAATTTCATCATAATCACCGAGCGATATCCCAATGGTGGAATCTGGCTGCTTGCTTACCTGGCGAGAACTATTCTGATTATCTTGCTCAGCCAGATGGTAGCGAGCACTTACGCGGCTGAGGCGGCCAGGCGCAAACCAGAAAAGGCTTACGCCGAGGCTTAATCAGGGCGCAGGCTTAACTTGTCCCCGCCAACAGACGCTCCTTCGCCTCGCGCGCGGGCCTGAAGTTCGGGTTGAAGCTCAGCGCGGTGTTGTAGTTCTGCAGCGCCATATCGACTTCGCCGCGGCCCTCGCGCGCCATGCCCAGATAATAATACGTCTCTTCGACATAATGGCCGCCGCCATCGTTCTGATTCTGGCGCGCAATGCGGATCATGTCATCGTAGCGCCCGGTGTGGTAGTAGGCTTCGAACGCGCCGAATTGATACCAAAACATGCGCCAGGGCAAGCCGAGCGAGATCGCCTTGTCGTAAGCCTGCGCCGCCGCGTCATACATGCCGAGCGCAACGAAACTGCTGCCCATGTTGAACCAGGCGTGGGGATCGGCCTGATCGGCGATGGCTTCGGCGCGCGCCAGCTCCAAGGCGTTGATCTGGTTCTGCCACTCGTCGGCGTCATCACCCAGCAGCGCCATCAGTTCCTCTTCACGGTTGACCGTGTAAAGCACGATGAACTTGTAATTGAAGTGCTGCCAGTATTTCTCGATTTCGTCGTAGCGGTAGCGGGTGTTGGGCCCCTTGAAGCTGTCCACACTGTTGAATTCACTCAGCGCCTCGTCATAGCCGCTGAGCAGCAGATAATGCCCCATCCAGGTGTAGTTGGCCGGCTCGTAGCCTTGTTCAACGAGCACCGGGAAGCCGTTGACCATTAGCGTCCGCAGCAATTCGAGCGTCCCGCCATCCCGCACGATAGCGCGAATAGGCAGTTCAGGGATTTGCGTGTTGACGAATTCCGCCATTTGCCAGGCGCTGACATTCTTGTCTTCGTGATTGGGCTTCAGCCACTTGGCGGCGCGGTACTGATCGTCAACGTAACCAAAGTGGACCAGGGCATTGGTAAGGGCGGCGGGACCGCAATTATTCCAGCCTTGGTATTCCCTACCCAGGTTCCGCATGTGGAAGATATCTGGCAGGTCGGCACTCTCTTCGTTCGTTTGCGCCAGCACGCCGCCGCCGATAACGAGGAGCAGAAGCAAAAGACCTTGCTTCACCATATCCCTTGCTTTCCTTGGAATTCAGTCGTCAATCTGATTATACACAGATTGGGAAATGCGACTCATACGGGTGGCATACGATGTCGGCGAAGCCGGACAGGGCTACAGCCAGCCCTCTTCAATGTCAACATGGAGCTGCCCACTCCCGGGGACCAGTGGCGCTGGTTCGATGACAGGCTCGTCTTCGTTCGCTTCGAGCATGCGCCGAATCAGCCGCGAGCGCAGCACATCACAGACCTCGCGATGGGTCTCTAGTCCGGCGCGGTTGTGCAGCTCCTCCGGGTCGGCGAGCAAATCGTAGAGCGCGGATTCGACATAGTGGTCGCTGGCGGCATCGTTCCAGCCATGCTTGTCCGGCGCGGTCACGGCGTATTTCCAGCGTTTGCTGCGGATCGCCCGCCCCAGCCGAGACTCGCTCATTTGGATGAAGACCTCGGCGGGCCAGTCGACCGTCTCCCCTCGAATCAGCGGCAGAATCGATCGTCCGCTCATCCCCTCGGGCACGGCAATGCCGGCGGCGTCCAGCAGGGTCGGCGGCAGGTCGATTAAACTGACGAGTTGCGATATGCGCCCGCCACCGCTGAAGGGACCGCCATAGAGCATCGTCGGCACGCGCACGGAAGCGTCATGACAAGAGCGCTTGTATTCAGGGTTGCGCGTCTTGAAATGATTGCCATGATCCGAAGTGAAGAGAATGATAGTGTCCTCCAGCAGGCCCAGGCTGATCAGCGCGTCGACCAGGCGTCCCAGCGCCTCGTCCAACCGCTTGATCATGCCGAGGTAGCCGGCCAGCTGCTGATGCGACGAGCCGCCCAGCGCCGCCAGGTCCGGTGGCAGCCAGCGCCCGCGATAGCGCTCAGCGTAACCGGGCGGCGCCGGATAATCATCGCGGTGGTTCTGGTGGTGCGGCTCGATGTAGGACAAGAAGAGAAAAAAGGGCGCGTCCTGATGCTCGTCGATGTAGCGGATGGCGGCGTCGGTCTGGGCATCGACGCGGTAGCCCGGCAGCTTCACAGGCTCCCCCTCGTTGTCATACATCACTAGATCGTAGGCGTCAGAAGTGAATTCCAGCAGGTTGGAGGCCAGCCAATAGTCGTAGCCGCCGCGCTGCTCAGGCGGCACTGGTCCATGGCCGCTGGCGGCCAGATGCCATTTGCCGATATAGGCGGTGTCGTAATCCGCGTCTTTGAAATAATGCGCAAGCGTGCGACTGTCGTCGGGCAAGCTGATGCCATTGCGGTAGCAGCCGGTTTCAGTGGCGTAAAGGCCCGTTTGCAGGCAGGCGCGCGCTGGTCCGCAAACGGGCTGACAGGTGATGGAATAGTGCACATCGGTGCCGGCGCGGGCGAGGCGGTCGAAGTTGGGGCTCAGATCGAGCGGGTTGCCGTGGATGCCGGTCGTGTCCCAGCGCTGCTGGTCGGTGAAAAAGACGATGACATTGGG